>JAZQOB010000124.1:0-70905 GCA_045627625.1 Treponema sp.
CCGCTTGGCCTCCGACTTGAACACCACTTTTCAGTTTTGATAATATTACACAGCGTACTTTTGGTGATTATGTTTCTATTTACGATTTTAAACGTGCAGTTGATGATGGAGCAACAGTTCCTCTTTATTATGAAAACCGTGGAGATAAATTAGTTCTTGATAATCCTGAAATCAACGACAGACTTCTTGAAGCAATTGAACAAATTGATGATGAAGAAAAGCGCACTAAAGTTGAAAATCTCATTAAGCAGGAATTACATATTATCCGTAATCCAAAGCGTCTGGATAAAATTGCAAGGGATTTTGTAAATCATTATTCAGAAGTCTGGCAGGCTGGTAAAGCAATGTTTGTTTCGGTTGATCGTCTTACAAGCGTTCAGATGATGGAGCTCTGTCAGAAATACTGGAATGATAAGATTGCAGAACTGGAAAAGGATGCAGAAGATTGTGATTCAGAACAGGAATTACAGGAAAAACAGGCTAAAATCACATGGATGAAAGAAACAGAAATGTGTGTAGTCATCAGTCAGGAGCAAGGCGAAGTAGAATATTTCCAGAAACATGACATTGATATTATTCCATATCGCAAAAAGATGATGGATAGGGAACTGGATAAAGAATTCAAAGATGAAGATAATCCGTTCAGAATTGTTTTTGTTTGTGCCATGTGGCTTACAGGGTTTGATTGTCCTTCACTTTCTGTTTTGTATCTTGATAAACCATTACAAGCACATACTCTTATGCAGACAATTGCCCGTGCAAACCGTGTAAACGATGGAAAAGAGAACGGACTTATTGAAGATTATATTGGTATTGTAACAGCTCTTGAAAAAGCTCTTATTGATTATACAACAAGCGGAAAGGATAATGCAGGAAACGGTCACAAAGTTACGATAGACAGAGAAAAACTTCTGGCAGCTATTTACGAAGATTGTGCTATTACAATTGAATACCTCCATGAACATGGCTTTGAACTCAATGATTTGATTCAGGCAAAAAACTTTGCAAAAATCAAAATGATTCAAAATGGTGCAAATGCAGTAGCTAATCCTGCTGAAGTAAAAAAAGAATTTACAACAAAAGCTGGAGAATTCTTTAGACTCTACAAATATGCAACTAAAGCTGAAATCACAAAAGAATTAAAAGAACAGCATGATGCACTTAATGCAATCTATCGTCAGCTTACAAAACCTAAGCCTCCTGTAGATGTTTCGGACATAATGGAACAGTTAGAAGCAATTGTGAATGATTATATTTCTACAGAAGATACTCCAGATGATGCAGAACCAAATGCAAAAATTGATATCAGCAATATCGACTTTGATAAACTAAGCATTGAGTTTGCGAAACTAAAAAACAAGAATCTTGTAATAAATGACATTAATGATCTTGTTGCTACCCGTTTAGCACAGATGGTAAAGAAAAATCCAAATCGCATTGATTTCTACAAACACTATCTCGAAGTAATCGAAGCGTATAATATGAGTCAGGATAAGGCTGTAATCGAACAAGTATTTGCAGAACTTCTCCAGACCGTAAAAGACATGAACGAAGAACAAAAGCGTTATGTTCGTGAAGGTTTTGATAGTGATGAAGAGCTTACAATCTATGATATGCTTTTCAAGGATAGTTTAACAAAAGAAGATATCAAAAAGATTAAGGAACTATCAAAAGATCTTTTGAAAAAAATTAAAGATTTGCTTAAAGAAATGGATAGTCCTTTTGATAAAGAAGCAACAGTTGCAACTATTCAGAATGAAATCAGAAACACTTTGTATGCAGAGCTTCCAGATGATTGTTTGGCAGATTTGAACATTTACAGACAGAATATTTTTGATTACTTGAAAGCTGTTTATAGTGCAGCATAAATATTTTCTTGTTCCGTAAAAATCCCTCTCCCCGTTAGGCTATGTAGCGGTGCGTAGCAGCCCGCAGGGCCGGCCGTAGGTAAGCCGCGGAACAGCCGACCCGAAAGGGGAACGGCAAACTTTCCCCTTTCATTTCCTCTCTAGCAAATTTCTTTTTTTTACTTTAGAGTTAACACTATGAAAAATATTTATCGTGTTTTGGCTGCGTTGATTTTGGCAGCGGTGGTAACTACTTCGGTTGGGGCCCAGGAAATTAAACCTGTGCTGGATCCTGAATCTAAAGTTGCTTTGCAGGCAATGCCTATTTACGAAGGAGTAGATAATTTTAGGGAAAGAGTTGAAAAAATCAGAAAAGAAGAAAAGCGGGAACCTCTTGGACTTGTTTTGTGCGGTGGTTCGGCAAGAGCTTTTTGTCATATCGGGGTTTTGAAGGCTCTGGAAGAAAATAATATTGTTCCTGACTTTATTATTGCCAATTCTATGGGAGCTATTATTGGTTCTTTGTATGCTTATGGTTTTTCTCCTGAAAAAATTGAGGAAGTTGTAAGTAAGATTTCTTTGAGTCAGTATTTTGATGTTGTTCTGCCTGTTCATGGTGGTATGATTTCGGTTCGTAAATACGAAGCTTTTGTTGATTCTCTCTTGGGAAACGAAAGTCATGATTTGAAGGATTCTGCTATTCCTGTTCTTTTGCTTTCGGAAGATGTTATCAGTAAGCGTCAGATCTGGCATGGGGAAGGGGATTTTGCATCTATTATGGATGCGGCTTTTGCTATGTCCTTCTTTATGGAACCTGTTGAATATACTTTGCAGGATGGTACTAAAACTAAGCTTGTTGATAGTGGTACTGTTGATATTGCGGGGCTTAAGATTGCCAGAAGTTTCTCTTCTAATCTGATTGTTTCTACTGCTTTTTATGATGTTAAAGTAGACCTGAATAATCCTATTGTAATTTTGAATCGTACTTTCTCTATCGGAAAAGAACGAATTGCTATCCGGGATATTATGGATTTTGATCCGCTTTTGATTCGTAACGAAGTTGAACACTTCTCGTTTATGGATTTCCAGAAGGCGGGAGAAATTACTCAGGTTGGATACGATTCTGCTATGAAAGTTATGCCTTATCTTGTTAAGGCGCCTCATGGGGATAAAATTGATTTGCAGCGCCGAAGTGTAACTTCTAAACTTGCTGACGATATGATTGAAAGGGTTGCAGATAATGAACCTATGAATTCTGTTCGTCCTTATTTTGGTGCAAAAGTCTGGCCTTTCTTTGGTATTACTGATTTACCTGACAGCTATCTTTTTAATATGGATGGTGTTGGAGTTTCGGTTTTTGCTGATTTGAAGGATGTAATTCTTAAGGGACAGGTTAATTTCCCATTCACTTTTGATCAGGCTCGTGGAGATGTGCTTTTTACTTATCAGCCTTCTTCTGTGTTCAAAGCTGATTTGTTTGCTTCTTACGGAGTTTCGTTCAAAGATTTTAATGAGAATAATTTCTTTGCTTTTGGTGCTTTGAATTTCCGTCCTAGAATTTTCCCTGAATGGATTAAGGGCATTTATGCTTCTGGTGAATTTACTAACGACTGCAACTGGAAGTTTACTGATTACCTTATGACTGCAGGTATGAAATTTGAATTTGGTAACAAGCTGGCATCTTATCTTTACTTAAAGCCTTTTGCTTATGCAGGTTATGTTAGTGATACTGCTCCTTCTGGTTTTGATTTTGGTGGTGGTGTTGAATTCCAGAGCAATCTTGTAATGTTCAAGCATTTTGCTCTTGGTGAATATGCAACTGCCCGCTATGGTACTGAAACAAAACTGTATTCTTCGGATTTCTATCGTGCTAATGGTCTTTCGCTTTATGGAGATATGATTACAACTTCTGCAACTGAACTTTGTTTCTATACTCCAAGTACAGGCTTTACTTTTAGTGAATTCCTGATTTTCCAGCAGTTGAAGGCTGGTGCATTCTTTGATTTTGCTTACTGTCTTGATTCATACAATTCCCGGGGTATGTGTACTGGTGGATTTGTACGCACAGATGTTTCGATTATTGGGCTTGCTGATTTTATTATTGAAGCCGGTGGTGGTTTTGATATTACCAACACCAAGCCTTTTGCTTACTTCGAAATGAAAAACAGAATGTAGAAATCTACTTCTTGCCTTTGTGCTGAACCTGGGCAAGGCCGCGCTTGAACTGAGGGATTCGGGCGCAGGCTGTTGTGTTCCAGTCGCTGCGGTCTCCTCTCTGCAAGAAGTGGTAGGCAACTCCTGCAATCATTGCACCGTTGTCACCGCAGAGTTTTAGTGGAGGGAATATACAGTTAATGTCTGTTCTTTCTGCTAAAATTGCACGAAGTCTTGAATTAGCCGCAACACCGCCCCCCGCAACAACTGTTGTAAGTCCTGTATCTTCTACCGCCTTAAAAAGCTTATTTGTTAAAGTTCTTACTGCTGTTTCCTGGAAAGCTGCACACATGTTTTCTTTTGAATGTTTGTAGCCTTCGTTCCAGAACATATCGCACTGGTGAATAACTGCTGTTTTTAATCCACTAAATGAAACATCGTATTTGTGTTCTTTTTCGTCCAGTTTTGGAATTGGGAAATGAGCTGCTTTTGGATCTCCCTGTTTTGCCAGGTTATCGATTACAACTCCTCCAGGATATCCTAATCCGTAGAATTTTGAAACTTTATCAAAAGCTTCTCCTACTGAATCATCTACAGTTGTTCCAAGAATTTCCAGATCATCATAATTGTTTACTTTACAGATGATACTGTGTCCTCCAGAAACTAAAAGTCCTAAATATGGATACTGAATATCGTTTACTAAATGTGCGGCATACAAATGGCCCAGCATATGATTTACTGCAATAAAAGGTTTGTTTGTTGCCCAGGCAAGAGTTTTTCCAAAGGTAAATCCAACTAAAAGGGAACCCATTAAACCTGGACGGTTTGTGGCTGCAATTGCATCAATATCATCCATTGTAAGATTTGCTTCTTTTAAGGCCTGTTTTACAACTGGAAGAATCCATTCTGCATGTTTGCGGCTGGCAATTTCTGGAACAACTCCCTTATAGATTTTATGAAAAGGAATCTGTGTTGCTACGACATTGCTAAGAATTGTTTTTCCGTCTTCTACAATGGCACAGGCGGTTTCGTCACAAGATGATTCAATTCCTAATACTTTCATTTTCTACCTCTATTTTTTCTGGCCTCTGGATTTTGATACAGTTGTAATTACATAACCTTTTGATTTAAGCTCTGGATAAATTTCTTTTAAGAGCTGAGGCAAAAAGTCTGCGGACCAAACATGTCCTATCATTATAACAACTCCATTTTTATTGGCAATATCTAAATTCTTTTTTATTTCTGTTAATGCGTTTTCGCGAGTTTTTACATTATCCAGGAAGTTTCCGTTTCTTTCGTAATAGCTGTAGCCTAATTCATGGCTTACATATGGAACTTTAGTATCTTTATTTGTTCTTGAATCCAGGAAGAAAATTCCGTTTTCGCTGGCAAGTTTAAGAACAGTTGCCATTTTTTCTTCATCTGCAGTAATTGCAGAACCTTCGTGATTGTTCATTCCGTCGATTGGTCCAATTTCGTTGATATTCTGGAAGAGGGTTGCAATAATTTCGTCTTCGCTCATATCAGGTTTAATAGCTCCTGGACCTGGATTTACTGCGGCATTCAAAGCTTGCATTGGCTGATGAAGCATGAGTTCGTTTCCTGAAGCTCTGACTTTTTGTGCCGATGCTTTTGAATAAGTCAATCTTGGCAAAACTGCAACTGTAATTGGGAATGGCAGCTCCAGAAATTTTTCAAGGTGTGAAAGATTCTGGCCACCGTCATCAAAAATAAATACCAGCTGTGCATTGTTTACTGCTTTTGGGAATCCAAAATCCAGAGTTTTTTCTGGAGTAATGGTGGTTGTATTTTCCTGCTTTGGTTTTGCTGGTGGAGCAGGTGGTTCAATTTTTTTATTTTCTGTTGGTTTGTCTTCTTTTTTAGGAATTTCAACTTCTGTTTTTGGTGGAAGAGGTTTTGGATTATTCTGAACTGTTTTGTCTTCCTTTTTTGGTGTGACAGGTTCAACGGTTCGTACTGGAACTTCTGTTTTTTCTGCTTCCTTCTTTTTTTCCTCTGTCACCGGTTTTTCAATTTTAGTTTCCTGTTTAGGTTTTGATTCTTTAGGCTGGGAAGAGGAATCGATTATATTTGTTACAAAGAGCAAAAGCATACATACTGCAATTACTCCAAGACACATTAAGAGAATTTTCTGTTTTGGAATATATACCTTTTTCGAAGTTGATCTTCGGGTGGTTTTTCGATTTGTTGTTTTTTTTGTTGTAACCTTTTTTGTGTTTCGGTTTTTTGATGTTGTTGATGTATTTTTCATAATAGTAATAAAGATATTTTAGTCATTTCTTTGACAGTTTTCAATAAATATAATAATGTATGACTAGTCAAAGTTTTAAGCTTTGAAGTAAAGAGGTGAAGAAAAATGATTATTACTTGTCTTGATTTAGAAGGTGTTCTTGTTCCAGAAATCTGGATTGCTTTTGCTGATGCTGTTGGTATTCCAGAATTGCGTCGTACTACTCGTGATGAACCAGATTACGACAAATTGATGAAATATCGTCTTGCTATTCTTAAAGAACACGGTCTTGGTTTAAAAGAAATTCAGGATACTATTAAAAAGATAGATCCTCTTCCTGGTGCAAAGGAATTTCTTGATGAACTTAGAGCTACTTGTCAGACAATTATTTTGAGCGATACATTCGAACAGTTTGCTGCTCCATTGATGGAAAAACTTGGCATGCCAACAATTTTCTGTAATACTTTGGAAGTTGCAGACAATGGCGAAATTACAGGCTACAAAATGCGCTGTGATAAGAGCAAACTTACAACTGTTAAAGCTTTGCAGTCTATTGGTTATGATACTATTGCATCTGGTGACAGTTTCAACGATTTGGGAATGATTCAGGCTTCTAAAGCTGGTTTCCTTTTCCGCTCAACTGAACAGATTATTAAGGATTATCCACAGTATCCTGCTTTTACAGAATACAAGGATTTACTTAATGCAATTAAAGAAGCAATTAAAAAATAAAAAACATCTATAAAAATCATGTTTTTTTATTTTTTTTGATTATATTAATTTCAAGGGGATTAAAATGAAAAAAATTATTGCTATTGCTGTTGCTGCTGTAGTTATGGCATCTTCAACTTTTGCACTTGGTCTTTCATTTGGTGTAAAAGGTGATATTGGTAAGACTTTGGCTAACAACTGGGCTGATGCTAAATCTGAAATCATGGAATTCAATATGAATTCAGAATTTGACTTTGGCTTTGGTGGTTATACTAATGTTGAATTAATCAACGGTCTTGGTGTGTTGTTGGAATGTGATGTTACAAAATCACAGATCAAGTTTACTGGTGCTAAAATTGCTGATGGCAAAGATAAAGAAAACTGGGAAACAAAGGAATTCGATACATGGTTAATCGATGTTCCTGTAATGCTCTGGAATAACATTGATTTCTGGAAGTTCAGAATTGGTATGGGTGTTGGTGTAAACTTCTCATTCAACCTTGATGCAAAAGATAGAGCTTCTATTGAAGCAGCAATCGATAAGGCAAAAACTGTTTATGCAGAAAAGAGCTTTATTATGGGTGCTGTAGCTGGTATCGATGGTAAATTCTACATTACTGATACTATCGGTCTTGTAGCAAGTGCAAGATACATTGGTAACTTTGAAAAAACAACTGCAACTTTCCCAATTGAAGGTACAGAAGGTTTTGAATATCCATCAATCAAATTCAACCGTAACTCAATCTACGGTGGACTTGGTATGGAAATCAAATTGTTCTAATTTTCTGAATAGAATAATTTAAGAATAGGGTTATCCGCAATAGACCTGATATGGTTTTTGCTGTTGGATAACCCTATTTTTTTTTGTAAAATGAAGTCATGGAAAGATTAGATAAGATTTTAGCTCACGAAGGCTTTGGTTCACGAAAAGATATTAGAAAAATGCTTCGTTCCTGCGAAGTTCTTGTGAACGATAAAAGAATTTATGATCCTTCTTTTCAGCTGGATGTGGAAAATGATGTAGTTGTTGTAGATGGTGAAGAAATTAATCTTCATGGCCACATCTATCTTATGATGAACAAAGTAATGCACACAATTTCTTCAAATAAAGATGGAGAACATCAGACAGTTTTTGATTTGCTGGATGATTCAATGCGTACTCCATATTTGCAGAATAAGCTTCATCTTATCGGTCGTCTCGATATGGATACAGAAGGCCTTTTGTTGTTCACTACTGATGGTGAATTGACTCATCGCCTTATTTCTCCAAAATCTCATGTAAGTAAAACCTATCTTTGTATTCTGGAACATCAGGAAACTGCAGAACATAAAGCCCAGATCGAAAAACAATTTCTGGAAGGAATCGAAGTTGGTCCCGAAGATAATGAAGCGGGCTTTAAATGTGAACCTGCTTTTGTAAAATGGCCAACAAAAGAAGAAATTCAGAAATATCTTAAAAATTCTTCCTATGTAAAAGAAAATCCTGAACACGATTTTGCCCTTTTAACAATTTACGAAGGCAAATACCATCAGGTAAAACGAATGTTTGTTGCCGTTGGAAATAAAATCTCTTTCCTGAAACGAGTATCGGTTGGCCAGCTGGAGTTGGATTTGAATCTTGTTCCAGGAGATTATAAATATCTATCTGATTCCGATTTGGATAAATTAATCTAGAAAAAATAGGAAAAATAAAATCAGAGTTTTAGTATGAACAAAAATTAGCGGAACGCGAGCAAAAAAGTCAATCAGCGGAATCCTACCGCAGAAGTTTTTCCAAAAAGTAAGCGTTAATTGGAAAACTTCGAGGACAGCAATAGAGATTTACAATTTCCTATAAACCTTGTATCATAGTAGGTAATACGAGGTTAAAATGATTGTATCAACACGAGGTCGCTACGCCCTTAGAGTTATGATTGATCTGGCGGAACATGTAGACGAAGAGAGAATTCCTTTAAAAGCAATTTCTGAACGCCAGGAAATTTCGCAAAAATATATGGAAGCAATTATGACTTTGCTTTCGAAAAATAATTTTGTAGATGCTGTTCACGGAAAGGGTGGCGGTTATAAATTAAACAGAAAACCAGAAGAATACAAGGTTGGAGATATTCTTCGTTTGACAGAAGGAACTTTGGCTCCTGTTGCATGTCTGGAAGCTGGCGCAGCAAAATGTCAAAAAGAAGCTAACTGTCGTACAATTCCTATGTGGTCAAAACTTGATAAGTTGATTACAGAGTTTTTTGACGGAATAACTATTGCCGATTTGATGAAAAAGTAATTAAGGAACTAAAGATGAATTATATACCACAGGAACTTCCAAAGGCTGGGGACACTGTTGTTGTTGGTCTTTCTGGAGGAGTTGATTCTACTTTGACTGCAATTCTCTTACAGGAAAGAGGTTGTAAAGTAATTGGTGTTACTATGTCTTTGTGGGATGGAAATATTCCAATTATTAATAAAGAAAAAACTATTAAAGATGCCTGCTATAGCCCGGGAGAATCAGAAGATATTGCAGCTTGCGAAAAATTCTGTGAAGAACATGGAATCGAATATCATGTAATTGATGTTCAGAAGGCATATGCAAAAGAAGTTCTGGAATATTTTAAATCGGAATATCGCTCTGGTCGTACTCCAAATCCTTGTATCAGATGTAATCGTTTTATTAAGTTTGGTGCCTTACTGGAAGGAATCAAAAAACTTAATATTGAATATGATTATTTCTGTACCGGTCATTATGCAAAAATTGTTCGTCCTGAAGAAGGGGTTTTTGGTAGTGACAAAAGGCCTTTTATGATTGCAGGGGCTGCAGATGTAACTAAAGATCAGACTTACTTTGTATACCGTTTGCCAGATGAAGTTTTACAAAAGGTAAGATTTCCTTTGGCAACTATGAAAAAAACTGAAGTTTTTGAGCTGGCACGAAAAGCAAATCTTGCGGCGGCTGAACGAGCAGAAAGTCAGGATTTTATTGGTGAAGAATATTTTGATGTTCTTTTTGCCGATAAACCTTCTGTTCCTGGAGATATTATCGATTTGGATGGTCATGTTCTTGGTCGTCATCGTGGTATTGAACATTATACGATCGGGCAGCGCAGAGGCCTTGGAGTTGCTTTGAATTATCCTGCTTATGTTCAGGCAATTGATGCTAAAAATAATCTTGTAGTTCTTGCTCCAAACGATGCCCTTAATTCTGATGGTCTTGTTGCTGATGATTTTGTATGGCCTGGTGATGTTGAACCAACCGAACCATTTGAAGCAATGGTAAAGATTCGTCTGGCAAGCCGACCTGTAAAATGTAAGATTGAACGATATACTCCTGCAGAAGGTGAAGAGTTTATTGGTACTCCATGGAAGATTACTTTTGAATCTCCACAGAGAGCTGTTGCTCCTGGCCAGTCTGCAGTTTTGTACAGCGACAATGTAATTGTTGGTGGTGGAATTATCAGTAAGACAATTTAATTTGCTTTATTTGGTAATTCAATTCTAACCATGGCGCCACTTGGACTGTGAGTGGCGTTGTGGGCAGAAATCTTTCCGTTCATAGATTCGATAATTGTTTTTGCAATTGAAAGTCCAAGTCCTGAACCGCCCGCAGATCTGGTATGTGCGGCATCCCCACGATAAAATCTTTCAAATACATGAGGAATATTTTCTTCACCAAATCCCTGTCCATTATCTTCCAGTTCAATAATGGTTGTGGAATTATTCTGTTTACAGCTGAAGGTCAAAGTTGCAGGACTAGGTGCAAACTTCAGACTGTTAGAAACTATTACAGTAAAAACCTGGTGCAAAAGTTCAATGTCACCAGGAACCATAGTATTGATTGTCTGGTCGTAATTGATAATGGTTTCTGGTTTTACACTTAAGGTTTCGTCTTTAAGCCGGTCAAATAAATCTTTTACATCTACAGTTGTAATCTGAGGCTGAATTCTTCCGCTTTCCAAACGGCTCATCTGTAAAAGATTATTAATGATAGCTTCCATGGATTTTGTTTCATTTATGATTGTTCCCAGGGATTTTTCCAGCTGTGTAGGATCATCTTTTCCCCAGCGGCGAAGAAGATTTGCCTGCCCCAGAATAACTGCAACTGGAGTTTTTAATTCATGGGAAACATCGCTGGTAAACTGTCGTTCTCTGTCAAAATCATTTTTAAGTCTTGTGAACAAATCGTTGAAGGTCTCGGCAAGTTCATCCAGTTCATTTCCTTTTTTAGACACTGGCAGCAGGGTATCAAGATTTGTACTGCTGATTTTATTTGCACTGTCAGTCATTTTTACAACCGGAGACATGGTTCTGCGGGTCATAAAAATTGAAACAATAAAACAGATCAAAAGTAATGGCATAATTCCAAGCAAAATTGCTTTTGGGATTTCTGTTTTGAATTTGCTGGAAGAGTCGGTATCAAGGTTTGTTGCAACCATGATTGTAAGTACTTCATTTTGAATTCTTGCTTTTTTTGCAAAGTAAAGAATGTTCAAATCGCCGTCCAGATAAAAGTTCTTTTCGAAGTAAGAACGAGGTTTTGAAGGCGTAACTGGCAGGTGTGGAAGATAAGGGTCATTTCCTTCAATAAATTCTTCCTCTTCATTATAAACAATGTAAGTTAAATAGTAGGGAAGGGTTGGAGAGGCAGTTTGTTCTTCGGAAATTGAATTGAAAAAGATTGTTGCTTCAATGTTTTCTGCAGCAAGAGTTAATTCTTCGTTGGTCTGACTTTGAACACTGGCGGACAGCATTGAAAAGAAAGAAATTGAAAGAATAATAACTGCTGCAGTTAGAATAAGTGTAAATAATAATGAAAGACGGAATGCTACTGAATGAATGAATTTTTTCATTTTTCAGATCCATCAATCATCATATAACCCATTCCTCGGATTGTTTTGATATAAGTTTCTTTTACATGCTGGTCAATTTTTGTTCTAAGATAACCAATGTAAACATCAACTGTATTTTCATCAAGAAAATGGTCTTTTCCCCAGATGGCATCAATAATCTGATCACGGCTGAAAATCTGATTTGGTTTTTCCATGAACATTTTAAGCATCATAAATTCTGTTTTTGATAAAGTTAAATCTTCACCTTTAAGAATTACTTTCATGCTTTCTGGAATCATTTCCAAATCACGATTTTTAAGATGCAAAGGACCACTGGCAGCAACTGGAGTGGCACGGCGTAAAACTGCTCGCATTCTGGCAAGAAGTTCTTCAATTTCAAAAGGTTTAGGAATATAGTCGTCGGCACCTGCATCAAGACCGTTTACTCGGTCATAAGTTTCGCCTCGTGCAGTTACAAGAATAACTGGAGTTGAAGAAGTTTTTCTGATACGGCGTAAAACTTCAAGACCACTAAGTTCAGGAAGCATTACATCCAGTAAAATTAAGTCAGGATTAAAGCTTTCGAATTTTTCCAGAGCTTCGCGGCCTGTTGCGGCAACTTCTGTTTCGAAGCCTTCGTGTTTAAGTTCAAGATTTACAAAATCGCTGATTCCTGTATCGTCTTCTACAATTAAAATTTTATCCATTGTTTTGTCCTTGTAAGTGTTCGTTTATTGAAATTAAAAATGCTGTGTTTTTGGTGGAATTGGATTTCCATCAAAGTTTTTAATTCCTGATAATATAATCTGTCTTAGTTCTGAAACCTCTACAAAAAATCTTGCACGAGTTCCTTCTCTATTGAAAGAAATCTTTACATTCTGTGGTAAAGGTCGTGAATTAATAGTAATTGTTCTTCCGTTCAAACTCTGAGGATTTACTGGTCCAGAAAAATGAATATCAATCTGGTATCCTTCTCCCCAGGCTTCTGCATCAATAGAAAGAATTGATACTGGAATATTTTCATCTTCTGAAAGTTTCCTCTGTCCCCTGAAAGGTTTTGAATCAGGTCGTTCAGGTCTTGGAGAAGATTCAGATTCTGGTCGTGGAGAAGGAGCAGGTCCTTGTCCCGGACGAGTTGGTCTTACCTGACCTGATAAAGCCGAAAGAGAAAACAAAATTACTAATATAGAAAAGATAGTCTTTTTCATTACTTATAGTATAAATCATATAAAAAGTTTTTTTCAATGTTTTTAAATATAAGAATATTCTTATTTTTTTCTTAGGAAAGATTCATGAACTGGGTTTGGGTTTGCATTATAGTTAGTATAGAAATCGGGAGAGGTGATTTCAAAAAATAGTTTTTAGGAGATAACTATGAAACAGACAAAAAAGATTTTACTTTCAGTATTTATGGCAGCATTATCAGGAAGTGCAGTATCACTTTTTGCAGATACTAGTTCAATTAATTTTACATCAGCACAGGGTTTTACAAATACAACTGGTTATGTAGCTGAAGTTAAAGCTTTCCGCCCAGAAAGTGACAGAAAAACCACAACTACTACAACCACAACAACTACCACTACTACAGTAACAAAAGAAAAAGGTAATGGTAAAAAAGAAGTAAAACCAGGAAATGGATACGGAAGAGATAAAAACAAATCGGATGATGAGGATGAAATTTGCTTCTGCGGAAAAAAACATGGCAAAGGTGTATCTCATGGATATGGTCATGGACATGAAAAACCTTCAAAACCAGAAACAAAGCCATGTGATAAGCCAACTGTAAAACCTGGAACAAAACCATGTGATAAGCCAGCTGTAAAACCTGGAACAAAACCATGTGACAAACCAGCTAAACCAGAAGCTAAACCACAGGTAAAACCTTTTAAGCCAGAAACAAAGCCTGCAGTAACACCTGCTAAACCTGAACCAAAACCTCAGGTTAAGCCAGGAGCTCCAAAGCCACAGGTAAAGCCTGAAGCACCTAAACCACAGGTTAAACCTGAAGCTCCAAAACCTGAATTTAAACCTGCTCGTCCTGAAGTAAAACCTACTCCAAAACCTGCAGATCCTAAAAAACCAGGAGCTCCAGATGATGATGACGATGAATGGTGGAAAAAACACAATGGTAGAAGACACATGAAAAATGGTGATTCTATTCCTGCTGAAATCATCATCGATTCAAGAGTTAAAAAATAATTAATTCTTGTTAAACTAAAAAAGGGATGTCTTTGGAAACAAGGCATCCCTTTTTAGTCTTTATTTATAAGATTAATCTGCAAACAATGGAGTAGAAAGGTAGCGGTCTCCTGTATCTGGGAGAATTACTACAATGTTCTTTCCTTTGAATTCTGGGCGTTTTGCAACTTCAATGGCAGCCCAAACTGCAGCCCCTGCCGAAATACCAACAAGAATTCCTTCTTTCTTGCCAATTAATTTTCCTGTGGCAAAAGCATCTTCGTTTTCTACAGGAATAATTTCGTCATAAATTTTTGTATCAAGAATATCTGGAACAAAGCCTGCTCCAATTCCCTGAATTTTATGTGGACCTGCAACTCCTGTTGAAAGTACGGCAGAAGATTTTGGTTCAACTGCAATAACTTTAACATCTGGATTTTTAGATTTAAGGTATGTTCCAATTCCTGTAATTGTACCACCAGTTCCAACACCAGCCACAATTGCATCTACTTTACCGTCTGTATCTTCGTAAATTTCTGGTCCTGTAGTTTCGATATGAGCTTTTGGATTAGAAGGATTTACAAACTGTCCTGGAATAAAGCTGTTTGGAATAGAAGCAGCCAGTTCTTCAGCTTTTGCAATTGCACCTTTCATGCCTTTTGCACCTTCTGACAAAACTAATTCAGCACCATATGCCTTCATAATCTGGCGGCGTTCAACGGACATTGTATCTGGCATAACAATAATACATCTGTAACCTTTGGCGGCAGCAACCGAAGCAAGACCAATACCTGTGTTACCTGAAGTTGGTTCAATAATTACTGAATCGCTTTTTAATTTTCCTGCTGCTTCTGCATCATCCAGCATCTTTTTTGCAATGCGGTCTTTAATGCTTCCCGCTGGATTAAAATATTCAACCTTTGCAATTACTTTTGCTCCAAGATTGAATTCCTTTTCGATGTTGGAAAGTTCAAGAAGTGGTGTGTGACCAATAAGCTGATCTGCTGATGTATAAATGTTTGCCATAATTTGTTTGTGTAAGAATGAATCTTACTTTCCTCCGTTTTGTTATAACCTAGCAAACTAGTAGGCAATGTATTTATATAATTTATTTTACATGTTGTCAATTAAATTTCAAAAAAGTTATTTTCTTTTACTGATTGAAACTCCATCGCCAAATGGATAGAAGGTAGTTTCGAATTCTTCGTTAGCTTTTAAAAAAGCAATGTACTTCTGAATTTTCTTTACCAGCTTTTTTGTACTGTAGTTGTGAGTAAGGCTTAAGTCTTCTACCATGCCATGAAAACTTAAGTTGTCACTGAAAATCACACCTTCAGGCGAAAGATTATTTTTGTATTTTTCAAAGAATTTAATGTACTGAGCTTTTGCGGCATCAATAAAGATTAAATCAAAAGTGCCTTCAAGTTCGCAGGTCAAAGCATCTGCATTAATAAGAGTGATACGGTCCGAAAGCCCGCAATCATTTACATTCTGTCGTGCCTGAATGTGTCGGTCGATATCAATTTCTATAGAAGTAACCTGAATATCTGGGCCTGCTTTTGCAAATTTAATTGTTGAATAACCAATGGCAGTTCCAATTTCAAGAATTCTTTTAACATTGTGTTCTTTAATATATTCGAGCATAAAGTCAATTCCGTCTTCCTGCATAATAGGGACAGAGTTCTTTCGTGCAAAGGTTTTTATGTCTTTTTCTTCTTCCATAGTGATTTGATTATATAGAAAAAAGAGAGTTTAGACAAAAGAAAAAAAGCATTCTTGCATAAGCGTTTTTTTTCACTATAATTAATAAAAGAGGAAAAAATATGACTTCGACTTTTGATAGTTGGACAGCTTATGATGACTGGCTGATTGAAAATTATCCTAATTACAACATCTACAAAGTAAATGAAGTAGATGGCAAAATTGAAATTGAATATTGTAAAAAAGGTGAATTGCAGAAAATTATTGACGGTGAAAAGGCTGAATAATTTTTGAAAAAGGATAGGGCTTTGGGTTTATTTCATGATGATGATATAGATGATGATTTCTCTTTTAACAAAAAATCAAGTTTCTATTCTTATAATTACAACTATAACTACAATGACAATAATGATGATTATGAATATGAAGAGCGTCGCAGAAGACGAAGAAAAAATCCTAAAAGGCAAATTGCTCTTTTTGTAATTATCATTGGAATTCTTGCCATTTATCAGGTTCTCACAAATAAACCTGTAGAAAAAGATCCTGTTCTGGTAGATCCAAATACTGTTACCGAACAGCAAAAACTTGATGGTTTTACTACCGAACGAATTTACAAGCATTACACAGAATTAATCGATAAATACTTCCCAAACAACAAGTCCGATTTTATTGGTTGGACAATTCAATATAAAAAGAATGAAGAATGGAATCAGATTTCCTACACCGACATTAATGGCGAAAGCACCAGCGGCAACTACTATGGAGTTTGTGATTATGGTGCAAAAGTTATTTATTTGAATGATGATTTTTTTCCTCGCTACGACAGCCATGACGATGTAATTCTCCACGAAATGATTCATATTGTAACCCAGGGAGAAGGGCATCAGGGACGCTTCTTAAAAGAAATAAAAAGAGTCAGCAAAGCTTCTGGAATTCCTGTAAATGTTTTATACGGCTATAACGGTTACGGTTCAGTAGAGTAATTCATATTGACAATTAATGTAAAAATGTCATAATTAACTCATTATGAATTTACTTAAAAAAATCTATTGTCGTACATTTCAGTTTTGTTTTAAGGTTGCTATTCCAGTATTACCTTATCGTCAGCCAGTTTTAATTGACGGTTTTGAAGGCCTTCCAGAAGTTCTTCGAAAAGAAAAAAAATCCAGACTCATTATTGTTACTGATAAATCTATTGCAGGTCTTGGTTTATTAGATGGATTAAAAAATATTCTTTCGAACAATAATTTTGATTTCTGTGTTTATGACGGAACTGTTCCTAATCCTACAACTGAAAATGTTGAAGAAGCACTCAAGCTTTACAAAGAAAATAATTGTGATGCTATTATTGGTTTTGGTGGTGGTTCTTCCATGGATTGTGCTAAGGCGTTAGGTGTTAGAGTTGCCCGCCCTCATACAAGTCTTGGTAAAGTAAAAGGTATTCTTAAAGTATTTAAAAAACTTCCTTTACTTATCGCCGTTCCAACTACAGCCGGAACAGGAAGCGAAACTACTCTTGCCGCTGTTATTCGAGATCCTGTTACTACTGAAAAATATGCAATTAATGATTTCCCATTGATTCCTCGTTATGCAGTTATGGAACCAAGAATTACTCTGTCCCTTCCTGCAAAAATTACTTCAACTACAGGAATGGATGCTTTGACTCATGCGGTTGAAGCTTTTATTGGTGGTTCTACAACTAAAAAAACAAGAGACTGTTCATTAGAAGCGGTTAAATTGATTTTTGAAAATCTTGATGAAGCAGTATTCAACGGAACAAATGTAGATGCACGAAAAAATATGCTGCAGGCTTCTTTCTTTGCAGGCTGTGCCTTTACTGTTTCTTATGTTGGATATGTTCACGCAATTGCTCATTCTTTGGGTGGAAAATACAATGTTCCTCATGGTCTGGCAAATGCAATTATTCTTCCTGTTATACTTAAGGCTTACGGAAAAAAGGCCTGGAAGAAGCTTGCCATTCTTTCTAAAGTTGCAGGAGTTTCTTCTGAATCTGCCAGTGACGAAGTTGCTGCTAAAGAATTTATAAAAGCAATTGAAGAAAAGAACGAAAAATACGGCATTGGAAAAAGCTTTGCAGAAATCAAAAAAGAAGATATTCCATTTATGTCTCGTCATGCAGATAAAGAAGCAAATCCTTTGTATCCTGTTCCTGTTTTGTGGAATGCCAAGGAACTGGAACATTTTTACCTTGAATTAATGGAATCTTAATTTACAATTAAATAAGAAGCCTGATTTGGAGAAAAATATGACTAAAGAAGAAATCAATACAATCGTAAGAAATCAGAGAGTTTTCTTTTCAACCGGTACAACTTTGGATCCTGCTTATAGAATTAAAGCATTGAAAAAACTTCAGTCTGTAATGAAGCGGGATATTGATAAAATTAATGACGCAATTAAAGCTGATTTAGGAAAAAGTGCTTTTGAAAGTTATATGTGTGAATCTGGTCTCAGTCTTTCTGAAATTGACTACATGATTAAACATATTAAAAAGTTTTCGAAGGTTCGTTCAGTTCCAACTCCTTTAGTTCATTTTCATTCAACAAGTAAAATTCAGCCATCTCCTTATGGTGTTACTCTTATAATGAGTCCATGGAATTATCCAGTTCTTTTGACTATTGATGCTCTGGTAGATTCTCTTGCTGCTGGAAATACTGTTGTTGTAAAACCAAGTGCTTATTCACCTGCAACTTCCAAAGTCATTAAAGAATTGATTGAAGAATGTTTTGCTCCTGAATATGTAACAACAATTACTGGTGGTAGAGCAGAAAACAATTTCCTTTTGGATGAACACTTTGATTATATTTTCTTTACTGGAAGTAAAACTGTTGGTAAAGAAGTTATGCGTCGTGCGGCTGAACATTTGACTCCTGTAACATTGGAATTGGGCGGAAAGAGTCCTTGTATTATTGACGAAAAAGCAAACATTGGTGTTGCGGCTCGTCGTGTTGTATTTGGAAAATATTTGAACTGCGGTCAGACTTGTGTTGCTCCAGATTATATTCTTGTTCATCAGAGCATTAAGGATAAATTTGTTGAAGCAGTAATTAAAGAAATCAAACGACAGTACGGGGACAGACCTCTCGAAAATCCAAATTACGGTAAAATCATTAATGAAAAACACTTCAACCGAGTTTTAGGACTTATTGATAAAAATAAAGTTGTAGCAGGTGGTGAATCAAATCCTGAAACTTTGCAGATTGCTCCAACTGTTATGGATAATGTTACTTATGAAGATGCTGTAATGCAGGAAGAAATTTTTGGTCCTGTAATGCCAATTATTACATACAAATATCTTGATGTTGCTCTGGAAGTTGTAAATGCCAGTGAATCTCCTCTGGCTTTATACATTTTTACCGACAACAAAAAACTTGCTAAAAAAGTTATTAAAGAAGCTCGTTTTGGTGGTGGATGTATTAATGATACTATTGTTCATCTTGCAACAAGCGAAATGGGCTTTGGTGGTTTTGGCGAAAGTGGAATTGGTTCTTACCATGGTAAAAAAGGTTTTGAGACTTTCACTCATTACAAGAGCATTCTGGAAAAGAAAAACTGGATTGATTTACCAATGCGCTATCAGCCATATAAGTCACTTTGGGATAAAGTTATTCATTTGTTCTTAAAATAAAAAAAATTGTTTTCCTCTGTCCCCTTTGTGTTATAATTATTTACGAGGTGAATAATGTATTTAGGTGGAATTGATATTACATATTTGATTTTTGTTTTACCTGCAGTGCTTTTAAGCTTATGGGCTTCGGCAATGGTAAAGAGTAGATTTGCTAAGTTTGATAAAGTTGCCAGCAAACGAAATTTAACTGGAGCTCAGGCTGCGGCACTTTTACTGGAAAAAAACGGAATTACAGATGTAAAGATTTCCCATATCAATGGGGATTTAACAGATAACTATAATCCAACAAACAATGTTTTGAGTTTGAGTGATTCAACTTACAGCAGTACATCTATTGCGGCAATTGGTGTTGCGGCTCACGAAACTGGTCATGCAATTCAGCATCATGTAGGATATTTTCCTCTGGTGTTCAGAAAGGCTTTAGTTCCTGTTGCAAATATTGGTTCTCGTTTTGGCCCTTTACTGGCAGTTGCTGGTCTGGTATTTGGAAGTACTGCAGAATCAAATTTAAGCATTTTTCAGTTGATTACTGATATTGGTTTGATTTTATTTGGTCTTTCTGTATTGTTCTATATTGTTACTTTGCCAGTAGAATTTAATGCTTCCAGCAGAGCTTTGAAGATTCTGAAAGAAACAGGGGCTTTGACTGACAGTTCCGAAATTAGCGGGGCAAGAAAAGTTCTTTGGGCTGCAGCTATGACTTATGTTGCTTCTGCTCTTACTGCAATTGGTTCTTTCCTGAGAATCCTGCTTTTGACAAGAGGCAGAAAAAGACGGTAGGAATTAAAAATTAAGAATTAAGTATAAAAAAAAGGATGCCTTTTTTTACGGTGAACCGTGTTTAGGCATCCTTATTTTTTTTTATTTTCTATCCATCAATGGAACGAAGTCGCGTTCAGGAGATACATTTTTGTATGCTGGACGATAGATTCTTCCACCAGAAACGATTTCTTCGATACGGTGAGCAGACCAACCTGCAATTCTGGAAATTGCGAAGATTGGTGTGTAGAGTTCGCGAGGAATGTTCAACATTGTGTAAACAAATCCTGAATAGAAGTCTACATTTGCACAAACTCGTTCTGCAGAAGGGTGTTTTTCCTGAATGATTGCAGGAGCAAGTCGTTCAATCATATTGTAAAGTTCAAATTCATCAACCCATTCCTGGCCTTTTTCTTTGGCAAGTTCGTAAGCCTTTTTCTTGAGAAGAACTTCACGAGGGTCGCTGATTGTATAAACTGCGTGACCAATACCGTAAACTTTTCCTGAGCCGTCAAAAGCCTGTTTATCAACAATTTTCTGTAAGTAAGCTTTTACTTCAGCTTCGTTTGACCAGTCTTTTACATTGGCTTTAATTTCATCCATCATTTCTACAACGCGAATATTTGCACCACCATGGCGGCTACCTTTAAGGGAACCAACTGCAGCTGCAATTGCAGAATATGTATCTGTATCAGCAGAAGAAACAACATGAACTGTTAAAGAAGAGTTGTTACCACCACCATGTTCAGCATGAAGAATAAGTGCCAGGTCAAGAATTTCAGCTTCTGATCTTGTGTAAGCTTTATCAGAACGAATCAGACGCAGGAAGTTTTCTGCAGTTGAAAGTTCAGCTTTTGGATTATGAACGAACATTGATTTGTTGTCATAGTAGCGGCGTTTTGCCTGATAACCGTAAGCTGCAATAGTTGAAAAACGAGCAATCAACTGTACGCACTGTTTAATGATATTTCCGATTTCACGATTTTCAGGATCGTCATCATAAGAATAAGAAGCCAAAACTCCGCGGGCAATTTTATTCATGATGTCTTTAGAAGGAGCCTTCATAATCATGTCTTCAGTAAAGTTTGGTGGAAGAATTCTTGATTCTCCAAGATAAGCTGAGAAACGGTCCAACTGTTCTTTATTTGGAAGTTCACCGAAAAGCAAAAGATATGCACATTGTTCAAAACCGTACTGCTTGTTCTTTTCTGCATCAGCGATTAAATCTTCAACATTGTAGCCACGATAAACCAGGCGGCCAGGAACAGCAATTTTCTGTCCGTCTTTAAATTCATATCCGACTACATCACCAATTCGTGTAAGTCCAACAAGTACACCGGTACCGTTTGCATTTCGGAGACCGCGTTTTACATCATATTTTTTATATAAATCCTGATTAATAGGGTCGTTGTGAACAGCAAGTTTTTCGAGTTTTTTAATGATTTTCTCTTCTTCTTTCTTTGTTGCCATAGAGATCTCCTTTGTTATTTATAGTATCGGGTTATATTATTAAAAATGAATATTTATGCAAAAATTCTTTAATAATATTCAATAATTATACAAATATTAAAATATTTATGCAATTATGTTTGAAAAATTAAAAAATTATTCAGAAATTCTAAAACCAAGGGCGGCAGGAACTTTTCGTTGCAGGCAAGGTTTTTCTTCGTATTTTGCGTTGATACAGAGGGCGGTGGAGTGGCCTCCGTCAAAATTCAATGCATCGTAGCAGCCAAGAGTCTGAAGAATTATGGCACATTCATCGTAAGAAAGACCTTTGTTGTCTTTTGGATTTAGAATCGAAGAAACTGCGAATAAATAAAGGGTTTTTCCGTCCTGACTTATTCCTGCGGCAGTTCTGGAACGGCGGAGAATTAAGTGGGAAATAAGTTCCCCATTTTTTAGAATTGGGAAAAATCCTCCTGCGGCATAAATGCAGGGGCTGGCAGAAATCAATAAATCTTTTTGTGGCGAAACGACTTTTGCAATGTAGCCATTTTCAGCTTCAAAAAAAGCAAGGGCGGCATAATCTTCTCGGATAACTGGAAAATAAATCAGGTTTCCTTCGTTTATGATTATTCCAATTGGATTGTAAGTTTTTGCTTTTGTGTTATCAAATGGAGTTGTGTTTATGGCAACCACAGCCTTATTTTTCTTTGAAAAAGTTTTTACTCTGAATAATTGAGAAACCTGTTTTCGTTCTTCCGGGAAGTTTACGATTGAAAGCTTTGGATTTGTAAGATCAATTTTTACACAGGTCCAGGAGCAGTTGAATTCATTTATGATGTAATCGGTTTTTTCAATGCCCGGCAAAACCTGTTCCCAATGAACATCTGAAGGAATGAGTCGGTCGGATGAAAGAGGGACTGAAATTTTATACCCTTCAGTTTGTTCTGGCAGGGATTTACAGGAAAATGCCAAAAGGGACAGAGTAAAAATTACAGCTGTAAAAAGAGTTTGTTTTTTAATTTTATTCAGCATTATTTTTCGATAAAGCGTTGAGGTGGAGTTACAAACCAGATTGCTTCTACATCAACATCACCGGCATTTTCGATAACATGTGGTACGGTTGAAGAGAAAGTAACGCTGTCTCCAGTTTCCAAAAGATATTCCTGGCCATTATAAGAAAGTTTTGCAGTTCCTTTATTGATAAAACCAAATTCTCTTCCAATGTGTCCGTAAGAACCTCTGTGAGTTCTTGAACCAGCGGGAATTCTAAAAATATATGATTCAAAGGAGTTTTCTTTGTCGGATGAAGAAGGGCTACCTAATTCTTCAAATGTTAAATCTTCTTCCTGTACAGTTGGTCGTTCATCTTTGCGAATGATTTTTACAGGACGGTCTTTGCGATATTCTTCGAAAAGATATTCAAGATTAACATCAAGTACATCTGCTAAAGACAAAAGAGTATCGATTGCAGGGGAAACATGATTTCGTTCAATCTGAGAAACAAGACTTTCACTTACTCCTGCTTTCTGTGCAACAACTTTTAATGTATAGCCTTTATGTTCACGAGCAGCACGAAGCTTTTCTCCAAAGTGATATGGAACTCGTTTCTGTTTATTGTCAGTTTCTTGCGAAGGTGTCATTGTTCTGTTTCTCCTTGTTTTTTTCTGTTACAAATTGAATGAAGTAATCTTCCAAAGTTTTATGAGGACCTTCCAGCTTCATTCTTGTACGGGCACGGGCATTATCCCGGCGAATTGTGTAAAGTGAATAGAAATCTCGATAGTCTAATCCGGCATCGGCTTTAACATGCTCTCCCAAGAATTTTGATACTTCATCACGGCCGATAGCAGGGATTCCCTGTTCACGCAAACTTTTTCTTAAATAGGTTATCTGTTCATAAGAAATACCAAAGAGAAACTCTTCCATAGCCTGAGTTACTCCGGCATCTCCCATTTTCTGCTTAATAAAACTAATCCACTGGTCATCCATCTGCATGGAAATCAAAAGTAATTCACTGGTTCCCATCATTGTTCCAAATGCAGGAGCAAGTTTTCGTCGTGCCTGCCATACTGACTGAAGGACAGGAGCCACATCTTCAACCGCCGAATCGGTCCAGTGTTCCCAAAGGAGCAGCAACGAAAGTGCCCATTCTCTTCGGAAATCCATTGACTGGGTTTCGTCACGAATTAAATTCAAATAAACATCTTCTACCAGTAAAGAGAATACACACAAAACAGTTTCGTTTCCAAAAGAACGGTGATACTTTGAGTATTCATCGCCTAAATGGTGGAAATATTTTGACATACTGGAAAGAGTATGCATTTTAGCAACAAGAAAAGCTTTTCCCATGATTGCTTTTGAAGGCAACTGAAGGGTCGAATCACCAGAATCCTGATGCTTGATTAAAGATTCTATAAGAGAAGTTGGAGTTCGAGTTCCCCCAACTAATTCATGTTTTTCCAAAAGAGAAGGGAAGCGGTTCATTGCTTTTGCAAGAGCTTCCAGATCGTTAAAGCGCTTTTCGAAACTGGCTGCTTTTTCAGGGTCCAGTTCCTTTACAATAGGCATTACTTCGTCTATAAGGGCTTTTTGTTTTTTGGAGAGAAATTCGACTTTTTCTTCTTGAACAGGCTTTTCGGATTCGGTTTCAAAAAAGCTGCTGATATTCACTTGTTCAAAATCACTAACACTTTGCATATTATTGCCAATTTTTTAAATAGGATTGTATCTCTTTAATAATTATAAAGTATTATTCTGTTTTTTCAACCTTATTTAATACTTCTAGAATTGGAGTTTTTAGAATTTTTCGTTTTTTGCTGTTGTATTCATAAACTTCTTTCTGGGCATTATAAAGGTTTCCTCTGTAAAAGCGGATGACTGGGTTTATTTCAAAAAGAGCAAAATCCAGATAATTCTGACTTACGATACTCCATGTGCTTATTGCAATCAATGAACCATTCAGCAAAAAGGCATTGAGGGCGTCTAAAGGTTGTCCTGCATATAACTGCCCAAGACCTGGAATAAAAGAAAGATGCATTGCCAGCATTGGACTTTTTGGTTTGAATTTTTTAAGATTTTCCATTGCCTGGGCGATAGAATCTTTATCTTCGTCAGTAAATGAATCTGGGAATTTTGAATAGAATGTCTGAAGGTTTTCTTCCAGTTTTTCAAAATTTTCCCGGAGTACATTATTTTCAAGAATAACAAGCCATGCAGAAATCTGAACTTCCTGTGGATAGCCTTCAACAAAACGATAACGGTAAAGATTTACATTTGATTCTAAATCCGGTTGTTTTGCCTGACTGTATTTTTGAAGCAGCTGAATTTCTTTTAGCTGTAGTTCTGTGGTTTGGTTGTAGCTTTGTGCCAGCTGAAGATATTCCAGGGCTTTGGTGAATTTTTCTTCTTTCTGATACAAGAGGGACAGAGCAACACAAGCTTCCTGCTGATGAATTCCTTCTGCGTAATCCTGGAGAAACAAATATCTTTTGTATTCAATAAAAGCTTCTTTTGGAGAATTAGACTGATCAAATTTCTGGGCAAGAAGAAAAATGTCTTCGTAGGGGTCTGTCCCCGTTTTTCCTGAATTCTGGGCAAAGCTATTAAATGAGAAGAATAGAACTAAAGTAAAAATTAAAATTTTAGTATAAAGCTTCATAAATCTTCTCTGTATTTGTAACTAATTCCTTGTAAATTCTGGTGTTGTAGCGTTTTGCAGACTGATAGGCACCATAAATATCTACGATATAAAGAATGGCACCGCAAGTTCCGTAAGCATAAGGTCGCCAGCTTTTCCATTCAGTTTTAATTCCGGAATAAACACAGGCACTTGCAAAAGAACTGATTGTAAGGAAAGAAGAAACTCCCTGGGCAAAAGAACTGGTGTACCATTTTCCTGCTCCTGGACAAATCATAGAAAGAAAAAGTGCAAGTCCTGGTGATTTAGTTTTGTAATCTGATAAATAAAGGGACAGAGGAGAAAAAATCAAATTGTCTTCGGTTGCGCTCTGTGCCTTTGTTCTGGCATCTGTAATGTTGTTTGCAAGAACCAGCTGTGAAATATCAACAATATTGTGAAAATCCAGGGAAAACTTATCTGCATTTTGACCTAATGTCTGCTGAAAATCATTGAAGGCCTCTGCATCCTGTGTATGAAGCAGCAGTTTACTTTTTGTAAGAGAAACTTTTTCCAGTGCAAAAGGGGACAGAGACAAATTGAAATTATCAAAAATCCAGCTGTTGCCTGCCATATCATTTTTCTGATCGTAAATGCTGTTTAAGGTAAGAACTGCATTTTCATCAATGATTACACCGGCGGTAAAAAGGTATCTGCGGAATTCACTTTCGGCTTCATCATAAAAACCTGTCTGGTATAAATCAAAGGCAAATTCCTTGATGAGGTCTGGACTAAAGGCATTTGGGGCTTTTTGACCAAAACATGGAAGTGCAAAAACAGCCGCAATAAATATATAGATAATTTTTTTCATTTTAGCTCCAATTTTATTTTACAGGATCAACATGTTTTCCGTTTTTGTTGGTATCGTAAAGATTTGCATTATGTTCTGTTGGATTACAGCGTTTTAATCGTTCCAATCCCATGATTAAACCTGCAGGTCCGTATTTTGAAATTGCCTGAAGCATATACTGGGAACAGGTTGGTTCAAATGGGCAGGCAGAATTATCCTGTTTTGTAACAAATTTTTTGTAGCCTTTGTAGGCAATATTTGTAATGACTGAAGAAAGGGAAACTCGGAACACTGGGGACAGAGGAGAAATTGCAAGTACAACAGGATTCTTTATTCCATTGATTTCGTTGGATTTTGCAGGGCTGGAATTATCTGCCTGATATTCAGAGTAGGCATCTTCAATCTGATTAATTTTAATTTTCGAAAATTTAAGAATTGTACAAATGTAAGGTTTTCCATTTGTATAAGTTTGAGATTCTATTGTTGTAGGAACTGTGTAGCCGGTGATTTTAGTAAAATCCGAAAGTTTTGTTTCGGTATACAATTCACCACTTGCAAGATACATTTTAAGGTTTGTAAAGTTACCTTTTGAATCGGTAGTAACAAGAACTTTTTCGATGGCATGGGCACCGTTTCTAAAATATTGCCATTCTGTAACTACAAGGCCGTCTTCCACCGTTGAGATTGCAGGGGCATAACCAGAATCTCCAAGTCCCATGTCGCTTTTGAACCAGGTAAGAATATCTACGCAAGTTTGATTTAAAATACTTCTTCCCTGGGTAAAATCATAAATTCCGGTGGAGTCCTTAAAAAAAGTTCCATCGGAATTTATGTAGTTCACCTGATTTTCAGGTTTGAGAATATTGAAAACAAAAAAGTAGGGATTATTTTTGTAGTAAAGGTTTCCGGAGATTGCATTTTTTTGCCCCGCCCCATTAATTTCAACCCTTTCAAAATCCAGTTGAAGTTTGCGGATAGTTTTAGATTGACTAAAGCAGGCGGTGCAAAGAAAAAGTAGAAATAAACCCTCTAAAAAAATCGACTTTTTCATTTTAGATTAAGGAACATAGATTGGGAATAAAGCTAAGTTTTCTGCAAAGCTTAAAATTCCGCCTCCTGATGCGTTCTGACATGCGGTTTCAACGGCATTTTCTGCACACCCCTGAGCAGCGCTTTCGCAGCATTTTGATGTTTCATTAATGAGGAAGTATGTTCCAATTGCAATACCACCAATAACTACAACACCGCCAATTACGGAAGCTGTAATAATGATAGCTTTTTTCTTAGGAGACATTTTTTCCTTTTTAGGTTTTCCTTCATTTTCTTTTAATTCGTCATCTAAATCCTGAGTTAAAGAATCATCATCAGCAGAAACTCTCATTGCTGAAGATGGAAGTCCTCCACCAAAGCCAGAAAATTTATAAAGTGGCTGTCCAAAAACAGTGAAACTGAAGCTCAAAAAAATAGAGCATAAGCATAAAAGTTTAGTAATTCGTTTCATAATTGTTACCTCGCTATTCGTTTATTATAACATATAAATTGTTATTTATGATACAAAGATTTCCGATAAAAGTTGTATGAATAGATTCACCAAAAATCAGATAATCTTATTTGTATTACTCATATTATCGGCAAGTTGTTTTGCTCAGCAGAAAAAAAATTTAAAAGTTCCTCCGCAAAATATTGTGATTAAAGCTCGTCCTCAGGGAGATGGCTTTGATATGTATGTAAAAAAAACAGCCGATATTAATTCAATTTTGCTTACTGAATCGGTTCGAGATTATGCGGGAAACAACGACAGCTATGCCTACCGAGCAACAGAATACAACGAAATTAATGGTGATGAAATTCGCTATTTAAATGGCCAGATTTTAACTTCGGATTGGGCAAAGTTCAGTCTGGTGGATTCTACTCCCGAGAAAACTCCTTATTTTGAAGAAGAAGCTTTCCATATTTTTATTCCTCTTAAGCTGGTTTTTGGTTATACCTGGGCAAGACAGGGGCAGGTGGAAGTTGGAAACCGGACTTTTATAAATATTCGTGCCTTTGAAAAAAAATATGCAGATCATTCTGGTGAATATGATGACAGTCCTTATTATTTGAATCTGAAAGTTGTAGAAAAAACTAAAAATGATTCAATGGGGACAGAGGAAAAAGTTGAACCAAAGGGGACAGAGGAAAAAAAGACAATTCCTCCTCACGAAAGCATTTATAACGAAACTGCCACAGAAAAACTGGCGGAAATTTCGGAAGAGATTATTTTTTGCAAAGGTCCGTCTGCTTTAGTTGGGGATATTGAAAAAGTTCTGGAACGAACAGAAAATAAGGATAAGCTGGATGTAATTTTTGCTATTGATGGCACCGGCAGTATGGAAGATGATCTTTATGCCCTTAAGCATGAACTGGTTCCTGCCATGAAGCAGCTGTTTGAAGGAAGTGGGGCTCAATTTGGACTTTTGTATTATCGGGATTATGATGAATATGTGTCCGGGGCCTACAAAGAACTTCCTGTTCATATTTTTGATTTTGATAAAGATTTGAATAATTTTACAATGAATTTGAATTCAATTACTGCTTATGGTGGCGGAGATACTCCCGAAGCGGTTTACGAAGCAATTTTTGCTGCAACAGAAGGTTTTGATTGGCGTGAAGGAAGTGAAAGAAGAATTATTCTGATTGGTGATGCAGAACCTCACCCTGAACCAAGAGGCACAGGGCTTTATTCAAAAGAATATGTAATGAACCTTGCTTCGCAAAAAGGAATCAAAGTCACTACAATTCTTTTACCATAGTTCTATTTTTTTGAAAGTTTTTTCAATTCGTCTTCTGGAATCTGTGAAAGTCCTTTCTGTGCCAATGTTTTGTACGAAGGGCTTAAAGTTCCAGCTGGGTAAGAAGCATAGATATCAAGAATTTCTGTAAAACTTCTGTAGGCTGTAGCATAATCCTTTGTGCGGATTGCAATGTGTCCTATTTCGTAACGGCATTCAACATAAATTGGAGTGTCCATTCCGAACTTGATTAATGCCTGTGAATAATAATATTCAGCTTTTGTATAGTTTCCGTTATCGTAGGCTTTCTGTCCTAACTGCATAATCTGTGCAGCACTGTAATCTGAAGGAATTTCATCGGTTGAAGCACAGCTTGTTACTGCAAAAAGTGAAGCCAAAATTGTTAAAATTAAAATAATCTTTTTCATGATTAAAATATTACTGTATGCTTTAAGATGTTTCAATAAAAAATGGAATATGATAAAATTAAAACATTCATGGAGGCATTATGAAAGTTTTAGTTATTGGTGGTGCAGGTTATATTGGCAGCCATGTTGTAAAAGAAATGATGAAAGCTGGTCACAAGGTAACAGTTTTCGATAATCTTTCAAGCGGTTTGCGTTGTAATTTATTCCCAGAAAACGATTTTATTTACGGAAACATTCTTATTCAGGATGATTTGGAATCAGCATTTGCCCAGGGTTTTGATGCCTTTGTTCATCTTGCCGCTTTTAAGGCTGCCGGTGAATCAATGATTAAACCAGAAAAATATTCAGTAAACAACATTACTGGAACTTTAAATATTTTGAATGCAGCAGTTAAATACAATTGTCTTAAAATGGTATTTTCTTCATCTGCTGCAACTTTTGGTGAACCACAGTATTTACCAATGGACGAAAATCATCCACAGAATCCAATCAATTATTACGGTTTTACAAAACTCGAAATTGAACGCTATATGACCTGGTATGATCAGTTGAAGGGGTTGAAATTTGCTGCCCTCAGATATTTTAATGCCGCAGGTTATGATCCAGATGGAGAAATTCGTGGACTTGAACAGAAACCTGAAAATCTTCTTCCTCGAGTAATGGAAGCAGCTTTAGGTCAGCGCCAGCTTAAAGTATTTGGAACTGATTATGATACTAGAGATGGAACTTGTATTCGTGATTATGTTCATGTAACAGACTTAGCACGGGCTCATGTAATGGCATTGGATTATATTGCTAAAAAGAACGAAAGTCTTAAACTTAATCTTGGAACCGAAAAAGGCACAACAGTAAAAGAACTTATTGATGCTGCCCGCAAAATCACTGGAAAAGAAATTCCTGCCGAAGATGCTCCAAGACGACCTGGAGACCCAGCAAGTTTATACACAACTTCAAAACTTGCCAAAGACCTTATCGGCTGGGAACCAAAATATTCAGATGTAGAAACATTAGTACGAACTACATGGGAAGTTTATAAATAATTAAGAATTATGAATTAATAATGAAAAATAATTAATGAATGAACTTGCCAACTAAAAATTTTTAAATAAATCGTTAATTCTATTCCTTTTTTTTATTAGTAATGAACAAATTCTTATAGGGACCAAAAGGATTTGTTTATGAAAAAAATATTTTTATTTTTAATTTTTACTATTTTGATTTCTTCCTGTTCTATAAATTTTCAGGGGAATGGGAAAAGGCTGAAGGTGGGAACTTGGAATGTTCAGACTTTTTTTGATTCTACAAATGAAGGAACTGAATATTCGGAGTTTCGGAAAGGGGATAACTGGAATCAGAGTAAGTATGAAGAAAGACTGGACCGGCTTTGTCAGGTGATAAACGAAATGGATTGTGATGTGATTGTCCTGGAAGAATTGGAAAACGAAGGGGTGATTTACGACATTAATAATCGGCTGGCAGGAAATGCCTGGAATCCTAAAAAATGCTGGAAGTATTCCTGTTTTGCAAAGAACAAAGGGGATGCTATTGGTTGCGGGGTGCTTTCTAAATATGAACTGTCAAATCTAAAAATTCACAACCTTGATATTCAGATAGAAAAAGCTACTCAGCCTTCAATGCGTCCTATAATGGAAATGACTGTTAATTTGGGTACAACTGATTATGTTCTTTTTGTAAATCACTGGAAATCTAAACTAGGCGGTCAGGAGACAACTGAAATCTGGAGAAATTATCAGGAAAATCTTTTGGGATATTTAACTGAAGAAGCGGAGATTCAAAATAAGGCTTTTATTGCCTGTGGAGATTTTAATCGGGATATTCAGGATTTTAGTTTTTCAAATGAAGCAGAGAACAAAATGGTTGAAATTCGACCTGGTAACTTTGGTAATAAGGGAACTTTTGTAAAATCAGTATGGTTTTCTCATGGTGAAGAGGATTTTGAAGGCAGAGGCAGTTATTATTATAAAGATTCCTGGGAAAGAATTGATCATATTTTTGTAAGTAAGGGATTTTTCATTAAAGCTTTTGAATTGTTTTCAAAAGGTCCCTGGTGTTACGAAGATGGGGTTCCAAAAGAATATAAAATTTATTCGGGGGAAGGCTATTCGGATCATGTTCCTTTAATGGTAGAACTGGAAGTTACCGAGGAATTATGATTTTTTTACAAGGAACAGATATTCTTTAACATGAATTTCCCGTTCCTTTAAGTTTCGTGAGCCTCTGAAAGTATTGTACTGTGATTCTAAAACTTGAACTGTTCCACATTTTGAAAGCAATTCTGTCATTTCGTTTTTTGAAATAAAACCTTCCGAGTTGAAAGAAACCAGTACATATCTGGCTTTTACATTATTCACTAAATCAAAGAAAACCTGACAAACCTGTTTTTTCTTGTTGTAAGAAGAACGGTTCCAGTTTTTTGGAATTCCTGAAACTCGGCTGATTGTTTCTTCCTGTGGACGGTTGTAGTTTGCAATAAGATTCAGCATAAAGTAATTTGAACCATAAGGATGCTGATTGTATGGTGGATCAAAATAGGCTAAATCAAATGTTTTATCGGTACCGGTATTTTCGTAAAGAGAAGGATTTAACACCAGGGTGTTGGCATTTTCGTTAAACACCTGAAAATCACAATTGAAATTTGAAAATACAGGGAACGGAATTTTAATTGGTCCAAGAATTCTTGATAAAGCATTTTTTCCATTACCGCCAAATTGTCCTGTTCCTGTGCGGGAGTTTTTATAAAAGCCTTTGAAAATTCCTGCAGTATTAGCATGAATTGAAGCTTCGGATAAAAGTGGAGCAATAAAATAATGCTGATATTCTTCTGGAAGCTTTGCAATGCACTGACGAGCTACATCTATGTAGTTTGCATTATAAGGAGTATAAAAGCAGCGTTCAGTTTTCTGAATGTTTTCGATATCAAAAGGTGAATATAATTCCGAAACAAAACCTGGGGCGGTGTAGGTATCAGAATCCCTTTGTGCCTGAAGTTTGTTCATTTCTTCTTCGATATTACGGGAAAGGGCGGTGTAGAGTTCTTCCAGTTTCTGTTTAAGTTCCAGTGTGTTGTTTGAGAGATAGCATTTACTGATTAAGCAGGCATAAGTTTCCAGATCGTTTACTGCAATAAAAGAGGAATATTGTTTTAAAAATCTGGAAACAATTCCGCTGCCGGCAAAAATATCAAGACAGGAAAGTTTATCTTTGTTTAAGTCGCCCCGTACAATTTCAATTGCTTCTGCAATAAAAGGAAGAAGAGAACGCTTATTACCAATGTAGGTAATCAATTGAGACTGCAGGAATTCAGTATTTTCTGTTTGCATTTTTACAAAATAAAACCAGCACCAAGTTGTTTATTCATTACTTCAAAGAAGTGTGGGAAAGTAACGCTGCACCATTCTGCATCATTAACAATAAGCTTTTCACCAGCTTTTAATCCTAATCCAAGGCAGGCAAGAGACATTACGATTCTGTGGTCCTTGTAAGATTCTGCTTCTCCACCATGAATTACGAATTCTGGATTTGCTTCTCCGTTTTCTAAAAGTGGTGAATGTCCATGAACAATAAGACAATCATCTCCTTCTTCAAGAACAGCTCCCAGTTTTGTAAGTTCTGTACGCATTGCCCAGATTCTGTCTGTTTCTTTTTTGCGGCAGATTTCAACATCTGTAAAAGTTGTCGTTCCTTCAATAAAGCAGGCAATAACAGCAAGGGCACAAATTGCATCTGGGAAATCCGAAATATTAATTGTTAAGTCACCTTTTAAGCGTTTGCCACCAGTAACTGTCAAAGTGCAGGCTTTTTTATCCCAGACAATGTCTGCTCCGGCTTTCTGCAAAACTTCAACAATTTTGTCATCTCCCTGACTTCCAGAACCGTCAATATTATTAATAACGATTTTGCTGTCTGTCATAAGAGCGGCAATAAGTGGAAATGCAACTCCTTCCCAGTCAGATGGAACGGCTTTGTCAAAAGCTTTAATATCAACAGGACCTGCAACTTCTACAGTTTTAAAATCCTGTGAAATATTACATTCAACACCAACAGATTCCAGCCACAACTTTGTCATTGTAAGGTATGGAGTTTCTTTTGGAGTAGCAAGATTCATATGGAGTTTTCCATTTAATCTGGAAGCGGCCATCATAAAACCACTGATGTACTGAGAAAGTTTTCCATCAGTATTCAAAGTTTTATTTACATCAATTGGGCCTTCAAATTTGAAAGGAGGGCAAAGTGGTTTTCCTGTTGGGTTTGGAAGACATTCAGCTTTTGCACCAAACTGATTCAATGCGTCGATTAAGTGGCCAACTGGACGAGTACAAATGGATTCATCTCCTGTAAATGTACATTCTCCAGGAAGTGTCGAAAGAACTGGACACAAGAAATACATAAGGGAGCCAGAGTTTCCAACATCAATAGTATTTTCTGGAAGATGAAGATTTTTACCAGCGCCTTTTACAATCCACTGATTTTCAACCGATTCAATATCAACTTCAGCACCAACTTGTTTAATGGCTTTTACAGTTGAAAGACAGTCGTTACTTGGAAGCGGATTAGAAATATGAGAAGTGCCGTCTGCCATTGTAGCAAGAATTAATGCACGAATTGTATGACTTTTAGAGCCTGGAACAGTAATATTTCCAGATAATTTAGCTTTTTGTGATGAGATTTTCATTTCTCTATATTACCAAATATATTGCTGATTGTGAATTGAGCATTGTTATTATTTTTGTTAAACTCATTTATATGGTAAAACAAGCGCTTATTCATGTTGAAAATCCTGCAGGCATTGTAAATTTTGCACGATTTTTAACAGATTTCGGATGGACAATTTATTCAGCTAATAAAACCGAAGAATTACTCCTTAAGGAAAATATTCCTGTTCAGAGAGAAAGAGGATTAGTAAAACATAATCTTTTCTTATCGGATCATTCTTCTCTTATCAGAAAACTGCTTACTGCAAAAAATGATGAAGACCTGTCTTTTTCAGATAACGAAGTGGTTGAAGATTCAATTTCTTTGGTTTGTATAAATGTTCTTCCTGGTATGGTTCTGGCTCCAAAAGAAAATCAGATTGAATCTATTATGAACCGCCATGATTTTTACATCTCTTCCATTCTTAGAGATTGTTTTGTTAATTACAAAAATCTTTTGATTCTTACTGATCCTGAAGATTATGAAGAAGCAATTGTTCAGCTTAGAAACGATAACATTACAGATAGTTTTAGAACTTACCTTGCTGCAAAAGCCTTGAATCTGATTTCTGCTTATGACGGTGGAATTTCCAGTTCAATTTTAATGGACAAAACCCTTAATGAAGGCTGCTTCATGAATTACCTTATGTTCCCATTTATTAAGCAGGAAGTATTTCCATCGGGAGCAAACAAACAGCAGAGTTCCTGTTTATATAGATATCCTTCAGAAGTAGGGGCAGTTAATGGGTTTAATCGTTATGCGGGAGTAAAAGCCGATTTTAATGTTGTAAACGATGCGGCTCTTTCCTGGGAAATTATCAGTAGTCTCTACTCCAACTTGCGAACTCAGTATGCCGTAGAAAGCACTAATTGTGACGGCTACGATTTTACAACTCAGTTTTCTCCACTGACTGGAACAGTATTCACCATTGCAATGAAATTCCGTTCAGTTTTGGGAGCTTCAACTGCAACAAATGTTCTTGATTCTTTTAAGAAAACTTTTGCATTTGAAGACGATATCGAAGGAATTTGTTTTGGCTGTAGTGCAGTTATTGATGAAGATGCGGCAATGGAACTGGTTAAGCAGAATCTTTCTGCCATTGTTGCACCAGGCTTTACTGTAGAAGCAAAAGATATTCTTTTGAGAAATCCAGATATCCGTTTGATTCCTATTGCTCAGACAAATATTTCGCCTTTTGATTTGCAGCTTATAAATGGTGGTCTTGTTTTCCAGACAAAAGATACTATGATTTTTGAAAAATGGGCGGTAAAAACTAGAATTCGTCCTACTCAGGCAATTGCAGATCAGCTGGCATTTGGAATGGTTCTTGCAATGGGTTCCAGAACTTATTGTGCCGTTCTGGTTAAGAATAATTCCATTGCGGGGATTTCACAGGGAGCCCGTTCTGCAGCAAAAGCGGTTGCTCATGCACTGGAAGGAGCAATTGAACAGAAAAAGCAGTATTGGCCAGATGATGAAGGTCCTTTAGCTGATGTTCTTATTTGTGATACTTCACTTCCATTTACTCCGGTTGTAAAAGAAATAATTGATTCTGGTGTAACAGCAATTATTCAGACTGGGGGAAATTCTTCCGATGATGAATTTATAAATTATTGTAATGAAAAGGGTGTTTCTTTAATCTTTACAGGAACTACTCATATTTCATATTAGTATAAAGAGGATAAAATGATTTACTATTTGGGATCTTATTTACAGCAGTTCTGGGGACCTGCAAGACTTTTATGTTCTTATGCGATTCTTATTTCCTGCGCACTTTATTTAGGCTATTTTTTGGCTTATAAATTAATTCCTGTTTTTTACGATAAGCTTCCTCATGACCGTGGAAGAGAATTTACAATTAAAGAAAATGCAGAAGCTGCAAAAGGAAAACCAACAGGTTCTGGTGTTGTATTTATTACTTTATTTGTTTTAATTTCTTTCCTGTTTGTTCCAATGACCTGGCCAATCGCCTGTATAATTGTTCTTACCTGGTTTACAATGCTTACTGGTTATCTTGATGATAGAAGTGTTACAAGCTGGGGCGAATACTTAAAAGGTGCCTTGGATTTGGTAATCAGTGTTGTAACAGCATTTGTTCTTTACTATGGATTAAGAAATCCTGAAACTGGAAAAATTAGTTTCTGGCTTCCATTTATTGCAGATCCTGTAAATGTTCATCCTGCACTTTACATTGTGATTTGTGTAATTCTTTTGTGGGCTTCTATTAATACTACAAACTGTACTGACGGAGTTGATGGTCTTTCTTCAACTCTTGTTTTGGTAGCCTTGATTACTTTAGGTGCACTTTTCTATGTAGTTTTAGGTCACAAAGATATTTCCAGCTATTTGCTTTTACCTCATCTTGAAGATGGTGCCAACTGGGCAATTATGATTTTTACAATGGCGGGTGTTGTGATGGGTTACTTGTGGCTCAATGCTTTCCCAAGCCACTGTTTAATGGGAGATGCAGGTAGCCGTGCATTAGGTTTCTTTATTGGTGTTTGTGTAATGGTTTCTGGAAATCCATTTATGATTATTGCAACTTCATCAATTATTTTTGTAAATGGTGGAATGGGTTTGTTAAAAGTAGCTTTGTTGCGTTTCTTCAAAATCAAGATTTTCGAAAACATTCGTTTCCCATTGCACGATCATATGCGTAAAAATCGCGGATGGTCACCAACTCAGGTTCTTGTAAAATTTACAATTCTTCAGATTTTGATTACTTCTTTGGTTTTAGGAATTTTCTTGAAAATTCGCTAATCCCGATTGGACAATAAGAAAGCCCCGAAGTTTTTCGAGGCTTTTTTTTATTCAGAATAAATTGGAGCAGTAAACAGCATTGGAATTGTTCCAATTGTACTGCAGGAACTACAGAACAGTTCGCAAAAGATTTCGACACAAGCTTCGATTAAAGCATCTGTCAAATGATAACAGCATTCATCTGCAAGATATTCGGAAGTTGTATAAGCAGTGCCTGAATTATTAAGTAAAATTGAATTAACAGGAGTTTCTGCTTCGTTATTTACTGAAACAGCGGTTGAAGGAAGTCCGCCTCCAAAGCCTGTAAATGCAATGTTTGAGTTCTGAGCAAAAAGGCTAAAATTAATTCCAAGAAGAACTAAAGCCGCAAGCAAAAATTTTAAACTCTTTTTCATAAAATATCTCCTAAGGCAATAATAGGTATACTTTCTGTTTTTGTCTATATGTATTTAGTTAAAAAGTTCGATTAAAGTTTTTGCATCCCGAACAATGTTATCAACAATACAGTATTCATTTGGCTGGTGAGCCTGATCATCCAGAGAACTCCATACAACTGCATCAATGCCTTCCCGTCTAAGTTCAGCCCCAACAGTTCCCCCTCCAATACCAATGAACTTTGCCTGAATATTGTGGGCGGTTTTAAGAGCGGCTGCCAGTTTTTGTGCAACAGGGGCAGTAACAGGAGTTGCAGGACTTTCTGAACGCTGTGGACAGGAATAGTCAATTTTTACCTTGTATTCTGCTTCAACCGTTTTAATGCATTTTTCAACTTCTGCAAGGACTTCTTTAAGCTGATAGCATGGAAGAATTCTGCAGTCCATATAGAAAGTGTCTTCTCCAGGAATAATATTAATGGAGTCTACATTTTTTTCCCGTTTTGTTGGCTGGAAAGTAGAGTAGTTAGGTTCAAATAGATCGTCAGTTTTACAGAATACTTTTTCCAGATTATGAAGTTTTAGCGAAAGATCGCAGGCTGCAAGACAGGCATTTGCTCCATTATCAGGACGGCTTCCATGAGTCTGGGCTCCCTGAACATGAACCTTGAGCCATAAAAGATTTTTTTCCGCAATTTCGATAGTTTCGCCTTTTGCATCTCCTCCATCAGGAATTACAACCAGATCACCTTTCTTAAAAAGATCTGTATTGTGGATAAGATAAATCATTCCGTATTCGCTGCCGTTTTCTTCATCTGCAACAAAAAGGAGTTTCACATTGCAGGCAGGAGTAAGATTATTCTGAATATAATACAGACCTGCAAAAGCGGCAGAAACTAATCCCTGCTGATTATCTTCAACACCACGACCATAAAGTTTTCCGTCTTTTTCCACCATTTCCCATGGATTTGTATTCCACAAAGATAAATCTCCAACAGGAACAACATCCATATGGGCAACAACCCAAAGGTTTTTAGAAGTATCTTTTCCTGGAATTGTTACAACAAGACTTGGGCGGTTTCCTGAACTTACGCGGGAATCAGGAGCTTCGTATCGTTCTATATTGTTAAAGCCTTTTTCTTTAAGCCATTTTTCCAGGGCATTACATTTTTCAGTTTCACCATCGCCACCACCTTCTGGAGCAATAGCAGGAATAGAAGTCAAAAGGGCTTCGAGTTCAATCATTTCGTTTTTCTTAGATTCTAAATAATTCATAGAAATAATATTACCACCTTTTTTGTGATATAAAAAGATGATACAATAGAAGAATGCCTAGTAATAAGTACAGTTTCTGGCGTCTGATAGCAGTATTTTGTGCAATTTTTCTTGTTGTTGCTTACATTGCCTGCTACTTTTTGATGCCGGATAACATGAAAAAAGTTTATTTAATTTTAATGATTCCTACCTTCTTTTTATGGTTGTATTCTGTCATTCACCAGATGATGTTTCCTCTTGATTTAAGAATCTATGTTATCTGGGTTTTCTATTTTTCCTTCTTTCTTGTTTCTTATGGATTTACAGCATTAAGTTTGTTTGTTTTCTGTTGTGGCTATGTGCTTGGAATGAAAATTCGTTACATGCAGAAAGGAAAAGTCTGGAAGCTTACAGTGGCTATAATTCTTTATATGGCTTCTTCTCTTTATATTCTTCGTCTGTCCCCATTGGAAGTTATCAACTGTGTTGCAGAATTTTTGATGATGGCAATTGGTATTGTTGCCATGCGTTTTGTCCTTAAGCATCTTATTGATAAAATTAACAAGGATATTTACAAAGAAATTCCAAAAGAAGATTTAAATTCATATTTTGAGGAATTGAATTTTTCTGACCGGGATAAGGCAATGCTGGAAGCAGTACGAAACGGCTGCAAGTATGAAGAAATTGCCATTAATCATAATCTTTCAATCAGTTCTGTAAAAAAACGCCTTGCTTTCCTTTATAAAAAGCTTGGAGTTACCTGTCAGATTGATTTCTTGATTAAATTCTCCCAAATAAACATTCCTATCGAATAAACCAGACAGACATTCAGGCGTTCCACCTTGGTGTAAGAAAAAAATAACCAAGGTTACCCCTAAATTCCACCAAGGTTCAATTTTCTTTATTCTCTTCTCCTGGTAATATTAAGATATCAGATAAGTAAATTAGTTATCTGGACTAAGAGAGAGTTTAAAAAAAATTACCCGGAAGGTTTTGGAGAGAGCCTTCCGGGTTTTCTTTTTAACTTAGTTTATTAAAGGTTTATACATTGAACTTGAAGAATAAAACATCTCCATCCTGAACAACATATTCTTTTCCTTCCTGGCGATATTTACCGGCAGCTTTAATTGCAGCTTCATCACCATACTTACGCAAATCATCGATTGTGTAAGCTTCTGCTTTAATAAAGCCTTTTTCAAAGTCGGTATGGATTACACCAGCAGCTTTTGGAGCTTTATCACCGGCATGAATTGTCCATGCTCTACATTCATCTGGACCACCAGTGAAGTATGTTCTAAGACCCATCAAGTGATAAGTTTTTCTAGCCAAAACTGAAAGACCACTTTCTGTAAGACCAACACTTTCCATAAAGTCTTTGCGGTCAGCAGGATCTTCAATTTCTGCAAGGTCAGCTTCGAACTTACCGCAGATAACAACAACTTCAGAATTTTCTTCAGAAGCATATTTTTTTACGATTTCAACATAATCATTTGTCTGTGCTTCGATTGAATCTTCATCAACATTTGCAACATAGATAGTTGGCTTCATAGAAAGAAGGAACATATCGTAAATAGCAGCTTTTTCATCGTCAGTTAAATCTGCTGTGTGGGCACATTTTCCGTCAAGCAACAAAGGTTTAATTTTTGCAACTGCAGAATTAAAAGGAGCCAGCTGTTTTTCAGCGTCTTTTCCCAAGGCACGAACAGTTTTAATATTTTTTTCTTCCCGCTTTGTAATTGTATCCAGGTCGGCCTGACATAATTCCCAGTTGATTGTAAGAATGTCGCTTTCTGGATCAATAGGAGCGGCTTCGTTTGCATTGTCGCGAACATGCATAATGTCTGGATTGTCAAAACATCTTACAACATGAGCAATTACAGAACATTCACGAATGTTAGCAAGGAATTTATTTCCAAGACCTTCACCCTGAGAAGCCCCTTTAATCAAACCTGCAATATCAACGAATTTTACAGAAGCAGGAGTCTTCTTTTTTGGGTTATGTTTGCTTGCAAGAAAATCAAGTCTTTCATCTGGTAAATCAACGATACCAACGTTTGGATCGATTGTACAGAAAGGGAAGTTCTCTGCCGCAGCAGGAGCCGCAGTCAAAGCCGAAAAGATTGTAGACTTACCAACATTTGGAAGTCCAACGATACCACATTCAAGAGCCATTTTTATATCCTTAAAATTATATTTATTTTTCCATTACAGCTTTTGCAAGTTGATCTGCACAGCTGGTACTTTTAAATCCACAAGTATTGCCTGCAAGTTTAGCCGCAATGTCTTCAGCCTTCATGCCGTCACAAAGTTTAGAAATTGCTTTAAGATTACCGTTGCAGCCACCTTCAAAAGAGATGTTAGTGATTGTGCCATCATCATTTTTTGTAAAGTGAATAACCTGAGCACAAGTGCCTTTTGTTTTGAATGAAATTTCCATATTATCCTCTATATATAATATTATAGATATAGAAGAGTTTTCGCAATATTAGAAAGGAAAATTAAATGCCTTCAAGTTCTTCAAAATTGTCGGAAAGGTCTTTAAATGTTTCTTCAATAACATCATCAGCAGAAAAATGAACCTGATTATAGTAGTAATCGTTGTATTTACTCAAAACACTGCTGAAGTTTGCCTGTAAAAGTTTTTGCAGAGTAGCCTGTTCCAGAAGAATATCATCGTAATTAGCTTTGAGGATTTCGTAAATTTCAGAATCCAGTTCACCATTTTCTGTCATTTTTCCAAGCAAAGAAAGAGTGGCATTTTTATCAAGACCAACATGATAAGAACGGCTCTGACTTAAGGCACTGGTAATATCCGAAATAGTAAGAATTCTCTGAATTGTATTCAGCTGGTCTCCTGTCAGATGATTTGGATAACCGCTACCGTTGAGCTTTTCGTGATGAGAACAAACAGTTTCGAGAATTTTAGGATCAACAAGATCTTTAAGAACACTTTTTGAGTGATTAATATGACTTTTCATAAGGTTCATTTGTTCTGGAGACAAAAGACCATGATATTCAAGAATTCTCTGAGGAATACCAATTTTTCCAACATCGTGAAGGAAGGCACTGGTAAACAAAATATTCATCTCGTCTTCTGATAAATTCATTCTGTTGGAAAGAGAATGAGCAATACAGGCAGTTTCGATAGAATGCTTAAGGGTAGAAGTACTTTTAAAATCAAGAAAATAAACTAAAAGCTTAATGAATTTAATGGCTTCTTCATCAGTCATCTGGATGTCTTGAATATATTCATTGATTTTACTTCTGTAAGAATTGTCCCGCACAGACTGAACAATATGATTATCAGAATTCACTTTATTGAAGAGTTCAACAAATTCAGGATCAAGTTTGCCTTTTGCAAGAGAGTGGAGATCTTCTGGAAGTTCCTGATCCGGATTATTGTCCAGGTAGTCACTAATTCTTGCTGCAAGATAAATGATAGAACGGTATTCAGTCTGATATACAGCTGCCTTCATAATTTCGTCATAATCCTGAGTAAAGGTTTCGATGGCAATAGAATCCCGCTGTAAAGGAGTCATGTATTCCAAATAGTAGCAGCTGTACATGTATTTGCTTTCGATAGTTTTATCCTGAGAAAAATAGTCGATGGAACTATCAAAAGGATTGTATTCCTGATTAATAATGTCGTTGGAAAAAAAGCCAATAGTGTGGAAAAGAGAAAGGAGAACAAGATTACGCTGATTACATTTCTCAGAATTAAACTTTCGGTTTCTGCTTAATTCATATGCAATGTAAGCAGTCTGTTCGTTGTGGCGGACAATTGACTGATTGATTTTGTAGAGCATTCTGTTAGCAATGAGAATAATATTCCCTGGTTTCAGAATGTTCTGCGGTCTAAATAATACCTTTTCCATTGTTAAAACTTTTTGTTATATATTTTGAGTATAACAGAAAAATATAACAATGGAAACACAAAGGGCTTATTTTAGTTAGGAATTAATCGGTTGAGAGTGATATCCCGCTGACGCCAGTTTTTATCAACTTTAACCTGCAAATCCAAATCGATTTTCTGGATGTAGATTTCGCTAAGCTTTCTGATAGAAGCCATACGGATTTCCTTGATTTTAGAAGCGCCTTTTCCGATTACAATACCTTTCTGGCTGTCTCGTTCAACGCAGAGGAAGGCACGAATCCAGAGTTTTTTACCTTCGTTGCGGTGTTCGACATCAGCAACATCAACATAAACCGCATGAGGAATTTCCTGTTCCAGACGATTAATAGCTTCGCCACGAATAACTTCGCAAACTCTGAATCTCAAATCCTGATCAGTTGCCAGTTCTTCGTCGTACATTGGCATGCCTTCTGGAGCAATATCGTAAAGGCCTTTAAGAACTTCGTTAATACCAATGTCCTTTTCTGCAGACATTTCGAAAATTCGTTCAGCAGGAATTTCCTTCAACTGTTCCTGAATAAAGGTTCTGACAGGGGCAACTTTAGAAGCTGACAAATCGGTTTTATTGATAGCTACTACAGTTTTAGCCTGAAGCTTTTTCAACAATTCAGCAGTATGAACTTCTTCTTCTCCAGGTTCGCGAGTAGAGTCAATAACATATAGAACACAATCGATGTCTTCCAGCTGAGTTTCTGTTACATTGCGCAAACGCAAATTCAATTTTTTTTCAGAATCGTGGTAGCCAGGAGTATCAATAAAAATAAGCTGGCCAAAAGAAGTGTTTACAATTCCTTTAATCGCATTTCGGGTAGTCTGAGGAATTGGAGAAACAATAGAAATAGGTTCCTGACATGCAGTATTCAAAAAGGTAGATTTACCAGCACTAGGACGCCCAATAATTGCAACAACGCCTGTTTTTAATGTTTTGTTTTCAGTATTTTCGTTCATAGGCCTAGTATAAAGACTTTTAAACTTTTGGAAAAGTAATAAACCCAAAGAGGGAGGAGCCCCTCCCTGCGCGCCCACTTTGTTGGTCGCTACCCACCCAGCGGGCAAATCTGTACACCATTCGGCCCGCAACGCCCGGAAGGGGGATTAAGAATGAAAAATTGGGGACAGAGGAAAAATTTTAATTTTGTGGTAAAATGGGTTCAGGAGCTTTTATGAAAAAGATTTTTATTTTGAGTTTAGTTTTTTTGATGAGTCTTGGGGCTTTTGGGCAGGAGAGAATGGAGAGGGCCAGAAAGTTCAAGGCGGAAGGAAATTATGTTTATGCTCTGGCAGAAAGCTTTGAATGGTTCAATGGTGACAGAGGAGAATTTGCTGAAACCTTTATGGAAGAACTGGCAGATGAGATTAATTCTGGAAATTTTGGAATTGATGCTGAATCGAGGGAAGATGTTTATTCGCTCTGGATGAAAAACATGGAATACCTTGAAAAGTATTTCACTGAAAATTGTATTTATAACTTTAAACTGCAGAATATTAAAAAAACTGGGAAGGGAAAAAAATCTAACACCAGTAAGTTTCAGGTGAGTGTTTGTGCTGAATATACGGAAAAGGCATTGTTCCTGCTGGAAACTTTTAGAGAAGGATATGAAAATGCCTATTCCTGGAACTGGAAGACAAGTCTGGACTGGCCTTATGTTTCTTGTTATTCATATGATGGGTACAGTTATTTTGAAAATGGGGCGGCTTTAGTAAACTGCAACGGTAAAAAACATCTGGCGGCTTTAATGGCTCCTGTTTTGCATTATGAAATCAGCTTTAATCTGGTAAATGGTAAAAAAGAAGTTTTATATTCCAGCGGAAAAGTTTTGCTTGGTGCGACAATTATTCTTGAACTGGACAATTGCGGCCCCAAAATGGAAAAGGCTTTTGAAGCTGACGGTATTTATATTGTTCCTGTCAGTGTTTCTTTGATTTATGAGAGTGGCACTGTTGATTATGATATTTCTTGTGTTGAATTTAACGGAATTACTGGAACTGATTTTGCAAAGCGACCATTATTGAAAAGTGATCCTGTAAAAATCTGGAGTTATATTGATGAAATTCCAAGTTGCGTAGCAAAAGGTTTTGCTAATCGTCCGGATATTGAAATTGAGACTAGTATTATTGCTCAGCAGAATGGCATGTATATGAATGCGCTGGAGGAGAGTCTTTTAAATAATTCATATGATGCTCCCGATATTTTTGTTATTGAAGATTCGGATTTGGCAAAGTTTACAAAAACAGAGGCAGATAAATATGTTTTGCCTTTTAGTGCTTTGGGAATTGATGTTGAGAAGGAAGTTCAGGATTCTGAAATTGCTAAATATATAGTAGAAAATGGTTCAAATCGACAGGGGGAATTAGTTTCTCTTGGATATCAGTCTGCTTCGGGGGTATTTATTTATCGTCGTTCTCTGGCAAAAGCTGTTTTTGGAACTGATGATCCTAAGGTTGTTCAGAAAAAAATTGGTGGTCTTTCGGGAAATTGGGAAGAGTTTTTAAAAGCAGCAGAACTTTGCAAAAAGAAGGGTATTGCTATTGTTTCCGGTTATGAAGATATGTGGAAACCTTTCTTTTATGATTCGGAGAAACCTTGGGTTGTTGATGGAAGACTTTGTATTTCTGCTGAACGAGAAGCTTTTATGGATTATGCAAAGTTCTTTGTTGAAAAAAATTATACTATCAATGGAAGACAATGGACTGATACCTGGTTTGCTGCTATGAAAGGAAAATCGGAAAAACCTGTTTTAGGATTTTTTGGGCCTGCATGGTTTTTGAATTATGTTCTTGCTTTTAACTGTGACGAAACTTATGGGGACTGGGCAATCTGTAATGCTCCAGTTGGTTTTGTCTGGGGTGGTGCATGGATTTTTGTTAATAAAGAACTTCCTCAAAAGAGAATTAAAAAAGTTCAGGAAATTATCAGATGGATTACTCTTGATTCAACTGAAAACGGACTTTTGTATAAATGGGCAAATGCTATGTATGCTCCTTACAAAGATACTGTTATTTCCCGCAAGGTAATGAAGAATTCTAAGGCGCCAATTGGATTTATGGCAAATCAGGATATGTTTGAATATTTTGTAGATGCTGAAACTCAAGTAAAGGGGAATAATATTTCGATTTATGACGAAATGATTAATTCTATCTGGCTGGAAGAAGTTTCTAATTATGCCTACGGAAGAAAATCTAAGGCGCGGGCAATGGCTGATTTTAAGCAGGCACTTGCTGACAGATTTAATCTGTTCTAATGAAAATTAGATTTGCCACCTTTGAAATTCCATCTTTTTTGTGGTAATATTCCTCTCAACTATGTGTAATTTTGAGACTATGAGTGGGATGCCTCTTGGAATGGGGGCTGTAATTACTTCGGAAGGAGTAAACTTTTCTTTATACAGTAAGGACGCAACTAAAGTGTGGTTGTGTCTTTTTGAAGACAATTCTGATAAAGGTCCTTCTCAGATTATTGAATTAGATTCTGTAAAAAATAGAACTGGTGATATATGGCATGTTCTCGTTTGCGGGGCAACTGCCGGAACTTTGTATCTTTTTAAGGTGGATGGACCTTACGAACCTACTAAAGGTTTGCGTTATAATCCAAGTAAGTATCTTTTTGATCCTTATGCAAAGGCTTTTACTTCTGGTTCTGTTTTCCGTTCATATAATAAATTGCATCAGCAGGGTTTTAAGGCAAATTCTGGTGGTGAACTTCAGGATTTGTCAGATTTCCCAAAATGTGTTGTTGTTGATGACAGATTTGACTGGGAAGGGGACAGACCTCTTAATTATCCTCTTGAAGATACTGTAATTTACGAAACTCATCTTAAGGGTTTTACTGCTTCTGCAACTTCGGGAATTGATTCTTCTTGTGCAGGAACTTACAAAGGTTTTACTGAAAAAATTGAATATCTGAAAAATCTTGGAATTACTTCGGTTGAACTTCTTCCTGTTTTTGAATTTGATGAAAACGAAAACGGAAATTCCAACCCAAAAACTGGGGATGCACTGGTAAATTACTGGGGTTATTCAACAATCGGATTCTTTGCACCTAAAACCAGTTATGCGGCAGATAAAAGCCCTTGCGGTCCTGTAAATGAATTCAAGCAGATGGTGAAGGAACTTCATAAAGCGGGAATCGAAGTGATTCTTGATGTTGTTTACAATCATACTGCAGAAGGAAATGAACACGGTTATACTTTTGAATTCCGTGGACTTCAGAATGATGTTTATTATTCTTTGCCAATGAATGATAAGCAGTACTACATGAATTTTAGTGGCTGTGGAAACAGTGTGAACTGTAATCATCCTGTAACCTGGCAGTTTATTCTGGACAGCCTGCGTTACTGGGTTTTGAATATGCATGTAGATGGATTCCGTTTTGACCTTGCTTCTATTTTAACTCGAGGACAGAATGGAGCTCCTATTCCTTATGATATGCCTTCTTTAACTGCGGCTATCAGCAGTGATCCTGTTCTTTCAAAAACAAAAATTATTGCAGAACCTTGGGATTGTGCGGGACTTTATCAGCTTGGTGGATTCCCTGGTGGTCCTGAAAGCCGCTGGTCTGAATGGAACGGCCGCTTTAGAGATGATATCCGCCGTTTTATGCGTGGAGACGAAATGGCTTCCACTGCAGCTGCAACTCGAATTGCGGGAAGTTCAGACTGTTATAATCATGATGGAAAAACTCCTCTGGCTTCAATTAATTTTGTTACTGCTCACGATGGTTTTACTTTGAACGATTTAGTAAGTTACAACCAGAAGCATAATGAAGAAAATGGAGAACAGAATCGTGATGGTAGTGATGATAATTTAAGTTACAATCATGGTTTTGAAGGGGAATGTTCAAATCCTAAAATCGAAAGTGTTCGTCTTAAAACAATAAAAAATTTCCTTTTGTATCTGATGGTTTCTCAGGGAGTTCCAATGCTTTTGGGTGGAGACGAAATGCGTCGAACTCAGAACGGAAACAACAATGCATACTGTCAGGATAATGAATTAAGCTGGGTGAACTGGGATCTTGCAAAGAAGAATGAAAGTCTTGTTCGTTTTACTTCCAAATTAATTGAGTTAAGAAAGGCTCATTCGGTTTTCAGACGAAAAGAATTTTTCCAGACCAGTTACGATGGAAGCCTTCTGCCAGAAATCAACTGGTATGATATGAATGCAAAGGTTCCAGATTGGAGCAAAATTAACCGCTTCTTAAGCTTTAAGCTTTCTGGTGGTGACAGAGACAATGATTTTTATGTTGCAACAAACATGGATATCTATGATTTGACTATCACTCTTCCTGCATTGCCAGATAATAAAAAGTGGTACAGAGTCTGCGATACCTGTCTTAATGCTCCTGATGATATTCTGGACTTAGGCAAAGAAGAAGAAATGAATGAACAGCGAAGATATGTTCTGGTTTCTGGTTGTTCTGTCATTCTGATGAGCAAATGATTCATTTGGGACAGAGGAAAATATTCAAATAATTGAAAGATTAGAAAAAAAACACTATCATATTGAAGTATTTTAATTTCAGAAAGTAACACATCATTTTTTTTATAAGGGATTGGAGGAATCAATTATGGATTTTGATAAGGAAGAGTTCAAGAAAAAGCTTTCGGATCGTTTAAGAAGACAATACGGAAAAGATATTTCTCAGGCTAATAAACATGACCTCTTCGATGCTGTTTCTGCTGCTGCTCGCGAAATGATTATGCCTAACTGGATGGCAACTCGTGCAGAATATGAAAAGAAACCAACAAAACAGCTTTACTATTTATCTGCTGAATTCCTGATGGGTCGTGCAATGAGCAACAACCTTATTAATGCTGGAATTAAAGATGCAGTTGAAGAAGTTCTCAAAGACATGAATATCGATTTTGATATGATTGAAGATGAAGAACCAGATGCAGGTTTAGGAAATGGTGGTCTTGGTCGTCTTGCTGCTTGTTTCCTGGATTCTCTTGCAACTTTGGATTATCCTGGACATGGATACGGTATTCGTTATGAATATGGTATGTTTGAACAGAGAATTCAGGATGGTTACCAGGTTGAATATCCTGATAACTGGCTTGCTCACCGTGATCCATGGGAAGTTAAGCGTTCAGACCTTGCTGTTACTGTAAAATTTGGTGGAAACATTGCTTATGGAAAAACACCAGATGGACAGCCTCGTTTCTATATTGAAAATGCAGAAGAAGTAACTGCAACTCCTTGGGATATGCCAATTATTGGTTTTGATACAAAAACTGTAAATACATTGCGTCTTTGGGAAGCATCTTCTCCAAACGGTTTCGATCTTCAGCTTTTCAACAATATGGATTATAACCGTGCTGTTGAACGCCAGAATTCTGCTGAAAACATCAGCCGCGTTTTGTATCCAAATGATAACGGTCCTTCTGGAAAGGCTCTTCGTCTTAAACAGCAGTATTTCTTCAGTTCTGCTTCTTTGCAGGATTTAGTTCGTCACTATGTTGCTGATTACGGTACAGACTTTTCTAAGTTTGCTGATTTACATGTAATTCAGTTGAACGATACTCACCCTGTAGTTGCTATTCCTGAACTTATGCGCATCTTGATGGATGATTACAGCATTGGTTGGGATGAAGCTTGGGATATCGTAACTCATACTTTTGCTTATACAAACCATACAATTCTTGCAGAAGCTTTGGAAAAATGGCCAATTGCAATTTTCCAGGGATTGTTGCCTCGTATTTATCAGATTGTTGAAGAAATCAACCGTCGTCTTGTTATTGAACTTCGTCAGAAATTCCCTAACGATTACTACAAACATGAACACATGGCTATTATCCATAACAATATGGTTTATATGGCTTGGATGGCAATTCATGCTTGTTTCTCTGTAAACGGTGTTGCTGCTCTTCATACTGAATTGCTTAAAACTGCTGAACTTAAAGACTGGTATTCAATTTATCCAGAAAAGTTCAACAACAAAACAAATGGTATTACTCAGCGCCGCTGGTGTTTGAATGCTAACCCAGAACTTTCTAAATTCATTACAGACAGAATTGGTCATGGCTGGGAAAAAGATTTGACTAAACTTAAGGGATTGGAAAAATTCCTTGATGATGAAGCATCTTTGAATGAATTGATTCGCATTAAAATGGATAATAAACAGGCTCTTGCTGATTATTTGAAACATTCACAGAATGAATTCCTTGATCCAGAATCAATTTTTGATGTTCAGGTTAAGCGTCTCCATGAATACAAACGCCAGCTTTTGAACATCTTAAATGTAATGTACTTGTACAATAAAATTGTTGAAGATCCTTCTTACAATCCTCCTGCAAGAACATTCATTTTTGGTGCTAAGGCTGCTTCTGGTTACCGCCGTGCTAAATCAATCATTAAATTGATTAATACAGTTGCTGAAAGAATCAACAATGACCGTCGTGTTCGTGGTTTGCTTAGAGTTGTATTCGTAGAAAACTATCGTGTATCTGTAGCTGAAAAGATTTTCCCTGCAGCAGATGTTTCTGAACAGATTTCTACAGCAGGTCTTGAAGCTTCTGGTACATCTAACATGAAGTTCATGCTTAATGGTGCTTTGACATTGGGAACAATGGATGGTGCTAACATCGAAATCTTTGAAGAAGCTGGAAAAGAAAACGGCTTTGTATTTGGTCTTTTGACTGAAGAAATCAAGAAGATGGAAGCTGAACACTCTTATAATCCACAGGAATATCTTGATTGTAATCCTGCTTTGGCAAAAGTTGTTGAACAGCTTGTTGATGGAACTTATGATCCTACACATCAGTTATTCAAAGAATTGCATGATTCTTTAATTTATGGTGTTGAAGGTCAGAGACCTGATGTTTACTATGTTCTTGCTGACTTTGAATCATACTGTCAGGCTCGAGAAAGAATTGCAAAAGCTTATGCTGATAAAAAAGGCTGGGCTCGCATGACATTAAAGAATATTGCTAATTGTGGAAAATTCTCTTCAGACCGTACAATCGAAGATTATGTAAGAGATATCTGGCACTTGAACAAAGTTGTAATTAAATAAACTGAAATAGATTATAAGCTTTGGAAATCCGTAGAATGACTTTTCATTCTACGGATTTTTTTTTGTATATTAGATGTTTTTAATTGCGTCTTCCAGTTCCTGGTCTGTAATCTGGGTTTTGTTTTTCCAGGCATTAAGAACTGCATTGTAATAAGAAATGTGGCGTTTTACAAAGGTTTCTGGCAGGAATTGTTTTGAAAGGTTTTTACCGTTTTCAGAGAATTTTCTGCTTAATTCTTCATCATTAAGAATCTTTGTAATGAAGTCTGGCATTTCCTCATCAGTTTCTGCCTGGTATCCATTTATATTGTTTATAACTGTGTCGTTGTAGCTGGAATCTTTTCTTACAACAATTGGAAGTCCGATAGTAAGAGCTTCGAGAATTGTCATTGAATGCATTTCGGAAAGGGAAGCAGTTACAAAAAGATCTGCAGCTTCGTAATATTTGTGAACCTGGGTGTTAGCGATGAAACCTGTATAAATGAATCTGTCCTTTGCAGAAGAAACTGAAGATAGTTTTTTCATGTGCTTTAATGCCGCCCCATCACCAACGATTACAAATTTTGCTTTAGGATTTTTAGTCAGAGTTTCTTCAATAATATCAACCAGTTCCAGAACTCGTTTTTCTTCAACAACACGACCAACAAATAAAAGCATTTTTTCATCAGCTTCAATTCCAAGATTCTGGCGGAATGCATTTATTTCTTCTGGAGTAGATTTTTCAAAATTAAGATTTGCCGAAGGGATAGCATTTGGAATAATTCCAGATGGAACTGACGGGCAGATGTTGTCCTGCTTAAAATAATCGTGGGCCTTGCCAGAAACATTAATCAGGGAGAAGGCATGCTTGTAGAATCTACGGATTAAGAAACGGATTGTTTCGGCATGAATTAATTCACCTGCAGGCAAATAGAATTTATAGTAGTCTTCCCACATGGTATGAGTTGTAATAATCAAAGGGATTTTACATTTTCTGCTTTCATGAATTGCATGAATTCCCATGGCAAATTCTGTATGGCAGTGAATAAGCTGGATTTTGTTAGATTTAAGTATTTTGCTGACTTTTGATAAAAATGGAAATCCAAAATACTGGTCTTTCATTCCAAGTCCGATTTTGTGGGCAGGAACTCTATAAACATTTGGATCTGCCTGAGGTCCATAATCTGCATTTGGATTAGCTACTGTAATGATAATTACATGATGGCCTTCTGCTTTAAGGCATTCATATAATTGATGAACAACGGTTACAACGCCGCTTTTAGAAGGTAGGTAAGAATCAGTAAAAAGTGCAACATTCATAATAAAAAAAAATAACAAAAATTTATAATTGATTCAAGAGTGAAAATTATTGCATAAATATACAAAAATTATTGCATAAATATACAAAAAAGTTTATATTCTTTTGCGAGAGGTAAACTTATGAAAAAAATTACTTTATTAGTGTTGGCTGTTGTTGCAGTTTTAGGTTTGGCTGGTTGTTCAACAAAAAAAGTTGAAATTAATGGAATTTCTGATCTTGCCGGTTTAAAAATTGGTGTTCAGGCTGGTACAACTGGTGAAGCTTGGGTTCAGGATAATGTAAAAGATGTAAAACTTTCATCTTTTAAATCTGGAATTGATGCTGCTTTGGCTCTTAAAAATGGTTCTATCGACTGTGTTGTTCTTGATGAACTTCCTGCTGTTGCAATCGTAGATAAAAATGCTGACCTTGCAATTATTCGTGACTCTGAATTCACAGAAAACAAAGAAGAATATGCAATTGCTGTAAGAAAAGGAGACGCAACTGTTCTCGCTGCTGTAAACGCAACAATCGCTGGTCTTAAGGCAGGGGATGGATATCAGAGTCTTATCGATGCTTATATGCCTGTTGATGGAAATATTGTAATTCCTGTAATTGAAAATGAAGCAACTTCAGGTGTAATTAAATTGGGAACAAACGCTGCATTCCCTCCATTTGAATATGTAGAAGGAACTGACATTGTTGGTTTTGATATTTCAATGGGTGAATATATTGCTAAAGATGCAAATGTAAAACTCGAAGTTGTAGATATGGCTTTTGATAGTCTTATTGCTGCTCTTCAGGCTGGTACAATTGACTTTATTGCTGCAGGTATGTCTGTTACTGAAGAAAGAAAAGAAAATGTTGATTTCTCTGAACCATATTATGCATCTGAACAGGTTATTATCGTAAGAAAATAATTTTTATGATATAATTTTAGGACGGTAGTTTTTATGGCTGCCGTCCGATTTTTTTTTAAAGGAAACTGCTTTGTTTACTTCTTTTTACAACACAATTATTGCAGGGCAAAGATATATGCTGATTATTAAGGGTTTAGGAAATACCCTTTTAATTGCTATCTGTGCTCTTCTTATTGGAACAGTTCTTGGCTGTATTTTTGCCTTGATGAAGGTTTCGGGAAATAAATTCTTAAAATTTATTGCTGATTCATATACTACAATTTTGCGTGGTATTCCCCTTGCAACACAGCTCATGATTTTTTATTTTGTTATTTTTGCACCTCTTCATCTTCCAAAAATTCTTGTTGCAATTATTTCCTATGGATTAAATTCCGGTGCTTATTGTACTGAAATTTTCAGAGCGGGAATTCAAGGGGTTGATAAAGGACAGACTGAAGCTGGACGCTCTCTTGGTTTGAATAAAAATCAAACATTATTTAAGATTGTCCTTCCTCAGGCTGTAAAGGCTTGTTTGCCAACTTATACTTCGGAATTCATTGTTTTGATTAAGGAAACTTCGGTTGCAAGTTTTATTGCCGTAATGGATATGACAAAAGCGGGAGATATGATTCGTAATTCAACTTACAATGCATGGATTCCTCTTATTACCTGTGCTGTAATTTATTTGATTCTTACAGTTGGACTTACAAAATTATTCGGTTTGATTGAAAAAAGGATGGCTAAAAGTGACAGATAATTTTGAAAATAACTTTATTGAAGTAAAGAACTTGAAAAAAAGTTTTGGTGATCTTCATGTTATTAAAGATCTTTCAACTGTAATTAAAAAGGGCGAAAAAATTGTAGTTATTGGTCCTTCAGGTTCTGGTAAAAGTACTTTCCTAAGATGTTTGAATCGTCTTGAAGAACCAAATGGTGGAAAAATTATTTTTGAAGGAATTGATATTACTGCTAAAGAAACAGATATTGATTTGTGCCGTCAGAAAATGGGAATGGTTTTCCAGCATTTTAATCTTTTTCCTCATCTGACAGTTATGGAAAATATTACTCTGGCTCCTGTTACTTTAAAATTGAAGACAAAAGAAGAAGCAGAAGCACAGGCAAAGAAATTGCTTGAACGAGTAGGGCTTGCCGATAAAGCTCAGGTTTATCCATCAACATTGTCTGGAGGACAGAAACAGCGAATTGCCATTGTTCGTTCTCTTGCAATGAATCCTGATGTAATGCTTTTTGACGAACCAACTTCAGCTTTGGACCCTGAAATGGTAGGTGAAGTTTTGAATGTAATGAAAGATCTGGCAAACGAAGGAATGACAATGGTTGTTGTTACTCACGAAATGGGATTTGCCCGGGAAGTTGCTGATCGTGTTATGTTTATGGATGAAGGATATATTGCAGAAGAAGGTAAACCTGAAGATATTTTTGGAAATCCAAAGTGCGAAAGACTAAAACAGTTCTTAAACTCTGTATTGTAACATAATTTGTAATTATTACAAAAAGTAACCTCGGTTATTTTTTCATATACCTTGGTTATTTCTTTCTAAATGCTATTTAATTTTTTTTTATTAGTGTTATTATGAGGACAGCTTGAATATTAAAGCAAGTTCCCACGGGAATAAACTTCTTACTATATCTTGAGGGGTTGCCCTTTAGCATTTAGGACGTCGGAAAGTTTACAAGCTATGAGAGTTTAAGTCTCGTACTGAGATGGAGAGCCACAATTAATTTTGTGGCTCTTTTTTTTATTTTGAAATCTGGAACTGCATCAAAAGAATTTTTAATTCATTGATATTTGTAACATTAAAAATTTTGAAGACTTCTGCGAAATCCTTTTTTACTGTGGAAATACTGATGAAATATTTTTCACTTAAATCTTTGTAAGAAAGGTTTTCGTTGATTGTATCAATAATTAAATTAATCTGTCGTTCTGTAAGTTTATATTCAGAAAGATTGATTTTGTTTCCTCTTCCAACTTTAAGCAAGTTATTTTCAGATACATTTGCAGGAATAATACAGAATTCAGATTTTAAGTACTTATAAATGCATGAATAGAAGGTTGCATAGAAGAATGATGTGAAATATGCAATAAAGGTTTTTGACCAGCCATGAGTATACATTAAGGTGATTGCAATAAAGTGGAATATCAGCAGTATATGGGCTTTAACAACAGATTTTTGGGAGAATTGGTCATAAATAATTATCAGGATTATAGCAGCATAAAAGAAAAAAATTCCTAATTGTTCATATGCTGTAAGAATAGTTAAGAAACTTTCGATGAGAAGAATGGAAACCAAAATTGGCATTTTTGGTTTTATAATGCTATAAATACCGCCCAACAGACACAAACCATGCATTATTGGCAACAGGATACTAGTAAAAGGGTGTCCGTGGTAGCTTAATGGAATTAGTTCTAGAATTGAATCTTTATCACCATCAAGTAAAATGCTGGCAAGAAAAGATACAAACAAAAAAACTGATCCAACAGCAGCTATGACTCTCTCCATTCGAGTCGTAGATGTTTTCATAATACTAATATTATAGTGGATAATTCTGGAAAAACAAGTTGAAAGTTATTTGCAGGACTTATTGACCGCTTTTTATATTTTTCCTCTGTCCCCAATGAATCTATTTCAGCTTTTTTGCTATTTCCTGGCAGCAGTTTTCTCCGTCCATAGCACTGGAAACAATTCCTCCTGAATATCCGCTGCCTTCTCCGGCCGGATAGAGGTTTTTAATTCCGATGGATTCAAAAGTTCCTCTGTCCCTCATGATTCTTACAGGAGTACTTGTTCTGGTTTCGATAGCAATCATCAGTGCTTCATCACAAATAAAGCCATGCATGTTTTTATCGATATTCTTAAAGCCTTGAGCGAGTCTGGAACTGATGTGTTTTGGAAGCCATGCGTTTAAATTTGATGAAACAAGGCCTGGTGTGTAACTGCTTTCCGGGAGGAACAGAGACAACTTATTATCAAGAAAATCTTTTAATCTTTGAGCAGGTGCCTGCTGTAAATTTCCATTTGATTTTGCAGTCTGTTCCATGTTAGTTCTGAAAAGAAGTCCTGCAAGTGCTGGACAATTAAGTTTTTCTGCTGCTTTCACAAATTCAGAAGGAATATCTTCTGGTCTGATTTCAACAACTATAGCTGCATTTGACCATTTTGAATTTCGAGCGGCAGCAGACATTCCATTTACAACAATTTCATCAGGTCCGGAAGATGAAGGAACAACAAATCCTCCTGGACACATACAGAAAGAATATACACCTCGTTCTTCAACTTGAGTTGTTACTCGATATTCAGCGGTAGGAAGATTTGCATCGACTTTTCCATGATATTGGATTGCATCAATAAGCTGTCTTGGATGTTCAACACGAACTCCGGCGGCAAAAGTTTTTGCTTCAAGAGTTTCTGGGCTGTATTTTGCAACTAATTCATAAATATCTGATGCAGAATGCCCTGTTGCAAGAAGAACTGCATCTGCAGTGAAGGAGGTTTCAAAGTTACTCTGTCCCCCTTGATTCTTTCTAACAGTTTTTACACCAGTAATTTTGATTTTTCCATCTGAATCTTCTTCAGTAATAAAATCAACAACTTTTGTATCAAAGTGAATTTCACCACCAAGCTCCAGAATCTTGTCCCTCATATTGTTGATTACTTTTGGAAGTTTGTCTGTTCCGATATGAGGATGAGCATCTGTGAGAATTTTAGGATCTGCACCAAAATATGTAAAAATCTGAAGGATCGAATTAATATTTCCTCGCTTATTACTGCGGGTGTAAAGTTTTCCGTCAGAAAAAGTTCCAGCTCCACCTTCGCCAAAGCAGTAGTTGCTGTCACTATTAACAATTTTTTGAGTACTGATTAAAGCAATATCTTTTCTTCTCTGTGAAGTTTCGGATCCTCGTTCAAGGATGATTGGTTTTATTCCTGATTCAAGAAGTTTTAATGCTCCAAAGAGTCCTGCAGGTCCGGCACCAACTATGATTACAGATTTTCCAGATTCAGCTTTTTTCCATACAGGAAGAGCATCTTCTGTGGATTCTGGAGTTTCACCAATGTAAACTTTATATCGCAAATGGAATTTTTGTCTTCCATGTCGTGCATCAATAGATTTTTTAAGGAATTTAAGGGTCATTTCATTTGGATGAAATAAATAACCTTTTGATGATAATTCACGAATAATTAATTTTTTGATTAGTCCAATATTTTTTTCTTCTTCAGGTTTTACGGTAATTGTTATCTCTGTATTCATAATTGTGATTATACAATAAAAATAAGAAAATTCTTATAAATTCGGTATTTGAAGAAAATTTAATTGACGGATTATAACGAATAATTATAAATTATAATTATGAAAAAAATTAGTTTATTTTTAATTGTTTTTGTAATGACAGTTTTTTCTTCTTCAGTTTTTGCAAAAGAAAAAGTTGTTAAAAAGTATGTTGCTGTAAATTCAGCAGTTTTGAGAGAGAAACCATCAGCATTATCTAACAAGGTTTGCACTTTAGATTACGCAACTGAAGTTCATGTAAAAGAAACTAAAAAAGGCTGGCTTTTTGTTGTTTCTAAAAAGAACGAAAATTTGAAAGGTTGGATTCCAAGTTCATCACTTTCAGATAAAAAATTGGTTGCTAAAGGAAATAAAACTTCTGTAGATGCTAATGAAATCGCTCTTGCAGGAAAAGGTTTTAATGCCGCTATTGAAAAAAAATATGCTGCAACTGAACATATTGATTATAGTGGTGTAAACTATATCGAAAGAATCAATGTTTCTGAAGCTGAAGTCATTAATTTCATTTCTTCTGGAAAATTAAACGAAGGAGATGATGAATAATGAAAAAAGTTTTATTGCTTGGTTTAGTTTTATCGGCAGCTTTATTTTTGAATTCCTGTGCATCGCTTACTGCTGTGTACGAAGGTTGTCAGTCTACATGTAAAGCTTCGAAACCAATTACTCCTGAAGAACAGTATTATATTGGACGATCGGTTGGTGCAACTGTATTGAATAAGTATTCATTGTATAATGGGGCACCAAACACAGTTTCTTATTTGAATAAAATTTGTTCTGCAATTACTGCATCATCTGAAATGCCATATTTATACAATGGTTACCATGTTGGTATTATTGATACAGATGAAATCAATGCAATTTCAACACCTGGCGGTCATATCTTAATCAGTCGCGGATTGCTTTCTTGCACTGATTCTGAAGATGCTGTTGCGGCAGTTATTGCACACGAAATTGCTCATATTCAGTTAGGACATGGTATTGAAGTAATTAAAAAATCACGAAAAGCCGAAGCCAGAGCAAAAGTTGCATCTGCGGCTGGAGTTGTGATATTGGAAGCTAATGGTGTTGATAACATTTCTTCTGAAGAAGTAAGTAATTTTAATAAAGTAACTTCAAGTGTTGCAAAAGGAATTACAGAAACTGGTTTTTCTAAGAAAAGTGAATATAAAGCAGATGAAAATGCTTTGATTTTAATGAATAATGCCGGTTATGATCCTCACGCCATGATAGATATGCTTACTTTGATTTCGAAAAAAACTGGAAAGAAAAAGAAATCTGGCTGGAGTTCAACTCATCCAAAGCCAAAGGCACGCTTAAAGAAGGTAAACAAAAAGCTTGCTGAAATGGAATTGCAGGATGAGTTTACATATACAGATAAAGAAAATCGTATGGACCGCTTTGAACGATATATGTCGTTCTAGTTTTCCTTAAGGTTAGAAAAAAAGGATAGTCTCTGGACTATCCTTTTTTTTTGGTTGGAGTTCGCGGGGGACAGAGGAAAAAAACTTGAACCGTCGCAAAATGAATTGCAGTTGAAGTTAGATTTTTCAGCGACGGTAGGGACAGAGGAAAAATTATAGAAAAACTGCCATAAGTTTTGCAAAGCAAAACTTGAACCGTCGCAAAATGAATTGCGGTTGAAGCTAGATTTTTCAGCGACGGTAGGGACAGAGGAAAGTTATAAAATCTATCTATTTATCATTGACCTTATATTAAACTTCATTATAAAGTAAAAACTATGAGTAAAAATAAGATTTTTTTGATGATTTTGTGTTTAAATTTATTGTCGGTATCAGCTTTTTCCTTTGAACGAGGGGAAGTAAAAAAATATATTGCTTTAGATCCTGCTCCATTACGAAAAAAGGCATCTGCTATATCAGAACAGGTGGGAAAACTGCCTTATGCTTCAGCTGTAATCGTTCTTGAAGAAAAAAAGGATTGGGTTCTAGTATGCTCTGTTGAAGATAATAAAATTAAGGGGTGGGTTCCTAAGACCGCCCTCTCAAAAAAGAAACTTATTGCAAAAGAGAATACAGGTTCAGTTAATGCAAAAGAAATTGCTTTGGCAGGTAAAGGTTTTAGTTCGACAATTGAAGAATCTTATTCTGCTTCCGCGAATGCTGATTTTTCAGATGTAAACATTGTTGAAAAGTATGGTGTTTCTGATTCTGAGATTTGTAATTTTGTGACAGATGGAAAATTGAATGAAGGAGAGAAATAATGACAAAAATAAGAAGTTTGTGGATTCTTGTTGTCATTTCCTTTTTATTTTCATCTTGTGAAACTTTAGATTTAATTAAAAACTCTGAAGATTATGATACAGGAGTTGGCAGGGCTGTAACTCAAAGTAAAAAATCTATCAGTAAAGCAACTGAAAAAATCAGTCCAGAAAATGAATATTATATAGGTCGTTCTGTAGCGGCTTCAATTCTTTCGAAATATCCTCTCTATAAAAAAGCTCCTGGTACAGTCAGCTATTTGAATAAAATTTGTGGAGCAATTACTTCTGTTTCAGATACGCCATATCTATATAAAGGTTATCATGTAGCAATTCTTGATTCAGACGATATTAATGCTATTGCAACTCCTGGAGGTCATATTTTTATTAGTCGCGGTTTATTGGAATGCACAGATTCAGAGGATGCTGTTGCGGCGGTTATTGCTCATGAAGTTGCCCATATTCACTTAAAACATAGTATTAAAGCTGTAAAAACCTCGAGGGCTACAGATGCAATTGTAAAATCTGGTGTTGCGGCTGGTTCTCTGATTGCAGATGCTACTGGAAAAGTTTCAGTTTCTGAAGATGTTGTAGATTCTTATAATGAGGTTAGTGGTAAAATAGCAAATACTCTGGTAGATACAGGATTTTCTAAAGCAAATGAATTTGAAGCTGATGGAAAAGCTCTGAAATTGATGAATCAAGCAGGTTATGATCCTTATGCTATGTTAGATATGCTGGAACTTATCAAAACAGCTTCTAAAAATTCAAAAACTGGCTGGAGTATGACACATCCAAGCCCTGATGAACGAATTTTTATGGCAAAGATTATTCTCGCTAATATGGAAGAAAGAGGGGAATTCCTTTATACCGACAAATCAATACGCCAAAAGCGTTTCAAAAATAATATTGGATTGAAATAAAATTTAAGAAAAGTTTAACGGATGGAGAAAATATGAAAAAAAATTATGTTATCTGGTTTAGATCTGTTGTTGTTGCGTTAGTTAGTTTTATTCTTGTAACAGTTTTATATTTTGGAAAAGTTTTCAATATATTTGAGAATAAAACTTATGATCAGCGTATGATTGAAACCTCTAAATATATCCATCCAAATAGTGATATTTCTCTTATAAGTGTCGATCAGGCAAGTATTGATTGGGCAAAGGAAGAATATGGTTGGGGGTGGCCTTGGCCTAGAGAGGCTTATGGACGAATGATTGAATTTGTTTCAGCGGGAAATGCAAAATCCATAGCTTTCGATATTATATATTCTGACCCATCAATTTATGGTGAAGAAGACGATATAACATTAGGTAGATATGAAAAAGACAGTGGAATTGTAATTCAAACAGTTTATGTTTATGAAGAAGAGGATAAAGAGAATTTAGTATTATATCCTGTTGATCATATTAAGAATAATGCTGCAATGCTTGGAAATATTACTAGTGCTATGGATGATGATGATATTATTCGCCGTGGACGCCTTTATTATGATATCGATGGGGACAGATACCCAACATTAGGAACTGCACCTTTATATTTAAATGAGGAAACTGAATATCTTGAAAATCTTCCTGTTTTGAAGGATGGAACTGTTCTTTTAAGATATCAGCAAAATTTGAATAAATATAATCCGTATAGAGCATGTGATATTCTTAGTTCTTATGATATCTGGAAATCAAATGATACATCCGTTGAACCTGTATTTGTTCCAGAAGATTTTGAAGATGGTTATGTTTATGTGGCTTATTATGCTGCAGGACTTTTTGATATCTGTTCAACACCTGTAAGTCAGGTTTTCCCTGGTGTTGGAGTTCATATTACTACTTTGGATAACTGTCTGTCTGGAAATTTTATTCGAAAAGTTCCTGAAATTATAATTTGCTTGTGGAATATAATTGTTGCGATTGTCGGAGCATTGGTAGTTGCATTTGCTTCAACCCGTAGAAATCAAAAGCAGACTGTATTATTCCTTTCACTTGGTATATTCATTGGTGGAGGAATTATTATCGGGCTTCCTTGGCTGTTATTTATTGCAGGGATTTGGTTCAAACTTGTTGCCCCTGCATTTAGTTTCATTCTTTCGTTTATTATTACGCTTGGAATGACCCTTACAATTGAAGGAAAGCAGAAACGATTCATAAAATCAGCATTTAGTCAGTGTCTTGCTGCTGAAGTTGTAAATAGAATTATTGATGATCCGGATTCATTTAAGCTTGGTGGTGAGTATTACAATATGACTGCCATTTTTACTGATATTGAAAAATTTTCAACATTGAGTTCGTTATTAACTCCTCAGCAACTTGGAAAATTAATCAATGTATATTTGACAAAAATGTCAGATATCATCATGGAAGAGGGTGGCTTAATTGATAAATATGAGGGAGATGCCATTATTGCAATGGTAGGAGCTCCTGTTTCTTGGGAGGATCATGCGGCTCGAGCTTGTATTGCTGCAATCCGAATTAAAGAAGAAGAGAAAGTTTTAAATGAATCAATTGCTGAGATCGCAAAAAATCCAAAAGCCTCTGATATGGATCAGGACTTATATGATGCCTATAAGATTCTTAAGGATAATAATAAGCGTATTTATACTCGTATAGGTATTAATTCTGGCGAAATGATTGCGGGTTATTTTGGAGCTACATTAAAAAAGAATTATACAATGATGGGGGATAATGTAAATCTTGCTTCTCGTTTGGAAGGTGTAAATAAGCAGTATCATACATATGGAATTTTGATAAGTGAATCGACTAAGGAAGGAGCTGGGGACAGAGTAATAGTGAGAAAACTGAATAAAGTCCGAGTTATCAATGTTCCAGAACCAGTTAGATTGTATGAGTTGATGGGTTCAAGGGACAGAGGAGATGAGGCTTTAGTTGATTATGTTGCAGACTGGGATTGTGCAATGGAAGCTTTTGAATCAAAAGATTATGAAACTTGTTTGAAACAGATGAAATTATTGAAAAATCGTCGTGCTGATGATTCTGTTGCTGATTATTTTATTTATTTATTGGAAAACTATTTTATATTGGGAAAATTTCCAACTGAAACAGACTTGGAAGGTGTTGTTTTTGAGCCAGAGAATTGTGTTTTTGTATTGCAGCAGAAATAACAATTACTAAATATTGACTGAGAATTTAATAACTTGCCAGTTTTTGAGTTTTTATGTACAACTCGGATTTGAAAGAAGATAAGATTTGACCATTCTTTTTGGCAGGTGCGTTATCCTTGATATTGAATTAATAGAAAATCCATGCTGTCGAATCAATAAAATTTTGGATTTTATAATTTCAGGTGGTAATTCTTGATTTATAATTGGACTTTTACTATTCAGAATTTCGCAAATTAATTTTGTTTGATTTTCATTTTTTTCAGATGGGCGTAAGGATGGCTCCATCCAGGTATCTGTATCATTCTCGTATAAAAACTTGAATAAGTTATTTAAATTTCCAAGTATGTTTATAATTGGTTTTGTATTTACGAAAGAGTGGTTTTTCTTGATTTCTTTATAATTGCTCCATTTGTACTCATCAAAATTTGAAATACCTGCTTTTTGTGGATTTTTAATTATATATTTAAAAACAGATATGAATGCTTCGTCGTCTTCAATGGTTTCACTTAGAAAACGCCCTTGAAAAAGATGACCAATTCTATCGTATTTTTTGTTAAAGTATTTTGCATATAGAGAAGAAACAATCTGCATAAAAGATGAAATTGTTTTTCCTGGAGCATCAAGTAATAAGTGTATATGATTGCTCATTAGTACATATCCGATTATATCAATTTCATATTTATTTTTGTATTTTTTCAGTAAATATAAATATTTTTGAAAATCTCCAGAATCATAAAAAATTATTTGCTTATCATTCCCACGATTTATGGCATGATATAATCCTGTTTGAGAATATTTTCTACATTTTCGCATTTTCTATCTCCTTAAAAATGGTCTATATAAATAATGTTCAATACTTATCAAAAACCGGAAGTTTTTTTGAAGAAAAATGAAAAATTTTCCTCTGTCCCCGTTGTTTTTCTTTATTGAGAAGAAAAATTATTTATGATATAACTCAAAGTATGAAAGTTGCAATTTTTTTTGGATCAAAGTCAGATAAGGATATAATGAAGAAGGCTGCCGATATTCTTTCAGAATTCGGTGTGGATTATAAAGCTTATATTATTTCGGCTCATAGAGCAGGTGCCTTGTTACATTCAACTGTAGAACAGATTGAAAAAGAAGGTTGTCAGGTTATTATTGCTGGGGCAGGTCTTGCTGCAGCTCTTCCTGGTGTAATTGCGGGAATTACAACAATACCTGTAATCGGAGTTCCATTAGAGTGTGTTTCTGATAAATCTAATGGTCTGGGTGGAATGGATGCTCTTCTTTCTATCGTTCAGATGCCTCCACAGATTCCTGTTGCTACAGTTGGTATAAATAGTTCTAAAAATGCTGCTTATCTTGCATTGCAGATTTTAGCGTTGAATGATAGCGAATTAGCTGGAAAACTTAGAGAATTCCGTAATAAATTAGCAGAAGATGCAAAAGCTACTGGTTTAGATATAAAATTCTAAGTTATTGATTTTATTGAATTGAAAGATCACCCTTAAAGGTGATCTTTTTTTTATTATGAATCAATGGGGACAGAGGAAAATATTTTTTATCATAAAAATCAATGGGGACAGAGGAAAAACCATATCCCCCTAGTTTTCAAATATCTGTTTTTTCTTTATAATGTTTTCGAGCGTTAGGGATAGAAAGGGCCGAAGGGCCACCGGAGCCTGAAAGGTGAGGAGGCTGAAGCGAAAGCGGAACCCTGGATAGCCCGCCGGTTTGGAATCAAACCGAACGCCAATATTATATTTTTCAGGAGTGTCCTCATGGCATCTTACAAAGAATCTGGTGTAGACGTAGAAGAAGGTTATCGCGCAGTAGACAAATATAAGGAACATGCAAAGCGAACTGCAATTCCAGGTCTTTTAACTGGTTTAGGAAGTTTCAATGGAATGTTTGAAGTTCCAAAGGGAATCAAAAATCCTGTTATTGTCAGTGGAACTGATGGTGTTGGAACAAAACTTGATATAGCATTCAAAATGAAGAAATATGACACTGTAGGTATCGACTGTGTTGCTATGAGTGTAAATGATATTCTCTGTTCTGGTGTTCAGACTTTATTCTTCCTTGATTATGTAGCATGTGGAAAACTCGATGCAGATGTTGCTGCTGACCTTGTAAAGGGTGTTGCAGATGGTTGTGTTGATACAGGATGTGCTCTTCTTGGTGGTGAAACAGCTGAAATGCCTGATTTCTATGATGATGGAAAATATGATTTGGCAGGTTTTGGCGTTGGTGTTGGTGAAAAAGATGAAATGATTTCTGGAGAAAACATTAAAGAAGGAGATGTTCTTATTGGTCTTTCTTCGACTGGTGTTCATTCAAATGGTTTCAGCCTTGTTCGTAAACTTGTTACTGATTTTAATGATCCATTTATTCTTGATGGAAAAGATACAGGTAAAACAATTGGTGAAGTTCTTCTTACTCCAACTCGTATTTATGTAAAACCTGTTATGGAAGTTCTTGGAAAATATAGAAAAGCTGTTCATGGTATGGTTCATGTTACTGGTGGTGGTTTCTATGAAAATATTCCTAGAATGTATCCTAAAGCAAAAGATGGAAAAAAACAGTTGATTTCTGTTATTAATCGCGGTAGTTGGGATATTCCTCCTGTATTTGGTGAATTAATCAAACGTGGTGCAGATTTGAACTCTATTTATAACACTTTCAATATGGGTATCGGTTTTGTTCTTGCTGTAAATGCAAAAGAAGCTGATGCTGTTCTTGAAATGTTCAATAAGAATGCTTCGAAATATTCAAAAGAAGGAATCCCTGATATGAAAGCATATAAAATTGGTCATGTTGAATATGCTAAAGGTGAAGTTTCTTCTCAGAAAGAGGCAGTTCTCTTTGAAGACTAATTGAAATAGATTTTATATTTTTAGTGAAGGGGAAGTGGGATATATCTTGCTTCTCCTTTATTTTTTTTGAACCAATGGGGACAGAGGAATCTTTATTAAAATTACGGGAGAATATATGAAACTTAAAACTGCTGTATTAGTTAGCGGAGGAGGAACAAATCTTCAGGCTTTGATTGATTATCAACTCCAGAAAGGTGAAGATTGTCCTTACGAAATTGTTATTGTTATTAGTGATCATAAAGATGCTTTTGCATTGGAACGGGCTGCTAAAGCGGGAATTCCTACTGCTATTACGAGTCCATATTCCGTAATGGGTAAAGAAAAAGCTCAGGCAGCTTCTAGAGAAGAAAAACGAATTGCTGTTTCTAATGCAGTCTTAAAATTATGTAAAGAAAATGATGTTCAGGCTATAGTTCAGGCTGGATGGCTTACTGTTTTGGCTGGAGATATTATTTCTGCTTATCCTGATAAGATTATCAATTTGCATCCTGCATTACTTCCAAAGTTTGGAGGTGTAGGAATGTGGGGACATCATGTTCACGAAGCTGTCATTGCTGCTGGTGAAAAAGAAAGTGGTTGTACAATTCATATTGTAAACGGCGAATGCGATGGTGGAAAAATTTTAATACAGAAGAAGGTTCCTGTGCTTCCAGGAGATAATCCTGATTCTCTTTATGCGAGAATTGCACCTGAAGAACATTCTGCAATTGTTGAAGGTTTACTGCTTCTTTGTAAGTAGAAGGAAACTGGGTTTTGGATTTTGGGCTATCATTCTTTTCCTGGATGGTAGCCCTTTTTTTATAATTAATTGTTAAGCTTGAAGGATAATGGGAGTAAATCTTCGAGTGTAACAATCTTATAGTTAGTTGTATCTGTTGCCAGAATGATTTTAAAATCTTTATTACAGAATTCATTCATTATTTGACGGCAGATTCCACAAGGGGGACATAAGTCTTTTATGTTAATTTTACCAGTTTCAAGATCCTCGAAGCCTCCAACAATTGCAATTGCTTCAAAATCTGAATGTCCTTCGCTGATAGCCTTAAAAAAGGCTGTTCGTTCAGCACAGTTTGTTGCCCCGTAACTACTATTTTCGATATTACAACCGCCATAAATTGTTCCATCAGTTGTAAGAAGGGCCGCTCCAACATGAAAATGTGAATATGGAACATAAGAAAAATTTGTCATTTCTATTGCTTTGGAAATTAAAATTGAAATATTCATGGAAGTCTCCTGTCTGGGTGAGATAAAAAGTTTTCTCAGAAAGTTTCCTCTGTCCCCATTGAATCGAAGTTTCGCTTCAATGGGGACAGAGGAAAAATAATTGCAACTTAAACTGTCATGATCTGTTGAATTTCGGCATGTTCTGTTTTGGTTTCAGAATCTTCTTGTGAAGTTCTAAATGGGGACAGAGGAAGTCCATTCTTTCCAAAAATTGTTACAGGTCCATAATTAAACCATGCATACCTAGCATAAATTGGATTTTTTACTTTTTCACTGAAAAGAGTAATTGTATTCAAATGACCATCTGTACCGCATAGTGCGAATTTTGCAGGATAATAAATCTTATCTTCACCTGCAATTTCAAATCCTGTAAAGTCTGATGGAACAGGAGTTCCATGAGCTTCTTCCATTTCTTTGTATCTTTCTAATTCGTATTCATCTTCTTTTACAATAAATCCAGAATCAGCATTCCTGAATGTAAGCTGCATTTTGCCTTCAATCGAAATACATGATTCATAAATAGGCGATTCTGAAATTTCAGACGGTATTACAGAATATACATTATGAAGAGCTGTATTTGCCAATCTTGTTCCTACTGCCAGTTTTGAACGAGGATGAATATCATTATATTGTCCTAAATCTAAAGCACAGGTCATGAAAGCATTTTTTACAGTTGCTGCAGTTTTTGCCTGTGCTTCACGAATTAAGCACCAGTGTTTAAAGTCTTTATCCAGTTTGTATCTGTTGTTTGGAAGCTGAACAAAAACGAATGGCATTAAATCGTCCTGCCAGTCATTTCTCCATACCTGAATCATACGGCTGAATAACTTATGATACATTTGAGGTTTATGATCATCACTTTCTCCCTGGTACCAGATTACACCTTTTACGGTGTAGGGATTAATTCTCTGGAGCATACATTCATACAAACCTGCTGGTCTGTATGGGTTTTTGCAGGATCTAGGACCAGGCCATTTATTAGGTCCCAGAATTTCCTGAACTTCACTCCATTCAATATTAGGATTTTTCTGATAGAGTTCGTTGCATTTTTGCTGCCAGATGTCATTTTCTCTTGTGTACTGATCATATTCGTCGCATTGCTGCTGAATTGATTTTCCTTTTGTGCCTTCTATCTGTTCATCTACATAAGTTTTCAGTTCTGTATCTACTAAAAGGGATTCTTTATCCATCCATGCGCTTGCAGAGGTGCCACCCCAGTTACATCCGATTATGCCGACTGTGACATTGAGTTCTTCTGAAACTTTTTTAGCAAAGAAGTATCCTACTGCAGACCAGGCTGTTTTTCCTGAGGAATCCCAGGTTTGCCAGCAGGTGTTTCTTTCAGCTTCATAAAAATGTTCGTCTTTCCATCCGATTTTATTTGTATAGTAAAAACGAATTTTTGGATTTGATTTTAATTTCAGTTCTTCAGGACCTTCTGAACAGTTCTGAAGTTCAAACTCCATGTTACTCTGTCCCCCTGCGATCCAGACTTCTCCAATAGAAATATCTGTATAAGTTATTTCATCATCCTTTGAAACAACTTTCAAAGAACATCCTTCCTGCGCCTGTTGAGGAAGAAGTTTAACTATCCATTTTTCATTTTTGATTTTTGATTCGTTTGAGCATAATAATTTATTGTTGCAATTAAAAAGCGATATTTTAACTATATCTCCATTTTCACCTTCTCCAAAGATTGAAATATTTTTATTTCTTTGGAGAACACAGTGATTTGAGATTACAGCTGCAACTGAAAACTTTGCCATAAAAAAGACTCCTTGATTTGAGTTTCCTGTCTGCTTAATATTGATTCAATTAATGATTCAATGGGGACAGAGGAAAAATAATCATTACAGTAAATTATAAGATACAATAGGGACAGAGTAAATTATTATTCTTTAGTTTTTGAATTAATGAATATATAATTCAAATATAAGGTGAAGAAATGAATAAATATGATGTGATTGTAATTGGAGCAGGAAATGGAGGCTTAATGGCTGGCGTATATGCATGCAAATTAGGTCTGAAAACTCTTGTTCTGGAAAGACATAATCTTCCTGGAGGTGCTGCAACAAGTTTCAGAAGAGGGCGCTTTGAGTTTGAAGCCTCTTTGCATGAGATGTGTCAGTTGGGGACAGAGGAAAATCCTGGTGAAACCTGGCATCTGTTCAAGGAAATAGGTGCAAAAATAAAATGGCTGCACGAAGATATAGTTTTTCGAGCAATAAATATAAATCCTTCAAATAAATATGATGTCATTCTTCCTGCTGGCATTGAAAATTTTTGCACTGAAATTGATAAACAGATTCCTGGAACCTATGAAAAAGTTCGACGGTATCTTGAATACGGAAAGATGGGTGTTGAAATTTCATCAAAACTCTCTGAGAAAAAAATCAATCTGAAAGACATTCCTAGCATACTTAAAGTATTGAAGATGGTATCTCATTCCAGTGATTGGTTTATGAAGAATATGAACATTCCTGATGAAGCAAAATATCTTCTGACAACTTATTGGCCATATATGGGAGAACCTACAAATACCATGAATGCCTTCACCATGGCAATGTTGAATTATTTGTATATAGAATATGGAGCAGGCCTTCCTTCTCATTTTTCCCATGAAATTTCTTTAGCTCTTGATGAAAGAATCCGTAGTTTTGGAGGAGAAATCAGATACAACAGTGAAGTAACCGAAATTCTTGTAGATAAAAACAAGGTATGTGGTGTGAAAATTGGAGACGAAATCATAAGTTCTGAACATATTATCTGTAATTGTTTTCCTAATAATGTGTTTGGAAAAATGATTTCTGAAGAAAAGGTTCCTGTTATTGAAAAGAAGAAAATTAATGCAAGAAAAATTGCTTTGTCGTTTTTTGGTGTTTATCTTGGACTTAATAAATCATGTGAGGAATTAGGAATTAAGGATTATACGGTCTTTATTCAAGATCATCCTGAATCTGAAAAGCAATTTGAACTTTGTCATGATTTTGGAGGAAAGGGGCTTACAATTGTAAACTGTCTGAATGTTGTAAATCCTGAATGTACTCCAGAAGGAACCTGTCAGTTATCTTTTACTTGTCCTGTTTATGGTGAAGCCTGGGCACAGATTTCACCTGATCAATATAAAAATAAAAAGAATGAGATTGCTGAAAAAGTAATTAATCTTTATGAAAAAACTCTCGGAATTTCAATAAAACCCTATATTGAAGAAATAGAGATAGCAACTCCCGTGACTTTTGCAAGATACTTGAATACTCCAAATGGTTCTCCTTATGGATATCAGTTATCTGATTGGGATGGTATGTTCCCAAGAACTATTTTTTCTGAAGCTGAAAGAAGTATTTCTGGACTTCGTTTTTGCGGGGCACATACCGAGAAAGCTCTTGGTTACAATGTAACATATCAGTCAGGAAGAGATGCTGCTATAAAAACTTATAATGATATTAAGGCGGGTAAATAAAATGGAAAAAAATCAGGATTTTAATGGTTTTTCAATAAAAAATTTCTTTTCGATTTTGACTGAAAGAAAAGAAAAAATTAAAAATGCTCCATCTTCCTCTGTCCCTCGTGAATATCCTGTGAACAAGCTTGCTTCCTTACTTCATCCTAAAACTCAATTCGTAAAGGTTTCAGACATTATTTCTCATGGAGATTCAAAAACTTATAGGCTGGTGTTGGATGAATCAAAGGGGACAGAGGAACATTTAGCATATTTTACTGCCGGTCAATATATCAGTGTAAGTCTTTTGATTGAAGGGTGCCCGGTTACCAGAGCATATTCTCTTTCTTCTTCTCCCAAGGATTCTCTTGCAGGTTTTTATGAAATTACGGTAAAAGCTGTAGAAGGGGGGCTTTGTTCTACATTTATTTTGGATAATTGGACAGTGGGAACAGAGGTAGAAATTTCTTCCCCACAAGGTTCATTTGGTTATTCAAAATTAAGGGATGCTCCTGTAGTAGTTGGAATTGCAGGAGGAAGTGGCATTACACCATTTTTATCGATGGCAAAAGCTATTGCTGATGGAGATGAAAATTTTACTCTGTCCCTCTTGTATGGTTCCCGAAATTCCTCTTCCATACTTTTTAAGAAAGAATTTGATGAATTACAGCAGCGATGTTCAAAAATTAAAGTAATTTATGTTTTAAGTGAAGAAAAAAATCCTGATTACGAACATGGTTTTATTACTTCTGATTTGATACAAAAATATGCTTCTGAAATTAAAGACGATTCAATTTGGCCTTATTCTGTCTTTTTATGTGGCCCTCAGGCTATGTATAATTTTGCAGATAAAGAACTTTTAAAACTTTCTATTCCTAGAAAAAATATTCGTCATGAAATGTTTGGAGAAATTCATGAGGCAGGATCTCTTTCTGATTATCCTGGTTCAGAAAATTCTGTCGTAAATATAACTGTGATTCACGGGGGACAGAGGAAAACTTTCCAGGCAAATCCTTCCCACACTATTTTGCAGCTTCTCGAGCAAAATGGCATTTCTGCACCTTCCCGCTGCCGTAGTGGAGAATGCGGTTGGTGTCATACCTTGTTAAAGTCCGGAAAAGTTTATACTCCTGCTAAAACTGATTACCGTAGAAAAGCTGATATAACCTTTAATTACATTCATCCTTGCTGTACTTTTGCCCTTACTGACATCGAAATTGAGTTAAAATAAGTTTTCTCTTAGATATCTCTTAATTAATTCTCATGCATGGCAGATGGGAATGAAGTATAGTAATAAATGTAAGGTTGAAAAAGAGAAAACCTGATAAACACTAAAAACAAAGAAACTTAAATAAGTTTTGAGGA
>JAZQOB010000125.1:0-26038 GCA_045627625.1 Treponema sp.
AAGAAAGTTATCGTTAAATAAAAAAGCCTTCTGTTACCAGAAGTCTTTCATGAGTTATGATGGACTCGAACCACCGACAGCCGCCTTAAAAGGGCGGTGCTCTACCACCTGAGCTAATAGCCCAACGCATTCTTGCGAATGTTTCAATAATATACAAAGATACAAAAATAATGTCAAGTGTAGTTTTGAAAAAAAAATTAAAAAAATTATCATAAAAAGCAAGAAATTATAATTTTTTGTTCTTTTGGGGTAACTATTTTATTTTGACAGTTTTTTTATTATTGCAAAGATTACTTATGTTTGATAAGATTTTTGTAAGTAGTTTCGTAGAAACTCTAATTTCTAAAGAAGAGGTATTTTTCGATGAAAAAACTTTTTTCTGTTCTCGCTGTTCTTTTTGTAATGGGAACTGCTAACATTTTCGCATTGGGTATTGGTGCTCAGGCTGGTTACACTGTAGGTGGAAATCCTGGTGGAGCTTTGACTTTCAAATTGGATACAAGTCCAATCGTATTTGCAGTTGACGGAACATTCAGTAATTCTTACTTCTCTGTTGGTGTAACAGGTGACTACTGGTTGGCTAATCCAAAAATCGACAGAATGTGGGGATACTACTACGGTGTAGGTGCTGCAGCTGGTTTCGCTTGTTCAAACAACAACTGGATGGCTGTTGATTTGGCTCCTCGTGCTGTTGTTGGTACAAACATTTTCGTTTTGGACCGTTTCCTTGAATTCTATCTTCAGGGTGCATGGCAGCCAACATTCCGTGTTTATGTTGGAAACACATCTGGTGTAGATTATAACTTGGTTTCATTCCCAGTTAATCTTGGTTTCCGTTTCTGGTTCTAATTTAAGTTAGAGCTTAAGAACAAAAAAGGATCTGTCATACGGCAGATCCTTTTTTTATTATTACAGTTTATTCTGATTCTACTTTTCAATATCTTCATTAAATTCACTGACTGCTTCAGATGCATTTCCTCTGCGGCGGATTGCTGTAGAAAACAGTTTGTTCAGCAGGAGGGTGCAGTTTTCTTCCATGATTGCATAAATCTTTGGAATAAGCAGTTCCCGGTTTGCAGGAATCAGTTCAGTTTTACCGCTTGGAGAAGTAAAGGCAAAGATATAAAGGATTCCGTTTTCAACAGGACGGGTCATGAACAATGTGGCATCTGAACGGAATCGCAGGCCGTGAACCATAAAAGTAATATTTTCGATTTTAGCATTGGTTTCCAGTTCCAGTTCTCCTTCCGGGATTACTACTGAAAAATGAGAAATACTGATATCCGAAAGTTTATACTGATGAACCTGCTGATTTTTCAGTGTAAATTGAATCAGACAGCTGGATGAACATACTGCACGAACATTCTTTCGTCTTCCCGATGCCTGGTTAGCATGGAGAACCTGACTGATTAAAGAAAAATTATTTTTTTTCTGATATTCCAGCTGAATACATCCGCATTTTAATTCCATGTTATACAAGAACTGTCGTTCAATTGTTGATCGTTCATATTGAGACTGTCGTTTTGCAAACATTACTCCAAATAATGCCTGTGGATATTTATCCTGCATATCCTTGATGATTTTTGTCCAGGTGTTGTATTGGGTTGGAGCATCAATATTAAAATAAAGAATGGAATCTTTAAATACTGAAAGAATGATATCGATTTTAACTTCGATAGGTAAGAAAATATCTGAATCAATAAAGTAACATTCAAAACCTAATGCAAGGTATTCTTCCAGATATGATTGAGGAAATAAAGTTTTATCAGGGGTGATAAAAAATACTTTGCGCCCTTTAATAATTTCTTCAACAAGTTTACTCATTCTTTTCCCCTAATATTTCCCACAGAAAGGATTTAAACTTGTAGTTATTATAGCATATATTTTAATAATACTAAAAAAATTATTAAAATTATTAAATTTGAATTTATTTTAAAATAGTGGTAAAATTAATTAAATAAAAAAACATATCTTAAAAGTCTTATCTATAAAACATTTCTTTTATAAAAGTCTCAAATCATTAAAAAGTAAATTTTTCACCAAATTCTGCCGATAATTAGCAGATATTACTATCTTTAAAATTAAAAACTGTATGTATAAATGGATTACTTCATATTTGGAGGCAATTATATGAAAAACAGAGTTATATTTTTTTCAATTTTAATGACTCTCTTTCTTGCAGGATGTTCAAATCTTGTCAGGGATTTAGGTAACTTAAAAGGCGGTGTAAAATATACCGTAAATCACCTCTTACAGAATTTAGATGCAGCAACAGACGATGATTACACACTTGAAAAATCTGAAGAATTATATGGTTTACCTGGTGCTTTAACAGAAGCTAAAATTAAAACATTTAAAGGCTTTTCTCTTGCAAAAAACTTTGAAATCACTCAGGTAGAAATAGCGGAAGATGAATCTACTGTTGTTGAAATTAAATACGACAGAAATGAATATACTTTCCAGTTCAATCCTGATGGTGGTTTATGGAATTATGATGAAGCAAAAGCTGATCCTTCAGTTCCAAAACTTGCAGATACTGTGAAAGTAACTGGAAGATATGGGGCTGTTATTAAAGAAAATGTTAATTACCCTGATTTTGACAAACTTAAGAAAAAAGGATGTCTTTTCCTTGGCTGGATGAAAGAAGGTGATGATAAGCTTTTGTCTACAGAAGAACTTGAAGCAAGTCTCCCAGAAACTTTCGATGAACAGGAAGCTGATGTTGTTTATATTGCACAGTGGGAAATCAGTGGTACAAAATATACTGTTCGTCATATGACCGAAAATCTTGATGGTATTACTTATGAATCTATCGATAAAGAAATGGGCGGTGATGAAGGAGATTTAACTGAAGCTGTTCCTATCCAAATCGAAGGATTTATTAAACCTGATGAAGCTTCTGTTGTTCAGAAGGAAATTGCCGCAGACGGTTCAACTGTTGTAGAAATTAAATATGCACGAGCTTCTTATGATGTTGTAATTGACTTGAACGGTGGTTACTGGAACTATTATTCAAACAAAGCAAATCCAAGCATTACATTAAATGGTGCAAATCGTACTATTTCTGTAAAATACGAAGCTTCTTTAAATCTTGCTGATTATATTCCTGCTGAAACTGGTAAAAAATCTATGAAGGTTGCCGGCTGGTTTATGAATGGAGATACAACAGTTGTAATTCCAACTGAGGATGCAGTAATTACTTCAATGCCTGCAAAAAATGTGGAATATAAAGCCAGCTGGGTTGAAAATAAAGCAAAATATACTATTGAATACTGGCTGGAAAATGCTTCTGACGATAAAACTTCAATTGATGCTGACAAAACAGAAGAATATGAAGGTCTTGCCGAATCTGAGACTCAAATTGCAGTTGCAGATTTAAAAGATATTGAAGGCTTTACAAAACCTCTTGCTGTAGAAAATAAAGAAATCGCAGCAGATGGTTCAACTGTAGTTAAAGTTGAATACAAACGAATTAAATCAATCCTTACTTTAAAACCAAATGGTGGTTACTGGAACTACGAAGCCAGTAAAGCTAGTTCTGGTGCAGTAAAACCAGATGCGAATGATAAAACTGTTGCAGTTAAGTTTGGTGGAACAATTTCATATCCTGCAGAAATGGCTGCTTTAGGTATGAAGGGTAATGAACTGGCAGGATGGAAACTTGAAGGAACTGAAACTCTTGTAAAAGATCTTCCTGTTGTATTCGAAAAAACTGAAGATGTAACTTATATTGCTGTTTGGACAGAAAAAAAGGCTGCTTATAAAGTTGAATATCGCCTCCAGAACATTGAAGGAACTGAGTATGTAGCAGATGAAAGCCTTACTGAAACTCTTGCGGGGCCTGCTGAAACTCCAACAAAAGTAAGTTTAACTGCAATGGACGGATACTATATTGTAAGAGATATTCCAGGCTTCTCAAAACCTGAAAAAATCGACAATAAGGAAATTGCTCCTGATGGTTCAACTGTAATTGTTGTAAATTACACTCGTAATACTTATGAAATTAAGTTTGAACTTGATGATGGTATGTGGAACTATTCACAGTACTATGCAGATCCTTCTTCTGTAACTGCAGATATCAAAGCTAAGACTTTGAATGTAAAATATGGAGCTGATATAAACTATCCTTCATTTGCAGACATGAATAAACGCTCTTATGAGTTTAGTGGCTGGATAACTGATGAAGGAAACAATGTTTCTATTGAAGAACTTCCATTAAAACAGACAGTAACTAAAAATGTTACTTATACTGCAAAATGGACAAAACTTGTTAATATTAAATACACAGTAGAACACTGGTTCGAAAATGAAGACAGTACTAATGCTGATTTATTTCAGAATTATTCTGTTGATTCAAGATACACAGATGAAAAAACTGGAGTTGCCGAAATGCTTACCGAAGCTGAAGCACTTCCAGTTCAGGGCTTTACTGCTAAAGCAATTGAACAGAAAGAAATCTCTAGAAATGGGGACACAGTTGTAAAAGTTTACTACAAACGCAATATCGTTAATATCAATTTTGATTTGAACGGTGGATACTGGGATTATAATTCTGCAAAAACTGATAATGGAGTTAAATTTGTATCTGGAAAATACGGTACTTCTGTAAGTTATGCTTCTATTAGTTTTGCAGGAATTGGCCGTAAGAGTTATGAATTTAAGGGTTGGACAACTGCGGCAAATGCAACTCCTGTTGAAGTTAGCGGTTTGACAGGAAATTATCCAGTTGAAGATTTGACTTATACTGCTGCATGGGAAAATATTGGTAATGTCAAATATACAGTTAAACACTGGTTCGAAAAGACATCAAGTACAAATGCTGCAAATCAGAATGCAACAAATTACGAACAGTCTGCAGAATATCCTGATGAAGAACTTTTTGGTGAAGAAGACGATACTACAGATGCTCAGGCTAAAATTGTAGAAGGTTTTGAAGCAAGAAGTTTTACTCAGACAAAAATCAAGAGGGACGGGTCTGCTGTTGTAAATATTTATTACGCACGAAAAACTGGAAAAATTACATTGAAAGCTAACGGTGGTACATGGTCTGGTGGATCAACTGCTGATAAATCTTTCACTGGAAAATATGGAACTACTTTGACTTCTGTAATTCCAGAGCCTTCAAAATCTGGTTGTGCCTTTGGCGGATGGAATGAATATCAGGGAACTGTTGATACAATCTTTGGTGAAGGTGAAGTTATTTATACTGCATATTGGGTTCCTTCTGTAACTGTTGAAATGAGTTTTAGCGGTGATATCAGTATGACTCTTACAACTAATGCTGGAACAACTACAGGAACTGTAACTCTTCCTTCTGGCTATTCAGCTTCTGATGCAACTTATAAATGGTATATAGATGGTGTCTTTGGTAGTGATGAAGCTACTTTTGTAAAGACTAAAGCACAGCTTGGAGTTGGAAATCATATTATTACTGTAAAAGTAACAATCGATGGTGTTGTTTATACAAAACAGGCTTCGGTTTCGGTTTCAAACTAGGGGGTGAAAAATGAAAGCTATTAATAAATTTATCATATTATCAATTCTCGCTCTTTTGCTTGCAGGTTGTAAACATTCTGTAGGAGTGTCTGGGGGCAAACATGAAGGGCAGGATAAACAGAAGGTTTTACTGATTATCAATCCTTATTCATATACCGAAGCAAGAACTGCCTTGCCAGATATTAACTGGAACGATTATACCTATGAACTTAAAGCCATTCAGAACCCTGGAGAAGCAACTCAGAAACCAGAGGTAACTTTAGTAAATGGCAGTACAAAAGAAAATCTGGGGACAGGTATTGCAATTGATCTTGGAAAATATAAATTCACTTTGAATGCATACAAAGCTTCTGAAAGAGTTTTGACAGGCACTGTAACAAAAGATTTTACTTCTGGTGGAAATGCTCTTTTGAGTTTTAAAATGTATCCTGTAAGTGGAAGCAAGGGTAGTGCAGAAATTACAGTTTTCTATCCAATGGGAAGCAGTGTAAAACAGATTAAAGCAGCCGTTTCAAAAGATTTGTTTGTAAATCCTGATGAAGCTGGTGCGGTAAATGTTTCTTCAACAACAACTTCTGGTGAAATGAAAGCTGTATTCAGCAAAACAAACCTATCATCAAACACTGAACAGTATGCTCACTTATGGTTCTATGATGAAGCAGGAAGTGTTATTTATACAATGCTGGAAAGTCTTGTAATTGTAGGTGGCAGTGTATCAACTTGTGAACGCCGAATTGAAAGCAGTCAGTGGAGAACTTATGAATGTTCTGTATCTTTAAAAAAGGATGGAACTGCCTGGGCTTCTTCAGGAAAAACTGTTGCTCTTGTTGATACAATGATGCCAAGTATCCGCTACAATCTTAAAGATAAAGGAAATGGTGTTTTCTCTGCAAATGTAGCAAATGGTACTTACTATATTTATGTTAATAACGAAAATACTTATGTTGAACTGGAATCTGCTAAGGTAACTGGTGAAGTAAATTACTACACTGTAACTGCCCCAGAAGCTAAAGGCTGTACAATCACTGCTGTAAGTGGTGCAATTGAAAGTGATGGTACTACAGCTGTTGTTCAGAAAGGCGGAAACTTAGTATTCAAGATTGAAAAGAAAGAAGGGTATAAAAAAGCCGCATCAGGTCTTGTTGTAAAAGTTGGTGGAACTGCAATTGCCGATGCTGACTTTGATAAAAACATTGCTATCGAAAATATTACTTCAGCAAAAACTATTACAGTAACTGGTGTTGAAGCTATTCGTTATACAATTTCCTATAATTTTGATGGTAATGAGGCAAACTGGAAATCCGGTTATTCTGTACCTGTTAGTTTTACAGCCGAAGAAGTTGTTACTTTGCCAACTGTTGCAGATATTACAGGAGATGGAAAACTTTTTGATGCCTGGGTTGATGCTGCTGATTCTTCGGTTGTTTATAAAACTACAGAAGGTATCTACAACGATCTGAAATTAAAAGCAACCTGGAAAGATTCTGCTACAGTAAAAATAATTAATGACCAGGGTTATGTATTTGCAAATGGTTTGAGCCTTATTATTAAGGCAAATGGAACTGCTACAAATATTTACATTGACCTTAACAGTAACGGAAGTATTGATCTTCCAGATGATTATCAGCTGGAAGCTGTTGATGGTAACAAAGATTTTACTGATTATATTTTGAGTGCCGGTACTGAAGACGGAAAAGAAATAAAATCTGACTTTAAGTTTACAATGACAGGGGGACAGGTTAGGGCTATTTATGGTCTTGATTCAAAAGATTCTAAACGCTCAAATAAATCAGTTCTCAATATCAGTGGAAAAGTAAAGATTGGTAAAGCTACAGGAGTTGTAAACAAAAAAGATTCAGAAGGTAATACAACTACAACTGCTTCTCTTGTTGAAGGTGTAATGCTTGAAACCATCACAAGCGAAATCATTAATGTTACTGGGGCTATGGATAAAGATTCGTATGTTTATTGTGTAACTCCATATACTTATGATGCAAATGTGGATCATTCTGTTGCTTATGTAGGAAACAGTATCTGGGCTACTTATGATTTATTTGCATGTTATACTGAACCTGAGGATGATGAAACACAGGTTTATGTAAAGAATAAGCTTACTAAGAAAGACCGTACAGAAAGTGGTGTAAAACGAACTGTTATTCGTCTTGCAGATCCTGCTGGTGTTGCATTGCCAAAACCTGATGAAATTATTGGAGATGTAAACTTAGGCTTTAGTTTGGGTGATGACAGAGTTTCTTCTGAATGTTCTGTATTCTCTATTTCTGTTGAAAATGGTGTTTTTTATATGGAAGAAAGATTAACCTTTACACCAAATCTTCCAGAAGGACAGGAAAAATTAAATCTTACTCCAGAAGACTGTAGTGCAATCGAATCAACCTTAACTTATATGGTTCAGCCAACAGAAACAACTTATGAAGAAGAACTTGCATTCAGAAATTCTGACAACAGCATTAAAACTTATGTTTATATGCATATTCTTTCTGCAGGAAATCAGATTACTCCAGAATTAGCTTCAGACTTCCTCTCTCAGGTAAAATTCAGAAGAACCAACGATAAAGAAGTAAGGGTAAAGGTAAACCTTGAATCAGTTCCTTCTACTGATATTGCTGCTGCAGGAGTTGTATACTTTAATGGAAGTTTCTATAAACGAGTTGCAATCTCAAATATATCACAAAGTAATCCTTCGAGCTGGGAAAAATCTTATAACGAAGCTAAAGCATCTGTTTTCAACGGCTTACATGGATATTTAATGAATGTTACATCATTGGTAGAAAATAACTACATTTACGAAACCTTTGGAAAACAGGAAAAACAGATGACTTATATCGGTGGTTCTCGTTTATATCCAACAAATGGAAAGTTTGACAGTTCTAGTTTTAGTTATCAGAAAGGAACTTATAATGGTGTAAATTACGGTTCTAATGGTTATAACGGAAATTACTGGTACTGGCAGGCAGGCCCAGAGGCTGGAACTCCTTTCTGGTATGGAAAAACTATTTCTTCTGCAACTGATATTGCAAATGGACGACAGCCTGATGGTAACGGCGGTTATATGTATACCAGATGGAATAATAAACTCTTTGATAACGGTTCTAAAGGTGCTGAACCAAATAATAGTGGTAGTTCTGAATATGTTGTTCAGTATCTTGCCGATGGAAATAATAATGGTTTCTGGAATGACCAGCCAATGACAAATTACAATGCAGACTATGCTTCCAAATCTTATATTGTTGAATATACACCTTATGTTAATCAGTGGGTAACAGAAGAAGCACAGTATCAGTCTACAACTCGAACAGCTTCGTACTAAAAGTAAAGGATGTAAATTATGAGAAAAATATTTGGAATTATTTTAGCCGTTTTACTGTTTACTTCTGCAGGCTATTCACAGAAAATTAACGGTGAGTTTGAATTCAGACTTGGTGGAAATTTTCAGTATATGCCTGTTTTAGGAGAATTAAGCAATTATTCTTCATCTTCAATTGGAGGTGGAGTAAAGGCAGAATTTGATTTGCCTGTGTTCATTTCGGATATCTTCGAAATTGGTATTCCTGTAAATGCTTCCTTTGGTGCAAATCTTCTTAAAACTAATCTGCTTAAGTCAATGATGAATATGCAGTTTACTTCTGGTTTTTACGGAAGATTTACACTGCTTTATGGCAATTTAATTATTCAGCCTGAATTGGATTATGGACTTGCTTTGACTTTGCCTAAAGTAAATCCACTTTATCCAAATGAAATGGCTTCGGTCTATGCAGATCAGTCATTTCAGGTAGTGCTTGGATTCAGGTATGCTCCAGAAGAAATTGATTTTGGTCTGATGGAATTTGAACTGGCTCCAGTTTATACCCTTTGTATTGAAAACAAAAAGCTTGTTCATTACATTGGTGGAAAAGTTGGAGTAATGTTTAGAGTTTACTGATTCTGTTTTATCCAGGGATGCAAGACTTTTGTTTTGCATCCTTTTTTTGTTTAAAATACAGTAGTGTTGTTATAAGTAGTTAAAATCAGTATAATTAATGCCAAATATAGAAACAATATTGAGGAAAATATGGCAGACGCAAAAATTGATTTTAAACAGATTGTCGCAAATGCAGTAAATGATTTTATTAAAGAAAAAGGACTTGAGGCTGAAGCTGTTAATGCAGATGCAATTTCGGTTGTAACTCCTCCAGATCCAGAAATGGGAGACTTAGGTGCTCCAATGTTTGTATTTGCAAAAGCTTTACGGATGGCCCCTCCTCAGATTGCCGCTGGAGTTGTTGCAAAAATTACAGATAAATCTCTTGGTGAATTTTTAGCAGTTGGACCTTATGTTAATATTAAGCTTGATAAGGCTGGTGCTGCAGTTCCAATTCTTAGTGCAATTTCAAAATACAAAAATGAATACGGTTCATATAATCAGAAAGGTGAAAAACCTCTTGCTGGTCGCCGTGTTATGATTGAATTCTCTTCTCCAAATACAAATAAACCTCTCCATCTTGGACATTTAAGAAATGATGCTTTAGGTGAATCTGTTAGCCGCATCTTAAAAATGGCAGGTGCTGATGTATATAAAGTAGACTTAATCAATAACCGTGGTGTTCACATCTGTAAGTCTATGCTTGCCTATAAACTGTTCCATGAAGCAAAGGGTGAAACTCCTGAATCTTTGGGAATGAAAGGAGACCATTTTGTTGGTCAGTGTTATGTAGAATTTGACCGCTATCTTAAAGGCGAAAAAGATAAACCTGAAACTGCTCATCCAGAAGCTGCTGAAGAAGCAGAAGCAATGCTTGTAAAATGGGAAGCAGGAGATCCAGAAGTTCGTGCTTTGTGGCAGAAAATGAATGACTGGACTTTAAATGGTGTAAAAGAAACTTATGACAGAACTGGAGTTTCTTTCGATAAATTCTATTTTGAAAGCGAAACCTATCTTAAGGGTAAGGATGAAATCTTAAAAGGACTTGATAAAGGAGTTTTCTTTAAGGCAGAAGATGGTTCCATTCGTATTGATGTTACTGATGTTGTTGGTAAAGGAAAAGACGAAGATAATCATGAAAAGGTTCTTTTGCGTAAAGATGGAACTTCTGTTTACATTACACAGGATATTGGTACTGCAATCAGCCGTCATGATGACTGGGCTTTTAATCAGCTGGTATATGTAGTTGCTTCTGAACAGAACTATCACTTTAAGATTCTGTTCCATATTCTTCAGAAACTTGGTTTTGACTGGACCGATAAACTTTATCACTTAAGCTACGGTCTTGTTAATCTTCCAAGTGGTCGTATGAAGAGCCGCGAAGGTACTGTTGTTGATGCTGATGATTTAGTTGATGCATTACATCAGTCTGCACTGGAAGCTATTAAAGAAAAAGGACGCGACGGTGAAGTTGCTGATGCTGACGAGGTTGCAGAAAAAGTTGCTTTGGCTGCTTTGGATTATTATCTGCTTCAGGTTGGACCTGTTAAAGATATGCTCTTTAATCCTGAAGAAAGTTTGTCTTTCAATGGTAATACTGGTCCATATTTACAGTATGTAGGTGCCCGCATTAATTCTATTCTTGGAAAAGCTGAAGAATCTGGAATTAAGGCTGATGGTTCAGAAGAAAGTGTAAAACTTCTTACTGCTGCCGAAGAATGGGAACTTATTAAACAGCTTGGCGATTTCCCTGTTGTAGTTGAAAAAGCTGCTAATGCATTGGATCCAAGTATTATGGCAGGATATCTGTATGAAACTGCAAAGGCTTTCAGTAAATTCTATCAGCAGTGTTCAATTATGAATGCTGAAGATAAAAAACTTGCTGGTGCCAGACTTTATCTTGCAGAATGTACACTTCAGGTAATGAAAAATGCCATGAATCTGGTATTGGTTCCTTATCTGGAAAAAATGTAATTTTGATTAGTAAAAAACAAAAAGGAAATATAAATGGTAATTGCTTCAATTGACTTAAAGAATGGACATGTTGTTCAGCTTAAAAACGGAAAAGAATTAGTTCTTCAGCGTGATGACGCAGATGCTCTTATTAGAGATTTTAACATGTATGGAGAAGTTGCTGTAATCGATTTGGATGCTGCATTGGGAAATGTAGATGCTAAAGGTAATACAGTTAATACTCCTTTGTTGAAGAGCCTTCTCCATCATGGAAATGTTAGAACTGGTGGCGGAATTAGAACTGTTAAGCGTGCCCGTGAATTAATCAGTCTTGGAGCCGAAAAAGTTATTATTGGTTCTGCTGCATGGAAAACAAATCCTGCTGCTGGTGAATCAGTAATGAACGAAGATTTCTTAAATGAACTTGCTGCTGCTATTGGTAAAGATCGAATTATTATTTCTGTTGATGCAATCAATGGAAAAATTGCTGTAAAAGGCTGGACCGAAACTGTGGATATTCCATTGGTTGAAGGCGCAAAACAGGCTGAAAAATTCTGTTCAGAACTTCTTTTTACTTGTGTAGAAAAAGAAGGCTGTATGCAGGGTACAAATATGGATTATGTAAAACAGCTTAGAGATGCTGTTCACTGTAGAGTAGTTGCTGCCGGTGGTGTATCCAGCCTTGAAGAAATTGTTCAGCTTGAAAAAATGCATTGTGATGTTCAGCTTGGTATGGCTTTGTATACAAATAAAGTTAGCCTTAAAGATTCTTTTGTAGGTTGTCTTGATTTTGAAAAAAGTCCACTTATTCCAGTTATTGCACAGAGCGTAAATGGTGAAGTATTAATGGAAGGATTCTCTAATGCAGAAGCATTCCATAAATCTTTTGAAACTGGAAAATTGACTTTCTTCAGCCGTTCAAGAAATGAACTCTGGACAAAAGGCGAAACTTCAGGAAACTTCCTGAATCTTGTTAAAATGCGTGCAGATTGTGATAGAGATACAGTTCTTGCAACTGTTGTTCCTGTTGGACCTTCTTGTCATACTGGTTCATGGACTTGTTTTGGTTCTGATCCACAGGAAAAATCTTCAATGGGAAGACTTTATAATGTAATTGCTGATCGTTTTGCAAATCCAAAGCCTGGTTCTTATACAGCAACTCTTGATGCAAAAAGAGTTCGCGAAAAGGTTGAAGAAGAAGCCGAAGAATTATGTGAAGCAGACGGAAAAGATGAAGTAATCTGGGAAGCTGCAGATTTGTTATATTTTGTAAATGTTCTTATGTATAAGGAAGGGGTAACCTGGCAGGATGTTTACAACGAACTGGATAAAAGACACAAAGAAAAATAGTGATTTTCTCCAGATAAAAGGAAAATTATATGATTAAAATTCAGAAATATAGTGAAGTTGAAAAAGAATTTTTTGAAGGCCGTGCCTTTGGAGATTCTAACGAAGTTGTAAATTCTGTTCTTGAAGAAGTAAAAACTAAAGGGGATGCTGCTTTAAGAATTTACGGTTCAAAATTTGATGTTTCTGTTCCTGCTGTTTTTGAAGTTCCTCAGGAAGAATTAAAAGCTGCAGCAGAAAAATTAAAGATTAATAATAGAGATGTTTACGATGCCATTGTTTATTCTCATGATCTGGCATTGAAATTTGCTAAACTTCAGAGAAAATCTTTTTCGGATTTTGAAGAAGAACTTGAACCTGGTGTATTTACTGGTCAGAAAACTATTCCTGTTGAAACAGCCGGTTGTTATGTTCCTGCCGGAAGATTCCCTTTGGTTTCAACAGTAATTATGACTGTTACTCCTGCAGTTGCTGCCGGAGTTAAAAATGTAATTATGTGTACTCCACCAAGAGTTCACCCAACAGAAAAGAATGAAGCAGAAAAAAATGGCTGCGGAGTTCCAGGCAGAGCATTTACAGGTGGAAAACCATATGCTGACGAAGGAATTATGGCCGCTGCCTATATTTGTGGTGTTAATCATCTTTATGCAGTTGGTGGTTCTCAGGCAGTTGGTGCTATGGCTTACGGAACAGAATCTATTCCAAAAGTAGATGTAATTGTAGGTCCTGGAAATAAATTTGTTGCTTCTGCAAAGAAAGCAGTTTATGGAACTGTAGGTATTGATATGGTTGCAGGCCCAACAGAAGTTCTTGTAATTGCTGACAGTTCTGCTAATCCTCAGTGGGTTGCGGCAGATTTACTGGCTCAGGCAGAACACGATGTTGTAGCACAGCCTGTAATGGTAACAACAGATGCTTCATTGGCAGAAAAAGTTAGTGAAGAAATCGAAAAACAGCTGGAAACTCTTACAACTAAAGCTATTGCCCGTCAGAGTGTTGATACATATGGAAGAATCATTCTTGTTGATTCACTGGAACAGGCTGCTGAAGTTGCTAACAAAAAGGCTCCTGAACATCTGGAACTTGCAATGGAAGAGGGTAAAAAACGAGATGAAATCGAAGCTTTAGTTCACAATTATGGTTCCTTATTCATTGGACATTATTCGGCTGAAGTCTTTGGTGATTATGCTGCGGGATTAAATCATACTCTTCCAACTTCTGGTTCAGCAAGATTTACAGGCGGATTAAGTGTTCGTATGTTCCTTAAGACTGTAACAACTTTGAGAGTTGATGCAGATAAATCCGGAACTGTAAAAAGTGCTGCCGCTTCTGGTTATTTAGGTGATGTTGAAGGTTTGGCAGGTCACGCAAAAGCTGCCAGATTAAGAATTAATAAATAAAACGGGAAATACTATGGTTTTAGATATTACAAAATTAGGTGAAGAAGTTTTAAGACAGGTCGCAGTTCCTGTAGAAGAAGTTAATGACGAAATTCGTGCTCTTGCAGAAGATATGTTCGAAACAATGATTGAAGCAAATGGGGTTGGACTTGCTGCTCCTCAGATTGGAAAAAGCATCCGAATGTTTGTTCTTATTGCAGATGACGATGTAAAACGAGTTTTCATTAACCCTCAGATCATTAAAACTTCAGCTGAAGTTTGCGATTTTGATGAAGGCTGTTTAAGTATTCCTCAGGTTTATGAAACAATTTCTCGTCCTGAAAAAGTAACTGTTCAGGCAATAAACGAAAAAGGTAAAACTTTTGTTCTTGAAGCAGATGGTTTTCTTGCAAGAATCATTCAGCATGAATATGATCACTTGGACGGAATTTTATATATTGACCGTGGTGATAAAGATTTTGCTGCTAAAACTACAGAACAGTTTAAGAAGAGAGCAGAACGGGCTGCAGAAAAGGAAAAAGCTCGTCAGGCAAAAGCAAGAAAAATAGCTGCTAAAATTGCAGCAAAAGAAGCTAAGAAAAATAAATAAAATATGGTTAAGATTTTATATGCAGGAAGTCCTGATGCTTCCAGAATTACATTAGAAATTCTCTATAATAAACAGCAAGAATTAGGATTTGAAATTGCAGGTGTACTTTCCAATCCTCCAAGTGCTAAAGGTCGTCACAAGGAATTGACTCCAACTCCAGTTGCAGCTTTTGCTCTTGAAAAGAATATTCCTGTTATTACTCCAGAACATTTAAAAGCCGAAGCTCGGGAACAGGTAAAACCATTGGGAGCCGAACTCCTTGTAAGTTTTGCTTATGGTCATATTTTTGGTCCAAAATTTCTGGAAATGTTTAAATATGGAGGAATAAATCTTCATCCATCTTTACTTCCACTTTACAGAGGTTGTACTCCTGTAAATGCGGCAATTTTGAATAGAGATAAACAGACTGCTGTAACAATTCAAACTCTTGCATTAAAAATGGATGAGGGGGATATTCTGGAGCAGCAGATTGTGGATTTGAATGGAACAGAAACTGCAGAAAGTTTATTGAACGACTGTGCAAAGACTGGTGCAGAATTAATCTGTAAAGTAATTTCCATAATAAATGAAAACAGAAAACTTCCTTCAGGTCTTTCTCAAAAAGGAAATTCGTCATATACTAGTATAATAACTAAAGATGATGCTAGAATTGACTGGACAAAAGATTCTTCAGCAATCGAAGCAGAAATCAGAGCCTATTATTCAGATCCAGGCAGCTGGACAATGGAGAAGGGGCTTCCATTAAAAATTCTTGCAGGAAATTATTCTGATTCTGATGATGGTTTTGAAAAAGAACCTTGTGGAAAGGTTGTTGTTTTTAATAAACAGAAAGGAATCGGTATTAAAGCGGGAAAAGGTATTGTCTATGTAACTGTTCTTCAGAGACAGGGAAAAAAGGCAATGAATTATAAAGATTTTATGAATGGTGCCAGAGATTTTGTTGGTACTATTTTAGAATAAACAATCAGGAGCTATAGATGAGCGACATTAAAACAAAAGAACAGAAATCTGCAGAAAAAACAGCTAAAGCAGAAGCAAAAAAAGCTGCCAGAGCAAATAAACCAAAACCACAGCGTGTAAGCTTTTCTGAAACATACGATAAAGTTCAGGGAAACATTCCAGCTTTATTTTTAACATGTCTTGCATCTCTTATCATTATGTTTATGGTTTGTGCTGGTGTATTCTTTGCAAACATGAAAGGTGCTGAACAGGTTCTTGTTCCTAATGTTGTTGGAAAAACTCTGGAAGACGGAATTATCGAAATGCAGATTAAGGAACTTTATCCAAAAGTAAGTCTCCGTTATTCTGATGAAGTTAAAGAAAAAGGAATTATTCTTGAACAGTCTCCATCTGCTGGTGCAATTGTAAAAGGTTATAGTACAGTTACTCTGGTTGTAAGCCGTGGTGACGAAGAAGAAGAAATTCCTGATTTAGTTGGAAAACTTTATGATTCTGTAAAAGATTCAATAAATTCTGCAGAGGACTCTAAAAAAAAAGCTTTAATTAGTTATTCATTACCTTCATACATTTCAAATAATGCTCCTGCTGGAACAATCATTGCACAGACTCCTGCAGCTGGTACAAAGGTATGCGAAAAAACTTTAGTAAGTTACATTGTAAGCAAGGGTATGGGAAAAGAAACTGTTGAAGTTCCTAATGTTAAAGGCATGGGAATCGATGAACTGGTTTCTGTAATCGGAAATACTAATCTTATTTTTGATGTAACTTACCATAAACCAGAAGCTTCTGAAATTGCTGGTACTGTAACTTCTCAGAGTGTTTCTGAAAATCAGTCTAAAGAAAAATATACAAGAATCAATGTAGATATGGCTTTGGACGATACTCTTGAAAACACAGTTGTAACTGGCGTATTTACACAAAAACTTTCTGATTATCCTGTTCCAGTTATGATGTCTTTGGAAGGTGTTACTCCTGAAGGCAAGACTTTTGATATTGCAAAAATCCGTCATATTGGTGGAACAGTAACAATTCCTTATGCAATTCCAAAGGGAACAACTTTAGTATTCTCTGTATTAGGCGATGTAAAGACTAAAACAGTAATCGGATAAAAAAAATAAAAATCATTAGGAAGGAAAACAAAATGAGTCAGCCACTTATCTGTATGACAGTAACCGGTAAAACTCTTGAAGAAAACCTTAGACTTGTTCAAAAATATGAAAAACAAATTGATTTGGTTGAACTTCGAGTAGATTATCTTACAGAGGAGGAACAGCTGTATGCCCGTCGTTTTCCTTCTATGATTAATCATCCATGTATTTTAACTATTCGTCGTGATGTAGATGGTGGTAAATATACAGGCGGCGACTTTGCCAGAACCAGTCTTTTTGGAAGAGCCTTAGCTTTTGCAAATCCTGATCCTTCTAAAAATTTCGCATATGTAGATTTTGAAGAAGATTATGATATTCCTAGTTTTCATGATGCAGCTTTGGCTTTTGGTGTAAAAATTATTCGTAGTTATCATAATATGACAGAACCAGTTAGAAATTTAAAAGAGCGCTGTGATTCTATGCGTAAAACTGGTTATGAAATTCCAAAAATTGCATTCATGCCAAAGAATCTTTCTGATGTAACTAATATGTTCGAAGAAGGTTCAAAAATGGATTATGATCATATTTTCTGTGCAATGGGACCAGAAGGAACTCCATCAAGAATTCTTTCTTCGTTGTCTAATTCCTTCTTAACTTATGTTTCTCCAGAAGAAAATCTTGCAAATACAAATGGTATTGGACATATGGATCCAGTTACCTTGAATAATCTTTATAACTTCAAGAATATTTCTAATAAAACTCAGCTTTATGGTATTACAGGCTGGCCTCTAGTAAAAACTTCCAGTCCTGACATTCATAATTACGGATACAGAAAACATAATCTTGATGCAGTTTATCTTCCTATTCGTTCTCAGCTGGTATCTGAATGTTTGAACTTCTCTGAAAAAATGGGAGTAAAAGGACTTTCGGTTACAATTCCTCATAAAGAATCAGTAATGATGTATTTGAACGAACAGTCAGATGCTGTAGTTCAGATTGGGGCTTGTAATACAGTTGTAAGACAGAAAGATAAATGGGTTGGTTATAATACTGATTATTCTGGATTTAAACGAGCTTTGGAAGAATTCCTTGGTGGTATGAAGCTTAAACATAAAAAAGTAGCAGTTATTGGAGCTGGTGGAGCTGCTAAAGCTATTGTTTATGCATTAAAGCTTATGGGTGCCAAGGTTTGTATTTTTAATAGAACTGAATCTACTGCTCAGCAACTGGCTGAAAAATATGGATATCAGTATTGTGTACTGAACGAAGCTGCTGCTCCGGTTCTTGATGAATATTCTACTTTGATTATTCAGACTACAAGTGTTGGAATGACATCGGATAATCCAAATCCTGAATCGGTAGATCCTATTTCTTTCTATAAATTCCGTGGTGATGAATTGCTGTTTGATATTGTTTACAAACCAGCAATTACTCCAGTTATGCGTCGTGCCTCTTTAGCTGGCTGTCGTGTATGCAATGGTTATAAGATGCTTGAATATCAGGCATATGAACAATATAAACTTTTTACAGGATTTGATTATGAATCAGAGTGAACAGAAAATTTTAGTAGCAGAAACAGCAATTGACACTTTAATTGAAAAAGGAAAGATTTTCAGTGGAATGAAAATTGGACTTGGGACAGGTTCAACTGCAATGCCTGCAGTTAAAAGACTTGCTTATCATATTAACAACGGAAAATTAAAAGATGTAAAAGCCGTTGTTACTTCTTTCCAGACTCAGAATGCATGTCAGGATTATGGAATTCCTGTATATTCATTGAACGATAAAATTATTGGAGGTCAGCTTGATTTAGCAATTGATGGTGCTGATGAAGTTGATCCTGAATGTAACTGTATTAAGGGTGGTGGAGCTGCTCATGTTCGCGAAAAACTTGTTGAATATAATTCAAAAGTGTTTGTTGTAATTGCAGATTCATCAAAGGCAGTTGAAACTATTGGTACTAAATTTCCTGTTCCTGTAGAAATTATTGGTGAAGCAAGAATTCCTGTAACAAATGCCTTGAACGCTTTGGGTGCAAAATGTGTACTTCGCGAAGGGGTTCGTAAATGTGGTCCTGTTATTACTGATAACGGAAATCAGATTCTTGACTGTACATGGGAAAAACCTATTAATGTTCCAGAAATGGAAGACAAAATCAATAATATTGTTGGTGTTGTAGAAAATGGTCTCTTTGCAAAAAATAAACCTATTGTTTTTATTGCAAAAGAAGACGGTACAGTTGAAAAAAGAAATTTAAACTAATTATTAAACCGGCAGATTTATATGTATCCTATTTTTGATCAGGAAGAAGCCCGTCATTATTGTCTTGAAGTAATTCAGCTAATTGAAAAAAAAGCCATTGCTTTAGAACAGGTTACTGTTGTAAGTGAAGAAAGAATTAATCAGGGAATAATGATAGGCACTATGGTTTGCCGGGATAAAAAATCAAAACAACGAATAATCCTTGTTGCTGTCAGTGGAATCAGTAAAAAGCTGACACCAGAGCAATTTAAGATGGGGGGACAGGTATGCCAAGTTGTTCCTTCCATTGCATCTAATCTTCAGATTAATCAAGCCTTACAGGAAAACGACTTAAAAATTCATCAGCTGACAGAAAGAATTAATGCCGGTGAAAAAACTTTGATTCCAGAACGGACAGAATTAACAGACCTGTCCCTGAAAAAAGTTTTCTCTCTTTATGAATTTACTCGTTTCAACGGCACAAGAATATCCCTAAACCAGATAATTAAGAATCATTCAGATAAACTTCCTCCAACTGGAACAGGAGACTGCTGTGCTCCAAAGCTTCTTTCCTATGCATTTGAAAAAAATTATGAAATATTGTCTATGGATGAAGTTTATTATGGTGGAAATACTAAAAATAAAACAAACGGAAATTCCTATGCTCCCTGCGATTCTCGTTGCGGCTATATCCTTCCAGAAATTTTAGGCCTGGAGATTTTATATCGGGACAGGTCTATAGTTGTAGTGAATAAACAGTCTGGTTTGCTTTCTGTTCCAGGTAAAGGGGAGGAAAAACAGGACTGTATAACTGAACGATTAAAGACACTTTTTCCTTCCTGTATTCAGCAGCCATCTGTTCACAGACTGGATATGGAAACTTCCGGACTTCTGGTGCTGGCATTAACAAAAGAAGCTCATGCAGAATTGAACCGTCAGTTTATGATGGGGACAGTTCTCAAAAAATACGAATCACTTTTAGATGGAGTTCTCCAGGAAACAGAAGGTCATATTGAGTTGAAATTCAGAGTTGATCTTGAGAACCGTCCCCACCAGATTTATGATGAAGTAAATGGTAAACTTGGAATTACGGACTGGGTAAGAGAAAATGTGGAATATTTTTACAATCCAGTCAGCGGGCAGAAGAAGAAAGTTTCCAGAGTAACTTTTGAACCTCATACAGGACGAACTCATCAGCTGCGACTTGCCAGCAGTCATGAAAAAGGATTGGGCTTGCCTATAGTTGGGGACAGTTTATATGGAAGTTGTGAAGAAGGGGAAAGACTTATGCTTCATGCAAAAGAGCTGACCTTCCATCATCCGATTTCCGGTCAGCTCCTTCATTTTGAATCTAAAACTGAATTTTAATAATTACTGTGCTTTTTTCTGATAGTTTGCCTTGATTGATTCAACAAACAGACTGTTCTGGTCATTTCTTTCTGTAACGGAGAACTGAGGTTTTCCATCTTCAGGAGAAATTCTGTAAATGCTCATTGGATCTGTTTCGTAAGCAGGACTTGCAGGATTGTTGATCCACCAGTCAAGAACAGCCATAAAACACAATGTATATTTCAAAAGGTTTGCATTATTTGCATTTGTGTTGGCAGTTTTATTCTGGGCTCCCAAAAGAACATCCAGACGCTTTGAAACTTCATTTGTAATATCAAATTTGTAGTGTTCCCAAGGATTTTCAAGAAGACTAACTGTTCCTTTTGTTTTTGCCTGGGCATCACACTGATTGATTACCAGTGTAAGGTATTTTCGTGCAAAATCGGTTCTATGGAACAATGGTCTGTATTTACTTTCGTCAGTTGGGCGTTCCAACAGCAGCTGTTCAAACTTAAAGTTTGGAAGGAAGTGATAGGTTGTCTGCCACAACAAAGATGTAATTGTTTTTTTACCAATATGAGATTTTTCAAAATCAGGCTGAGAATAAACTGCATTTGTTAAATCTCGTAAAGGTTCACAGTATAATCGTTCAAAGGTGTCTTCGCGATAAGCCGACCAGTCATCCATAATATCCTGAATTGTATCTGAACCCTGTTTTGCATTATCCGAAACCTGGAATTTAATATTTCTACAGCCCTGGAAACAGTCTTCAATAATTCTCTGTAAAACCATTGTAACATGAAGAGGATTATCAGGAGAAAGAACATTAAAACCATCTGCAAATTTATAAAGTGGATTAAAGTATGCATACAAATCAGGATGATCTTCCAGGTGGTCAAAACCTGCCTGTGGGAAAAGCTGATTCAATAACTTAATACCAGTTACAACAGTTGAGTCTTTAAGTCCTTTCTGTGGAGGTGTTGATTTTTGTGGTTTGTTTTCCTTCTGATCTTCTTTTGGCTTATCTGGAAGCAGCAAGTCAAATTTATGAAGGCCTGTAAACTTTAAGATTTCGGCAACTTTCGAAGAGAAGAAGGTTGCATATGGTTCAAAAGAATCTGAACACATGCGCATGAGCATTGGATATAGTTTTTTAATGATTTCAGTATCAATATAAAGCCATTCTGTAATAGCCTGTTTAGCCATTGTAGAAAGCTTATCTTTTGGAGCTTCCGGATAGGCAACTTCATCATTATAAATCTCTTTGATGAGTTTTGGAATTTTTGTATTACCGTAATAGTAAACTGTAATCAATGGTCTGTAGATTGAGCGAACAAATTCTGTAAAATCCTGAACCAGAACAGGAGCAGGTAAAGACTGAATAAGGGCTAGTTCTGCTTTAATTGGAGACATTCCCCATTCTGCAATCATTCTAAGGAATTTAAACTTAGCTTCTGTTCCGTTTACAATTTTTGCCTTATAGGTTGCAGGTGCAATCTGAATAAGGGTTTTTGTAACTGTAGTAAAAGCTTCCATGTGTTCGATGGCTTTCTTTAAATGATATTCATAGAATTCTGGAAGAACTTTTTCTGTTCCATTTTTCTGAAGAGTGCGAAGGAAATTAAAAATACCGTAATTAGGTTTTATTTTGTATTCCGAAGACATCATGAGTTTATCAATCTGGGAATTAACTTTTTTTGATACAACAGGTAAATCTTCGCGAATGTGTTTTTTGTGTCCAACATTTACAGGTTTAGAAGAACCTCCAGAAGCAGAACCTCCTGAGCTTCCACCAGAGGAACCGCCGCTGCTGTTACGGACAATTCTTCCTGTTCCCTGTTTGCTGCCTATTGAATTGTTTGTTGAAGATCGTTCGTACATAACCTGTCCACCTAATTTTTTTGACATGCTTTCTGCTTCACCAGGAGCAAGTTCACCAATGTTGCGTCTTGTTTTATCAAGAGTTCCAGGTTCCCAGTCTGCGGTTTTATTAATTTCTTCACTCATATAAAAAGGCCTCCCTGTTTTTAGAGTCGGATATTATTCTTATCAAGAATGCCCGGGAAATTCTTCAATGTGATTTTTTCTCCCGAACTGGTCAAAAGAACTCCATCAAAGGTTCCGTAAATCTTAGTTTCCTGTGTACGGAAGGCGATGATATTCAGAATTCTTTTATGTAAGGAAACAGGCTTAAAACTTAAATCCACCATGTTTTCTGTATCCTGAATTACCCATTCTTTTGAATATCCAAAAGGGTGAGTAATAACAACTGATGGAAGGGCGGTTTGTTTTCCGTCTACAACCAGCAGATTTGAATTATATTTATCTGGATCAGCTGCGTCATTGTTAGATTGACTCAACTGAAAAATTACACTTTTATCTTTTACGGTTCCAAGTCCCCATGCAGTAGTTGTGATATTCCGTCTTTTCATGTAAGTTCTTCGGGACATCATTAATGCAAGTCCTTCCGAAGCTTCTTCTCTGACCCCATTAATAGAAATATAGCCTTTTATATTCATGGTGCTTATCCAGGTGGCAGTACATCTGGAAGAAGTAGGAGCAGGACAAACAAAAAGTGCATCGGTATGCATTGGAGAACCTGTTGGCGAAAACAAAGTTCCTCTTGCTTTTGGTCTGGCAGAATCTCCCCGTACCTTAAACTTCATCTTCATGTGCTGATGGTTTTTACCCCATGCAACCTTGATGTATCGTTTTTTCTGATAGCTGGCAGAAATTCCCTGACTGGTAGTTTTAGGAATTAATCGTCGTCGAGGAGTTGTAAAAGTATAGTACACATACTTTTTTCCAGTTTCACGATTCCAGAAAATCAACTGAATCAAACCGAAAGCTTTGTAATCGAAAGTTTCTTCTACTCCAATATATTTGTCATTCAGAAAAACATAATCCAAACGACTTTTAATTTTAATCTGAGTAAGAAAGGCTGGAAGTGGAAGTCCTGCATAAGGGGCTTTCATTCCTTTTATATCGATTTTTGACGAAACTCCCATGAAAGTGCCAAAAACAGCTTTTCCATTTTTGACAATCTGCTGTGGAGCTTCTGTGAATTCTCTGGAATACATTCTTCTATTATAAAGTAATTTATTGATATCGTAAAGTTTGATTTTTATCTGAAAATTTCAAGGTTTTTATTTGTGAATTCCATTTTTCGGTTATAAAATAGTCTTATAACAAGGAGGGCTGTTATTATGTCTATTAATTGTTTTTCTTTAGGTGCTGCTCAGGAAGTAACAGGTTCTAAGCATGTTTTTGAAGTAAACGGTCGCTATTATATGATTGATTGCGGTGCCTTTCAGGGTAAACGAAAGGAATCGGACAAAAAAAATCGCGATTTCGAATTTGATCCTGAAAAATTAGAAGCAGTAATTCTTACTCATGGGCATCTTGATCACTGCGGACTTTTGCCAGTACTTTCAAAAAGAGGTTATAAAGGCAATATTTATGCAACTCCAGCTACGAGAGATATTGCAAATCTTGTAATGATGGATAGTGCCAGAATTCAGGCTCACGATGCAGAATTCCTTGCGAAACAGGCTGCTAAAAAAGGTGAAAAATTTACCTGGAAGCCTTTGTATGATGAAGCAGATTGTATTAATACTGCAAATCAGATTATTTCTGTTTCCTATAATCGTAAGATGTATATTTCGCCAGAAGTTCAGCTGGAATTTTATGATGCGGGACATATTCTTGGTTCCTCTTTTGCTAATGTAACTGTCAGAGATGGAAATGAAGAAAAAAGGATTCTTTTTACAGGAGATATTGGCCGTAAGTGCAAACCTATCATTAGAAATCCTGCTGTTGATATGCCTTCTCCTGATTATATTTATCTTGAATCAACTTATGGTAATAAACTTCACGATAATCATGATGTTGCAATGAAAGAACTGGAAAGAGTTGTACGGGAGGCCTGTGCTAAAAAGGGTAAGATTATTATTCCGTCTTTTGCTATTGAACGAGCCCAGGAACTGGTATTCTATTTACACCTTCTTACAGATCAGAAAAAGATTCCTGTAATTCCAATTTATGTGGATTCTCCAATGGCAAGCAATGCAACTTCTGTTTTCCGCGTTCATCCTGAATGTTATGATGAATCTGTAAATGAAGCATTCCTTAAGCATCATAAAAATCCTTTTGGTTTTAATTCTCTTACCTTTACTACAAGCGTGGAAGATTCAAAGGAACTTAATAAAAAAGAAGGACCAATGATTATTATTTCTGCAGACGGCATGTGTGAAGCTGGAAGGGTTTTATATCATCTTGCAAATGAAATCAGCAATCCAAAAAATACAGTTTTAATTGTTGGTTATATGGCAGAAAATACCCTTGGCCGTCGTATTAGAGATGGTCAGAAAGAAGTTAAAATCCTTGGGGACATGTACAAAGTCGAAGCTAAAATTGAACAGATTAATGCTTTTAGTGCTCATGCAGATTATAACGAAATGATTGAATGGCTGAAGGAAATTGATACTTCAAGATTAAAGAAAATATTCCTGGTTCATGGTGAAAAAGATCAGCAGGAAGGTTTTAAACAGCATCTTGCCGAGGCAGGATTCCCTGATGTTGAAATTGTTGAGCCTGAAAAAGAATATAAACTTTGATTAATTTAGTTGACTCTTTTGCACTTTGTAACTATATTAATATTGTAATAATTACAAATAAATAAATTGTAATTTACTTGGATATGAAGAGAATTCTTCTTGAAGAAACAACTTCAATTCATTATTATTAAATTTGTCGAGGAAAGTTTTTCCAGTCGCTCTTCTGCATTTCTGTGGTTAAGCGAAATCGGCAAAATAGATGTATCTAAAGGGAATGAAAGTGAGTACCCTTTGGAAAAGAGGTAAATATTATGGCTTTAAGACCAGAATGGGAAGGATTTAATCCTAAAGGCGCATGGACATCTGAAGTAAATGTTCGTGACTTTATCCAGGCTAACTACACTCCATATGATGGAGATGAATCATTCTTAGCTGGACCAACTGCTGCTACAAATAAATTGTTTGATGAGCTCCAGAAATTACAGAAGGCAGAACACAATAAAGTTTCTGTTGGAAAAGACGGAAAAGAAAGAACTGGTGTTCTCGATATGGATACAGATGTTGTAACAAGTCTTACAGCTCATGAAGCTGGTTACATTTGTCCAGAAGGAAAAGAACTTGAACAGGTTGTAGGTCTCCAGACTGATAAACCTTTGAAACGTGCATTTATGCCTTACGGTGGTATCAACATGGCAGTACAGTCATGTGAAATGTACGGATATGATGTAGATCCAGAATTGAAAAAGGTATTTACAGAATATCATAAAACACACAATGACGCTGTATTTGATGTATATTCACCAGAACACAGAGCTGTTCGTTCAGCACACATCTTGACTGGTTTGCCAGATACATATGGTCGTGGTCGTATCGTTGGTGACTACCGTCGTGTAGCTCTTTATGGTATTGATCAGTTGATCGCTTACAAACAGGATGATTTCAACAACATCGGTGATGGAACAATGACTGAAGAAGTTATTCGTCTCCGTGAAGAAGTAGCAGAACAGATTAAAGCCCTTAAGGGTATGAAAGCAATGGCTGCTAAATATGGTTATGATATTTCTAAACCAGCTACAACAGCTAAAGAAGCTTTCCAGTGGTTGTATTTCGGTTACCTTTCTGCTATTAAAACACAGAATGGTGCTGCTATGTCTGTTGGT
>JAZQOB010000126.1:0-20584 GCA_045627625.1 Treponema sp.
TTTCCGTGCTTTTTAAGATATTTCATTCCGATTACAGCCATATCCATCAAACAAACAGGTTTGTCTGTACGGCCAGCATACAAGTCAGTACGCATTTCTTCGTAGTTTTTAAGTGATTTTTTGAAGAGGTCAGCATAAATACCATCTTCGATCTTAATGTCTTTAAGTTCTGTTAAGAATGTTGTATGACGACAGTGGTCAGACCAGTAAGTATCCAAAACGCGAATTTCTGTTTCAACTGGATCACGACCTTCGCCTTTGAAATAATCCTGAAGGAATTTAATATCTGCATGGTCCATAGCAAGCCCCATTTTGTTGCGATATTCTTCCAAAGCAGCATCATCCATTTTGATAAATCCTTCAACAACAGGAATATCAGCAGGATTTTCTACAGCCATTTTTAAAGTTTCAGGTTTTTCTGCATCTGTAAGTCTAGAATCTACAGGGTTTACAAGATAGTTCTGGATTTTTTTAATATCATCATCAGAAGGATTACCTGCAAGAACAACAATTTTAGCACAACGAACAACTGGTGCTTCTGAATTAGTTTTTACACCTTTAAGACCAGCACGGAGCAAACCAATACACTGTTCTGCACTATCCGCTCTCTGATCATACTGTCCAGGAAGGAATTCCCAAATAATCTGTTTTCCTTCAACAGCTGGAAGTTCTTCAAAAGAAACAAAATCGCTCTGTGGTTCAGAGAAAATGCGAGTTGCTGCAATTTTTGCAACTTCATCACTTACGTTTTCAATGTCATAGCGATTGAAATAACGAACTCCAGTTACTCTGGAAATTCCCAAAAAACCATTAATCTGTGATAAATAACTTTTAGCCTCGTTTTCGAAACCAGGCTTTCTTTCTACGTAGAGTCTGTACATAACTACATTATAGTAAATAAAGCTTTTTTTTACAATGGAAAGCGGGGTCTGTCCCCTCTCCTGTCAAAGCTCCAGATTTTTTAAGACTTAAATTTTTCTTCTTGTTTTATATTCCAATTGCAAGTATTATTTAAAAATACGGAGTTTTTATGAAAAATTTATTGAAAGTTATTACTGTTTCTGTGCTTCTTGCTAGTCTTACAGCACTTACTGGCTGTGGTTCAAAACCTACAGAAGACGAACCTATTATTTCCACAGTATCTGCTAATCATATTACAGTGAATCTTAGTAATTCAAAGGTTGCTGTAATTCTTAATAAAACCGCCGATGAAGATGTTTCTAAGATTCTTGTTGAAAACACAATGGATGAAAGCCTTGTAACAGTAAACATGACTGAAGAAAAAGCTTCTTTCATCTGGCCATTTGCTGAAGAAGGCAAAGAGTATGTACTTTGCGCAAAAGTAATTAATTCTAAGGATGAAACTACTGCAAAAGAATATGTTTCGTTTAAGGTAGAAGGAACTCCAGCCGTAAAAATCAACAACGAAGCTTTTGATAATTCAACACTGGTACTTGTAGCAAAAGGAAATAAACGAGTTGTTCGTTTTAATACAACCCAGGATGCATTAAAAGCCGTTACATCTGCTTTGGAAACAAATGCATCAAAACTTAAAATCGATATTTATTCTGGAAAACATTACAATACAGACATTTCAGAAGCAACAAAAGTTGCAACATTGGAAAAAGAAGTTTCAAACAAAACTGATCTGGAAGAAGTTTTTGAAGGTTATGATTTAATCGAAAAGGCTTCTGTTTTTGAACTTACTCCAACAGAAATGAATGCTGCTCTTTCTAAAGCTAAAACTTATTTTGCTGTTGCTACAGTAGATTTTACTTTAGGCGATAACAAAGATATTACCTTCAGTTCAAAAACCCTTTATTCAAATGATACAATTTATACTCCAATCCGTCAGAGAGATCTTCTTTTACTGGAAGGTGCGATTGTAGACACTTATCCTATTGATGAAGTTAGCAGCGAAAAATAAAAACTGACTCTTGTTAAAAAAAACAGGGATGAATATTAATTCATCCCTGTTTCTATTTTAAACCATATCTGGAAACTTATTTAAGTTTGAAAGTTCCTGTAGTAATTGTTCCAGCTTCGTTATAAACATCAAAGTTTACACTGCCTGTAACCTTGGCAAGTTCGTTATAGAATTCAGCAAGATTTGTTACAGCAACACCATTTACTGCAGTAATAATATCACCTTTTGTAAGTTTTAATGCAGCGGCTGGAGATTTTTCTTCAAGATCAATGATTACAACACCTTTTAAGTTCTTATCTTCAATCTTCAATGATTTAAGAATATCTTTTGTAAGACCACTGGCAATAAATCCTGGCCACAATTTATTATTTTTGTTGTCTACATCTGTATCTCGTTTTTCAATTTTTACTGAGATTTCAGGAAGTTTCTTTCCACCACGAATTACAACAAATTTTGAAGTAGTTCCTGCTTCAAGATAAGCAACATCTCTAACCAGCTGATTAACTGATTTTACTTTTTTACCGTTCAATTCAACAATAAAGTCACCAGGTTTAATTCCTGCTTTATATGCTGGAGAATCAACAAAGATTTCTGCAGCAAAAGCACCATCCATTTTTTCAACACCAAGATCTTTTTTGAAATCTTCTTTTACATCAAGTAATGAAACACCAAGCCAGCCATAAGTAATCTGACCGTCTTTGATAAAGGAATCAATTGCACTCTTAATGTTATTAATTGGAATAGCAAAACCAAGACCTACAGAACCACCAGAAGCAGAAGCAATCCAGGTATTGATTCCAATAACTTCACCGTAAATATTTACCAAAGGTCCACCAGAGTTACCCTGATTGATAGCAGCATCAGTCTGAATAAAATCGCTGATAGAAGACATCTGAGTTTCAGAACGACCAGTTGCACTTACAATACCCTGAGTAACTGACTGTCGGTAACCTAAAGGAGCACCAAAAGCAAGACAGATATCGCCAGTCTGTACTTCATCAGAATCTCCTAAAGGAGCCACAGGAATTGAATCATCATCAGATTCAAAGCTTACAAGAGCAATATCAAGACGGCTGTCAGCCCCAATTAAAGTACCATCAAATTCACGACCATCGTTTAATTTAATTTTGATAGAAGTTGCTTTACCTGCAACATGATTATTTGTAAGTACATAAAGTTTTTTACCAGTTCTTCTTACAATTACACCAGAACCAAGTCCAGAAGTTTCATATTCTTCAGGCTGAGAATTCTGTCCATTACCAAAGAATTCATCAAATGGCCAGCCAAAACTAAAACCGTTCATTGAATTTGTTCTTGTTTTAGTTTCTTTTACATCAACTTCAACTACAGCTGGCAACATTTTGTCAGAAATAGAACGGAATGAAGTCTGTAAAGCTTCAACAATTGTCAATGCTTCCGCAGGTGTATAATTTGATTTTTTTACAGGAGTTTCAGCATATGCAGTTCCTACAGTACCAGTTGTTTCAGCAGATCCTGCAACCTTAGTTTTTGAACAAGAAAAGGAAACGACTGCAAAGGCAGCAACAGCTACACAAGCAACAGCAAGAATACATTTTGTCCATCTTTTCATTTTTTACTATCTCCCTTAAGTATAGAAAAATAATTAAGCACTTTTATTTAATATAAGTATAATTAAGAATAATTGTTACAAAAATCGTAACTAATAAATTGTTATAATTTAGAATAACTAAAAAAAAGAATTGGGGTGGAACCACAATTCTTTTTTTTTGATTATTTAGTTATTTATAGTTATTTATTATAATTTAAATCAGTTAAAACTTCGTTGTGATCTTCAAAAACTGCAACTGTGTGTTCTTCGTGACATGAAACTTTTCCATCACAAGTTACAACTGTCCAGCCGTCGTCTAAAGTTTTTACATCTGCAGTACCAAGATTAATCATTGGTTCCAAAGCCAAAACCATACCGGCTTTAATTCTTGGGTTGGCACCGCGGAAAGGACAGTTTGGAACACTTGGATCTTCGTGAACTTCAAGGCCAACACCATGGCCACAGTAATCGTATACTACTCCATAACCTTCTTTGCTGGCAATTTCATAAACTGCATTTGCAATATCGCTAATTCTGTTTCCAACAACACAAGCTTTAATTGCAGCTTCAAGACATTTTTCTGTTACTTCTTTAAGTTTTACAACTTCAGGTTTTGCTTTTCCAATAATCAAAGAATGAGTTGTATCACTGATGTAGCCGTCTAAATCAATTCCTACATCAAGACTTACTAAATCACCTTCTTTTACAATTCGTTTTTTAGAAGGAAGGCCATGAATAACCTGTTCATTAATACTGATACAAACTGCACCTGGATAATCTTCGTGATACCAGGCAGGAGTTCCCCCATGGGAAATAATATAATGCTTGAATAAATCATCAATATCTTTTGTACTCATTCCAGCATGAATTTTTGGAATAAGTTCATTAAACATATCTGCTGTTAAATGACAAGCTTTTCTAATTCCATCAATCTGTTCCTGAGTTTTAATATGAATCATTTTGCGCCTCTGTAGTTATAGTTTATCACTATTAATAAAAAAAAACTATATACAGTTAGTATAAGCTAACATTTTTTAAGCCAGTTTTTCTGCTTCCCTCATACAAATCTGAGCAGTTGCTTTATCCCCCAGTCGTAAATATTCTTCACTCATTTTACGAAGGAAGAAAGCATCGTTTGTCTTTCCAAGATTTAAATCTAAAGCTCTTTCATAAACATCCAGAGCCAGTTCATCAGAAATTACCCCATCAATATTCTTTTTTAAAATTCCAAGTGCAAAATCCAGAACATCTGGAAAAAAAATATAAAAATAACTGTATGAATATTCCATCTGAATAATCTGTTCCAGAAGAATAAAAGCATCGTAATATTCCCCGCGGATAACCAGTTCTTCTGCAAGGATATATCCGTAATCCATAAAATCTTCCCGGGTAAACCAGTCTTTTAATGAGAAATCTGCATGATTCATCTGCATTCGTTTGAATTCTGCAACCGCTTCATCTTCCCGGCCTCTCATTAATGTAAAGAAAATCAATTTTGCCCGGCTTTCTGGATCCTGGCGAGCAGACAACCATTTATAATAATCAAAAGAATCTCCAGGACTTGTTTTTCGATACATTCGGAAAGCAAAGGATTCATCAAAAATATTTCTCTGGTGAGCATCTGACAGAACCCGGTAGGCATTTACAACTTCATTGAAAACTTCACTTTGAGAAGTGTCCCCGCTGGAATCAGGATGAAGCTGCTTACATTTTTCACGATAAGCCCTTTTTATTTCCGCAAGAGTGGCATTATTTCTAATACCAAGAATTTCATAATAATTTTTCATTTGTTTTATCTACTTTATTTATAATTTTTGAATCTTTCTTCAATATCGTTTTTCTGAACAATCATTACAGGGCATTTTGAATTTGAAAGAATTTCATTTTCCTGGGCAGAAAGAACATTCACTTTTGCTAAACGATTTTTAGGATCTTTTTCCTTTCCACCAATTATCAGAAGATCTGCGTTGTATTCATTGGCACAATTCAAAATCTCCTTAAAAACTGTGCCTTCCCGCAATTCTGTTTCAACTTCCAGACCTTTAGAAGCAGCTAAATCTTTGGCATATTGAAGATATCCTTCCCCTTCCCTGTGCAAATCCTGGGTAAACTCATATTCCTCGGATTTAATAAGCATCTGATTGTTTGCCAGATATTTGATTGTTGCAGTATCAACTACATACACAAATTTTAACTGCAGCTTGTAAGAATGGGCAAACATAATTGCGTACATTGCTGCATGCATGGAAGAAACAGAACCATGAATTGCCATTACAACTTTTTTGTATAAACCTTCTGCCATAAAACTCCTATTGATTTTTCTTTTTTAATGCCTTTAATACAAATATATTTTCTCTTTCTCGTTCTTCAAGAACACTTTCAATATATTTTGCAGTTTCTACTGTTTGAGGAATAATCATTTTATCCAGAGCATTTACCCGGCGTTGAGTTCGTTTTACTTCTTCTGCCAGTCGCCACACAATAGTTCTAATGCTGGCCATCTGAGTCAAAAGTGAAAGCAAATCAAAAAACTTAGTAATCATGGCATCGGTGTTGGCATAAGTTCCTTCAAAAGAATAGAAAAGTTCCTTTTTAGGTAGTTCCACATCAATTGTTTCGAACTGCATACCACCAATTACCACAGTTTTTTCGTACATATCAAAATCATAGTGAATATCGTGAGAAATTCGTTCGATCTGGTCCGCACCGTTGAGCATAAGCATTTTTTTAAATGCCGGATAAGCCTCGTTTACCACCTGATTAATTTCGTCTTCCAGAAGCTTTACCTGTTCCACAAGATGCATTAATTCCCGAACAAGAATTTCCCTTTTTTCTTCCAGCAATTCGTATCCATTGGTCGAAACTGCCAGCTGCTCTTTCATTGTGAGAAGATTTGATTTAGTTGGTGCAATATTCAGTTTTGCCACTTTTTATCTCACTCAATACCCATGTATTTTTCTATAAGATCTGGTTTGATTCGTGTAAGTTCTTCCATTGGAAGTTCTCCAAGAATTTTCCATCCCAAATCCAGTGTCTGTTCAATTGAACGGTCTTCGTATTCATCCTGATTAAAGAATTCTTCTTCCAGCCGTTCACCAAATTTCAAGTACTTACGGTCTAATTCACTTAATTCTTCTTCACCAATAATTGCCGCCAGGTTTCGGATAGATTTTACTTTGGAGTAAGAAGCAAACAACTGGGAAGAAACATTTGCATGGTCTTCACGAGTCATTCCCTCTCCAATACCATCTTTCATCAAACGACTTAAACTTGGTAAACCAGAAACTGGAGGATAAACCCCTTTAGAAAAAAGTTCTCGTCCCAAAACAATCTGACCTTCTGTAATATAACCAGTCAAATCTGGAATTGGATGAGAAATATCATCATTTGGCATTGTTAAAATTGGAATCTGTGTAATCGAACCAGAAGAACCTTTGATTTTTCCTGCTCGTTCATATAATTCCGCCAAATCAGAATACAAATAGCCAGGATAACCTTTACGCCCCGGAACTTCTCCACGAGTTGTAGAAATTTCACGGAGTGCTTCACAATAGTTGGTCATATCGGTCATTACAACAAGAACATGCATGCCTTTTTCAAAAGCAAGATATTCTGCCGCAGTCAAGGCACAACGAGGTGTAATGATTCGTTCAATAGACGGAGCATCTGCAAGAGACTGGAACATAACTACATTTGCAAGAACTCCCGATTCTTCAAAAGTGTCTACGAAGAATTTTGCAACATCGTATTTAATTCCCATTCCTGCAAAAACCATTACGAACTTTTCATCACTGTTACGAAGCTTTGCCTGTCTGATAATCTGTGCTGCTAGTTTATTATGAGGAAGTCCGTTTCCAGAAAAAATTGGAAGTTTCTGTCCACGAACCAAAGAGTTCATTCCATCAATTGCAGAAATACCAGTCTGAATAAAGTCTCTTGGATAAACCCGGGCAAAAGGATTAATAGGATTTCCGTTTACATTGCGTTTTTCCGAAGAAATAATTGGAGGATAATTATCAATTGGTTCTCCAAGTCCGTTAAATACACGTCCAAGAAGTCCGTCCCCAACTCTAAGTTCCAGAGGCTCATCAAGGAATTCAAAAGAAGTTTCGTCCAGATCAAGTCCTGTTGTAGAACCAAAAATCTGAACAACAACTGCAGTTTCTGAAATATCTACAACCTTTCCTGTTCGTTTTTCTCCGTTACGGTCACGAACGCAAACTGTTTCGTTATAGAAAACATTTTCAGTTCTTTTTAATACAACAATTGGGCCATCAACAGAAGTTACGCCTCTATATTCTACACTTTTCATAATGAAGCTCCTTCTCTAGAAATTGAATAGGCTCTTTCCAGTTCGCCAAGCTGTGAATCCATATGAACTCGAATCTCTTCGATTTTATCAATCTGCTCATTTGAATACTGCATCTTAATTCGTACCAGTTCATCAACTACAGGAAGATTTATTACACGAACCAGCAATGCACCTTTTTTTACAAGTTCCACTGCCCTATTGTAGTATTCCATCATTAAGTCAAGAATGAGAATCTGTTTTTCTGTTGAACAGTATTTATCAACATCATCAAAAGCATTCTGCTGAAGGAATCCATTCTTAATCATTTCGGCAACTTTAAGAATAAGTCGCTGCTGGGTTGGAAGAGCATCTGGTCCAATAAGACGAACAATTTGTTCCAGCTTCTGTTCACTTTTAAGAAGTTCCAGTGCCTGAAGTCTAAGTTTTGACCACAATGGATTATGAACTTCCCACCAGTCCCGAACTTCATCTGCATATTCTGAATAAGAATCAATCCAGCCAATTGCAGGATAATGTCGGGCATTTGCAAGTTCACGGTCCAAAGCCCAGAAACAACGGATGAATCGTTTTGTATGCTGAGTAACTGGTTCCGAAAAGTCACCACCTGGAGGCGAAACAGCACCAATTACCGAAACGGAACCTTCTTTCTGACACAAAGTTGTTACGCGGCCCGCTCTTTCGTAAAAGGAAGCAAGTCTTGTTGGAAGATATGCAGGGAAACCTTCTTCGGCTGGCATTTCTTCCATACGGCCAGATAATTCTCGGAGAGCCTCTGCCCAGCGCGAGGTTGAATCTGCCATAATTGCAACATGCATTCCCATGTCGCGGAAGTATTCTGCAAGAGTAATACCCGAATAAAGAGAAACTTCTCGGGCTGCTACCGGCATATTTGAAGTATTTGCAATAAGAATTGTTCTTTCCATAATTGAACGGCCTGTACGAGGGTCAATCAATTCAGGAAATTCTGTAAGAACATCGGTCATTTCGTTTCCTCGTTCTCCACAGCCAATATATACGATTAAGTCTGCATCACACCATTTTGCAACGGCATGTTGAGTCATTGTTTTTCCAGTTCCAAAGCCACCAGGAATAGCAGCAGTTCCACCTTTAGAAAGCGGGAAGAATACATCAATTACTCTCTGTCCTGTTACCAAAGGTTCAGTTACTGCAAGTTTATCACTATAAGGACGAGGTTTTCTAACCGGCCAATACTGTGCCAGCTGAATTTCTTCGTCAAATTCTGTAATACCAATTACATCGTTTACAGTGTAGTCTCCAGAACCAACAAAAGTTTTTAAGATTTTTCCGCGGATAGAAGGACTGATCATAATTGTCTGAACAATGGATTCAGTTTCTTTTACAGAACCAATTGGCATACCAGGATAAATTGAACAGCCTGCAACAATGCCTTCTAAAGCATCAAAATGCCATACTTTTTCTTCAATCAAAGGTTTACTTCTAACCCCAGGCAAAAGAAAAGCACCACTTTCTTCAAACATAGATTCGAGAGGACGCTGAATACCATCATAAATATTACCAACTAAACCAGGGCCCAGACGCAAAGAAAGAGGTCTCTGGGTACACACAACTTTTTCACCAATGTGCATACCAGTATCTTCTTCATAAACCTGAATTGTGGCATTTCCCTTATTCTGTCGGATGATTTCACCAATAAGTTTTTTTTCACCTACATCAACAACATCATAAAGTCCACAACCATCCAAACCTTCTGCATAAACAATAGGTCCGGAGATTCTAGTGATTCTACCTTCTATCATTTTTGTAATCCCTTATTACCCAAAAAGGGCCTGAGACAGTTCGCCTCTATATTTATCCAGAATCTGACTGAGAACCTGAGTAACAGTAAGACGACATCTATAGTTTTTATCTTCGCTTTCGAGAATGATGCCTTCTTTTGATTTAAGTCCCAGATCATCTTCCATGGAGATTTTTCCAAATTCAGTTTTTTCTACTGCCGCCAGATTTTTTCCCAGAAGCCCCGAAAGCTCCTTTTTTACTGCCGAAGTAGAAAATCCGTAAACATATGCGTTTACAACAAAATTATTTTCTACAATATTCTTTACATCAAGATTTTTAGTTACCATCTGAATTTTTTCTGATTCAGACAGTCCATCCAGATATGCATTTATTCTGTCCATAAAAGCATTCTGAATAAATGAAACTTCAAATCTCTGTTTTTCCAAAGGAACAGAAGCATTTAAATCTTTTTCGATTGCATCCAGCTTTTTTGCATAAAAGGCTTCTTTTTCTTTAAGAGCTTCCTCTACCTTAGCTCCTACGGATGCTAAAATATTCTGTGCATCTTCATCCGCTTTCGCTAAGATTTTTTCAGCCTTTCTTCTTGCATCAGCCTGAATTTCTCTATCTAATACTTCTGTAGATCGCAATTCCTGCATAATTCAATTCCTTTTTTAGAGTTAAACCTGTACTCCTACAGCTTCCCTGATTGCATCAGTTAATGATTTTCTGCTTGGATTATGTCCGTTCAAACCAGGGATTTCTACAATCAATGGAAATTTTCCTGTTTTCTGCCATTCAAGTTCTTCCGCCTGTATTAAATCTGCAGCATCTTCTGTCAGAATCAATACTCTTGGAATTTCTGAAGAAGGAACTCCAACTACTCCACCTTTTCCTGTCACTTTGTTAAAAGCTTCCAGAACTTCGGCTCGAGTTTCTGCAGCAGTTCCTTCTACTCCAGTCATCTTAAAAGCCAGAACTATTTCTCTTTGCCCGATAATGTAATACTTCATGGTTCTACAGAATAAGAATCAATACACCAACAAGCATACCCCAAAGACAAATACCTTCTGCAAGACCTACGAAAGGAAGTGCCTTACCAGAAAGTTCAGGATTTTCGCTCATAGCACCCATTGCAGCAGAACCAATTTTTGCAACTGCCATACCACCACCAATACATGCAAGGCCAACAGCAAATGCAGCAGCAAGATACTTAATACCAGCCGCAATACCACCAGCGGAAGCTCCTGCAGCTGAAGCAGCTTCTTCTGCAAACAAAGCAGTTCCTGCTAAAGCAAACAAAGCTAAAACACTTAAAAGTCTTTTTTTCATATTAATACTCCTATTTATATCTTTAATTAATTAATATCAAATTTAAATGGTGCAAATTCCTTTCCATTTTCGTGGAAGAACTTACTGAAGAATTCATAATACTGAAGACGGATAACCTGAATTGTAACAATCATACCTTCAAGCACTATGATTACTGCGTTTCCAATAATCAGCACAAATATACCTGCAATACTTGCGGGGCCTCCACACATTTCGGTAAGAATTAAAATTACATAATCCAAAACCGCATGGGACAGAGCAAATGCTCCAACACGAACAAAGCTGACAGTGTTAGAAAGATAACCAGAAATAACTTCGATGATTTCTACGATTCCCGAAATAATATATGTACCAACACCGTTTTCAAGAATTGGTCGGCGCCCAGCCACAAGATTTTCAAAAGGTTCTGCAAAAGCAGCAAAGAACAAGCTTATTCCAAGAATAATCCAGTCAAACACAAAGAAACCAGTCTTGAATACAACAATTCTGATTACAGTTGCAATTACATACCAGAAGAACACAGCCCCTGCCAAACCATTCTTTCCAAAGAAAGCTTCATCATAGCGTTTAAGGATTATGTTATTAATGATATTTATGATTAAACCGATTGTGTTGATTATAAAACCAATTCCCACAGCAATTCCAAATACCCCGAACATAACCTTGATAGAATTTGGATCTGAAGAAGGCATCATTTTAAGAATAGGTGCATGAGGAGTTCCAAAGAGTCCTGTTACCCATTCAGCAAAAGGTTCAAGCAAAGTTTCGTTAGAAAAAACTTCACCTGTCAAAAGCCCCATTATAGAACTGGTCACACCAATAGAAATAAAAACTGGTGCAAACTTTTCCCAGCCTCCAACCTTCAACACCTTAAGAGCCATCAAAATACCAACAAGAACAAATACCAGTCCCTGTCCCAAATCTCCAAACATAATTCCAAAGAGAATTGTAAAGAAGATTGCTACAAAAGGAGTTGGATCAATAGTTCCGTACATTGGAGCACCATAACTGAAAATGATTCTTTCAAAACTTTTCATTACTTTACCATGAGTAAGTTTTACAGGAACCTTTTCTTTGCCCGAAATAACTCCTGGTACTTCCAATGGATTATAAAGACGAACGGCAACTCTACCCTGAGTGATTTCGTCCAGTTCTTTCATATAAGTTTGGCTTTCAGCTTCTGGTACCCAGCCTGTTACTCTGTAAACCAGTTCGGTTGATTCCAGATTTTTTACGACATTAGAAATCTGAACTCCAATGGCATAAGATTTAAGCAGTTCAAGAATTTTTTCTTCATGAGTTTCTGCAAAATTATCCCGTTCCACTTTCATTTCTTCAACCAGAGCTTCTGCATCTTTACGGCGTTTTCCCAAACCTTCAAGAACATTATCAGGAACCCCAGTAAAGTTTTCGGGAATAGGAACTTCTGTAAATCCAAAACTCTTAAGCTGAGCATCTACATCGCTGCGATTTTTCTTTGAAGTTGCAGTCATTACAAAGGATTTATCTTCACCAAGAGCAACTACAACAGTTTCTCCCGAAAGAGATGCTTTCAGATCTTCAAATACGGCAGGATCAATTCTTCCAATTCTTAATGAAAGGAAGGAAAGATGTTCAAGTTCTGAATAGGAAACTTTAAGATTTGCAAAAGCCTGAGTTTCTTTCTGTGCGTCAATTACTTTTTCAAGTTCTTCAGATGCTTCTTCGCAACGCTTCTGTAAATCATTAAAAGCCGCAATCAGTTTTGAAGTATCGGCTTTTTCCTGGTCAGTTGGAGCTTTTGCCTGATCAAGATTTTCAGTCTGAACAGAAATATTCAAATAGGCACACATATTTTTTAGGGAAGAATAAAACTGTTCATCTATGTTAGCAATCTTTTCAGGGGCTTTTTTACTGCCTTTAGTATCATCAGTGTTTCGAGTTTGAAACTGAAAAGAACCTTTTTTACCAATGTATTCAATAACAGAATTAATATCCTGTTTAAGAACCATCAGCTCTACTAATCTCATTTCTGCTGTCTTAGCCAAATTAAACTCCAATCTCTTTAGTTAGAAGAAACACCAACGGCGTCCATAGCTTCCTGAGAAGCAATATTCAAACGAATGCTTTCTACAGCAGTTCGTATACAGCTTTGTTCATAGGCCTTGATTTTGTACCAGGCAATCAAGGCCGCAGTAGTCATTGGATATTGATGAAAAATATGCCTGTACTTTTTCTGCTGAACAATCATTGCTTTTTGTTCCATCCATACAGGATCAATTGTCCAGGAATCCCCGTCTACCCTTGGATTTACCAGTTCCGAATATTTCCACTTCATCCAGCCATTAAAATCCTGTTTTCCTATGGACAAGGCTTTTAAAGCGGGACCAGCAACAGGATCTTCTTCATTTGTATTTTCTGTTACATATAGAAGATGCTGCTTAATATCTTCAACAGGCATTTCGTAATAAACCGAAAGTCTTAAAGCCCATATAATGTTTTTTACAGAATACTCTTGGATAAACATCTGTTCGTGAGCTTCCCGATTTTCTCCACTTAATTTGTGAATTGTCTTCCAGTAATCCTGAAGAACCTGCAAATCCAGTTTATAATCCAGTTCCTTCTGACTATGAATTTCAGGAAGATTTGTTACCCAGGAATATTTTGAACCTTCTGTAATTGCACCAAGATCAGGCCAGTTTTCCGGATGGATAGTTCCATAATTTCCAACATCAATTAATTTTGGACATTCCTTTTCCTTGCTTTCCAGTGCAGAAATAATTTCCTTTAGATTTTCAACTTCATAAATATCAAAGATTTCGGTTAATACATTATTTTTACTTCCAGAAGTTTTTATAAAACTTAAAAACTGATTGAGAAATTTCTTCTGACTCTGATTTTCAATTTCTTCCGCTAAAAGTCGTTCCGGCATCATTGGTGGCTGTGAATTGAAAAGCAACACCCATAAATCTGAAAGAGTAGTTTGTTCAAATAATTTAACTGCCTTTTGACCAACAAAAGCTTTTCTTAAAAGACCTGCTGCTTTTGCATATTCAAAAGTTACCGATAAGGACTTCATTATTTTTTCGCATCCTCAAAAAGTAAGTTTTCCAGCAGTTTGTTGAATTGGGAAGGATTCTGTTTTTTAGAGTTCAAGCCTTCCTTAAAATCCGCAATGATTTTTTCGTGATTAATATTTGCCTGTTCTACAGACTGTTTATATTTTTCTTCAAGAACAGCAATTCCCTGATCATACTTTTCTTTGTATTCCTGATTGAACTGTCCTCTTGCTTTTGATAATCGTTTTTCAGCTTCCTGTAATGCTTCATCAATCAGCAAGGCAGATTCTTTTTCTACCTGCAGCAAATGATTAATTACATTGATTTCTTCTTCATTAGTTGCCATAAAAACTCCAAAAAAAAATCAGTCTAGACAAAGTCTGCGAACATCATTGTTCACAAAAAATTATCTGACTGATTCTATTATAACCTCTTCTTGCCAATACAAAAAGAAATTTATTATATAAATGTTTAAGTTTCTAAAAATTATTCAGCAACTTCAGCTGTTTCTTCTGCAGCAGCTTCAGCTTCTTCAACAACAGCTTCAACTTCTTCTGTTGTTTCTTCTTCTGACCACCAGCTTCCAGAAGCTTCTGTTGTTTCTTCTTCAGCTTCTTCTTCGATATTATCCAAAACTGTATCTTTTGAACCAGAACGGTTGATGAAAGCTAAACCTGTAGCAATTACAAAGAAAAGAATAACAAGAACACAAGTTGTTTTTGTCAAAACGCTAGCTGAATGTGAACCAAAAGCAGCAGTTCCACGGCCACCTAAAAGACCACCCATACCGTTTTCTTCATCACCCTGGATTGCAACCAAAAGAACCAGTAAAAGACAAACAATAATAAAAACTACTAAAAGAACTGTACCAAGAATACCCATCTATTTCTCCAAAATATATTATTTTCTATAAAGTATTGGTAATAATAATGGAAAATATAGTTTTCGTCAATGGATTCACTATGTTTCGTCATTATGCGGAAATACATCGCGTCATTACGAGGAGCGTAGCGACGAAGTAATCCATTTTCAACACTGGATTGCTTCACTCCGTTCGCAATGACAATACATTAAATATCTGCGTTCACCTGTGTCTATAAAATTACCCATGGACAACCAGCGAATTGCTTCGTTGCTGTAATCACTAGAAGGGCTACAAATAAAAAAACAGGGACCGGAAAATAAATTCTGTTTATTTCCTTAATCCCTGTTTCTTATTTTATGAATTGCTTCTCATCAATGACTAATTAGAGTACGCAGATAGGTACGAATGTTGAAGCTTTCAAAGAAGCACCACCAATCAAACCACCGTCGATATCTGGCTGAGCCAAGAGTTCTGGAGCGTTTTCTGCTTTCATTGATCCACCATACTGGATGATTACTTCATCAGCAACTTTCTGATCGTAAAGTTTTGCGATGTAGTTACGGATGAATTTGTGGATTGCCTGAGCATCTTCTGGAGTTGCAACTTTACCTGTACCAATAGCCCAAACTGGTTCGTAAGCGATTGTTACATTTTTCATCTGTTCAGCAGTTACACCTGCAAGACCTGCAGAAAGCTGGAATGCACAAACCTGTTCAGCTTCACCAGCTTCTCTTTCAGAAAGAAGTTCACCAATACAAAGATCTACTTCAAGACCGTCAGCCAAAGCTTTGCGAACTTTTTTGTTGATCAATTCATCAGATTCACCAATTTCGTGGCGGCGTTCTGAGTGACCAAGAATTACACACTGACAACCAATGTCTTTCAACATAGTTGTAGAAACTTCACCAGTGTGAGCACCGTTAGATGTTGCAGCACAGTCCTGAGCTGCCAAAATGATATTTGAACCTTTTACAACCTGAGCAACTGCATCAAGATATACGAAAGGAACACCAATCATGTATTTGTTTGTTTTACCTTTCAACTGTTCAACGAGATCTTTTGCCAAAGCAACAGCTTCTGCTTTAGAAGTGTTCATTTTCCAGTTTCCAGCAATATAATGTGTTCGTGCCATTTAGGACTCCTTTAAATTTCAATGTAATTATTTTAACGCAAAGTCGTATAAAAGTTAAGCAGATAAGAAATGAGAAATGAAAAATTAATAATGAAGAATGAAAAATTGAGAATGAAATCGTCATTGCGAACGCAGTGAAGCAATCCAGAAAAAAAATGGATTACTTCGTTGCCACCCGGCTCCTCGCAATTACTACAAATCCTGCTCTATTATTAATTCTTAATTCTTAATTCCTCTCTTTTACCCAAAAGTATAATCCAGACGGATACTTTCATTTCGTTCAAGTTCTGGCCACATTGGAGTTCCGGTCATAAAATCCATATCCAGAAAAGCATCTTTCATAGAACCATTAATCATAGTAGTAGTATGCCAGCTGCCATTATAATTTCTTGTAATTGTTGCGATATCTTCATCAGAAAGATCTACCCATCCACCCTGGTCTAAATACTGCTCTTTCTTTTTACAGCCTGTTACAAAAATTAAAACTGAAAGTACAAATATAACAAACAATAAAGTCTTTTTCATAAACACTCCTGAGAAATCTTATACTTAATGGCAGTTTATTTTTTTTTATTAAAACAATCAATTTTACTATTATATATGGATTTTTTAGTTTACATTTGTTTGCAATGTGTTATTATAAAGTTAGATTTTAAAAAATAACTATTTAATAGGAGAAGTTATTACAATGAAAAAATTTACAAAAATCTTCTTAGTTGCAGCTGCAACTTTGGCAATGGCTCTTTCTTTCACTGGTTGTGAAGACCTCTTGAATGCTTTCTTTGGACAAACAGGAACTATTCAGATTATTTCTGGAGACAGCAATGTAAAAGGTACAAAAAAAGTAGTGATTTACAGATATGGAATAGATCCTGAAAGCAATCCTGATACAACTTCAATTGACTTAACTGTTGATGGTACAGCAAAAAAATGTTCAGATGCAATTAGAGCTGCTAACTACCAGAGAGCAAAAATTGGTGATAAATATGTAAAAGCTGGTACTACAGGCATTCCTAGTGATTGTCTTTCAGTTTCACCTGTTGATGGTGATGAAACATTGTTTATGGGTATGGGTGGTTACAGCTATGTAATTAAATTATATAGCGATGGAACATCTTACATCTATCAGAAAAAATCTAACTAATTTAGTTATTTATAATTAAAATTAAAACGCTCAAAAGGGTTTCTTTTGAGCGTTTTTTATAAAAACATATTGGAGAAAAAAAATGAACAAAATCGCAAAATTATTTTTAGTTATTGCAGCAGCTTTAACAATGGCTGTTTCTTTTTCAAGCTGTGAAGCTTTATTAGGTGCTATGGTTGGAACACACATGACTTTAACTGTAAAAAATTACCTTGGACAAGAAGGCCATTCTATTGATATTCAGTTCGAAGAATACAAAGAATCAAAAGGAACTTACACAGCTACAGGCAAAAAACAATCTCTTACTTTAAAAACAGAAGATACTCCACTTAGAATAAAAGATTATGTAAAAGCAATGCATTCATACAAAGTAACTGTAACTGGAATCAACGAAAGACCACAGAATATTCCTGTTGTAAAAGATGAAGATGATGAACACAACTATGCATCATTCAGTGATGACGGAGAATATTTAATTGTTGCAGGAAATGCAGATTATGTAATTTTACTTACATCAAGTAATGAAGCTTTAATGACAGCAAGAATGAATAATGTTCAGTAATTAATATTTTAATTATTATTAAAACAGGGGCTGTCCTAGAAGTTGTCTAAAACTTCAAAAAGGGCAGCCTTTTTTTTGTTTCTCATTTATGATTTGTGCCGCATAAAATGTCGGCACGAAATTAGTTTGGCACGCATCGCAAGATGTCGTGCCATAATGTTTTATGCGGCATTTATGTCCGCATAAAACTTATTTAGTTGCCAAGATAGCAATACCTGGTAATGTTTTTCCTTCGAGGAATTCGAGAGAACCACCACCACCAACTACTGTCATAGCACCTTTTCCTGTAGCTTCAGTTACTAAGCGAGCTACAGCTTCTGTACCTTTTGCAAAGTTTTCGAATTCAAATACTCCAACTGGTCCATTCCAAACGATTGATTTATACTCCAAGTGTCTGTCCCCATATGAGTCCAAATCGTTCATAGCATAAAATCTACGAAAAGTGATACAAATACAGTCAAGTTTGTCAATTTTACATATTCTGTCATTGACTATATTAAAATCTTTTTTTTATAATTACGATATAAAAAAAATAAGGAGAAAAAAAATGAAAAAAATTTTTGTAAAATCAGCCATTGTTTCACTTTTTGCTTTTATGTTGTTACTTAATGTTACAGGCTGTAAAAAAGATGTTCCCACACCGGAAGTTCCATCTGAACCAGACGTTAACTTGGCAGACCAATTACCAATTGCCATGCACCTTACAGATGCTACAGAAACTGGTACTGGTTATATTCCTATAGTTATCATAAAAGATGATAATGACCCAGACGGAAACACTGTGAAAATGAATTATTTATTCTTTTTTGCAATTGAAAATATTAAAATCACAAAATCAGGCAGTATTCTATCTTTCAACTCAACAGAACCAACAGTTCAAGAAGGAAAACCTTCTAATTTGGTAAGTGTTACTGGAACTTATGATACAAAAACAAAACAGATGTCTATAGAAGTAACTATTACAAATACAGAAACAAATGAGACAACAAAACAGTCTGCCATCAGTAAAAATGTTGAAACCATACCAGTTTCAAATTTTGTTGGAGCTACATTCACTGACGAGAATAATACTCTTCAATTTAATTCCACTACTTCTGTTACATTAAACGGAACAAATTATATTCTTCAGTTTGAAGGATATGATTCTTACTATTTAAAACGCACAAGTAATGAACCAACAACTATTGCTACACCTTACATCGTTCTTTATAAAGATTACAAAGTTCTCTATCACTCAGAAGCCGTAGATTTGTTTGGAACTCCACTCACAACACCAATTTATCCAATTAACAACTTTGTAAATGTTGAATTATTTGGTAACTCAAGTAAACCTCCAAAGACAGCTTATACATATATATTTGCTCCTTCGAAAATAGAAGACCCTACATCAGGAACTTTTATGGCAACTAAAACACCTGTTGAAGTTAATCCTACCACTACAACAACTAAAGGAACTTATAAATTTACTAGAACTGGAGTTAATAAGTATACCGCTGCACTTACTATAACTGGAGTAAAAAAACCAACTATATTAACTGTAGAAATTAAAAGCAATACAAATATTGTAATTGATGGTGTTGAGATGGAAATCAGAACTATCAAAAAATAGAAGCACATACTGAAAAAGCAAAAAAGGACTTTCTTAAAAGAGAGGCCACTGAAAAAGTCCCATAAAGACTGAATTTACAAACACCATTTGAATATAGTAAAATTTATTCAGGTGGTGTTTTTTTATGCTCAAGTCCCAGCAAGAATTAAATTTCAGTCCTTATACAGATTTATATGACAAATTGATTCCACAGAATCATCTGTTCAGAAAAATAAATGAGCTGATAGATTTCAGTTTCATAAGGGATGAACTGAAAGATAAATATTGTCCAGACAACGGACGAACGGCCGAAGATCCCGAATATCTTTTTAAATTCCTTTTCCTCAAATGCCTTCACCCCATGTCAGATGTTGACCTTGTGGAACGGGCACTTTATGACCTTTCCTACAAATATTTTCTTGGACTAAATCCCGAAGATGAAGTGATAAATGCAAGCACACTGTCAAAGTTCAGAAAACTACGATTGAAGGATACGGAACTTCTGGATCTCCTTATTGAGAAGACGGTCCAGATTGCAATGGATAAAGGCATAATAGAATCAAAAAGCATAATCGTGGACGCAACACACACAAAATCCCGTTACAACAGTCATCCTATTCGGGAAGTCCTTCAGGAACATGCCAAGAGACTTCGCAAGGAAGTATACAGCGTGGATGAAAAAACAAAAAACATGATGCCTAAAAAAAATGAAGAGGACTCAATAGAAAAAGAAGTTGAATATTGTGAGAGACTTCTGAAAACAGTAGAAGCGATGCCTGTAGTTCCTAATCTCCCAAGAATCATCGAAAAGATGAATCTTCTGAAGGAAACAATGGAAGATACAAAGGAAGAAATGTATAAATCCACAGATGAAGATGCGAAGACCGGTTACAAATCAGCGGACACAGCATTTTTCGGCTATAAAACCCATATCGCAATGACCCCGGAAAGAATCATTACAGCAGCAACAATTACAAGCGGAGAAAAGCCTGATGGCAAGGAACTTCCAGAACTGGTGGAAAAAAGCCGTAAGGCAGGAATGTCAGTTGAAAATGTAATTGCAGACAGGGCTTATTCTGGAAAAGACAATTTAAAACTTGCAAATCAGGAAGATGAAAACGGTAAAAAGAATTTTAAGCTGATATCAAGACTGAATCCGTCCATTACAGAAGGATTCAGGAAAGACAACAATGGATTTGTATACAATAAAGATGCAGACATGATGCAGTGTCCGGTTGGAGAACTTGCAGTCAGAAAGGCTGTAACAGGATCAAAGAAGATTGGAACCAACCAGTCACAGACCTATTACTTTGACATTGAAAAATGTAAGCAATGTCCTCACCGTGAAGGCTGTTA
>JAZQOB010000127.1:0-23106 GCA_045627625.1 Treponema sp.
GAAAGAGAAATAATGAAAAATCCGAATGTGCTAAAAGCACGAGTTTGTCAATATGATAAATGGATGATAGAAATTTATGACGCATATATTGATTTAACAAATGGCGGCTTTTTATGTCTTGACGAATTTGACAGATATTTATCAGGTGATAATATAAATGTTCTTTATATTGGCAGAGATGCAGAAGGAAAAATCGAATACGAGTTTGTTGATTTTGGAATAAATTGCCGTGCACTAACAGGGCTATTTAATAAAGAAATCCGAAATGTAAACGACATCATAAACAACTATGATGAAATATATAAATTAGCGGAAGCACTTGCTAAAGAAACGCCTGAAGAACGAACCAAACGGATGAAAATGGAAAGGGCAGACCCTGATTTTACGGAAAAACTTGGCAACTTTGACACCGGTAAATCTTATGGACGTGTTTTTGCAAGAAAATATCAGTCTCCTCTTGATAAAGAAACAGAACCAATATTTGCTACAGAGTAATTAAAAATGAGAGTATCAGTATGTTGAAAAAAATAAAAAAATGTCTGTTTTTAATTCTGTTCATGTTTTTAAACAGCATGGCTTTTGCAAACGGCAGGTGCGACCAGCTGGAAAAAGAAATAATGAAAAACCCGAATGTTTTGGAAGTGAAAGTTGGTCAGCATGATAAGTGGAGTAAAGAAATATATTTTGCACATATTTATCTAGAAGACGGTGGATATTTATTGATTAAGGAGTTTGACAGATATTTATCAGGGGATAACATATATATTGATAAAATAGGCAGAAATACAGAAGGAGAAATTGAGTATAAATTTGTCGGATGGGGTGGCGTAAATTGCCGTGCACTAACAGGGCTATTTAATAAAGAAATCCGAAATGTAAACGACATCATAAACAACTATGATGAAATATACAAATTAGCGGCAGAACTGGCTAAAGAAACGCCTGAAGAACGAACAAAACGGATGAAAATGGAAAGGTCAGACCCTGATTTTACGGAAAAACTAGGCAACTTTGACACCGGTAAATCCTATGGGCGTGTTTTTGCACAGATATATTTATTTTATGAAACAGAACCAACATTTGCTACAGAGTAATTAAAAAGGAATCCATGGTAATTTAAAACTTTTCGTTGTAAAAGAGTCAAATGTAACAGTAATATATGATAGTATTTTTTCTTGCAAGGTATTATAATTAATTTGGTTGACTGCTACAGAATGTAACTCAATCTATAACATATATAATAATTAGCAGGCAGTTATTGATAATAAGCAAGTTAATATACCTAAAAATGTAGAACGAGCAGTAAAAAAACTCAGTCCTGAAGCAAAAATTGGATACGTCAAAGCTGTAGAGGCGTTGAAAGATGGAGATGTAAGGGGATTGCATAATCATGCTTTAGCAGGTAATCGTAAAGGTCAATGGGCTATTGATATAAAAGGTACTGGTTCAGGAAGGGGAGCTGGTCGTTTAATTTATGAAATTTTTCCTAACGGTGATATTAATATAAATGAGATAATTACAAATCATGATTACTAAAATACCTATTATTATATGAATTTTTCACGCTTCAAAAAATTGGTATACTAAAATAAAATCAGCAAGTCATCAGGTCTGGTGACTTGCTGATTTTATATTTCTAAAAACTTTCTAATTACTTTCTTGTACGGACATATTTTTCTGTTGCCTGAAAAACTTCTACAGGAGGTAATTCCAGAGGCGTGTTGGTAATTAATTTGATTTCTGTACCTTCTTTAATTTTTATAGTCGGTTTTATATCCAGTGCCTTGTCAACCATTTTATTTCCTAGTTTTGCTGCTTCTGAATACACATCCGTCATTGCATTTTGAAGGTATTCATTTTTTTCATTTTTAATTATATCAGCAATTTCTGTTTGAATAATGCTGTAAACTGCAACTATGCCAAGGCTTTTAAGAGTTTCCCAAGGATGATTCGAGACAGAACCTGCATACCCACTAGCACCTTGTGCATTTACTCCATTCATGTTTCCAAGCTGAATTCTGTAATTGTCTGGTCTTATTAAAAGATTCCACGCAACTTGAACGGAATTCTGCCCGTAAGAAATCGAAGAATTATAAGTTGCCATAAGGATGGACCCTTCTGGAATTAGCAGATAAGAATGATCCTGACTGGAATATACGTTTTCTGTGACACGAGCCATTACAATACCAGGATTATCGGTATTAATGGCAGTAAGAAGTGCTCCTGAAATAATTGTTCCATCCCAAAGGCTTGTCCTACTCAAATAGCTTCCATTGCCTGCTTTTCCAACAGAAGAATTAAAAAAGTTATCTTTTATGTTTCCATAATTATAAGACGTTCCTGCGTTGCCACCTGAGCCATATAACTGATTTTGTATATTCTGTGTCTGAGACATCTGCTGTGCAATGAATTCTTCTTTTGACATTCTCTGTCCATAAGTATTTATTCCATAATTTCCTGACATAAGCTGATTTACAAGATTCACCTCTTGTTGCTGTATAGAATGAGAATTTCCTGCCAGCCCTTCGATTTTTCTTGGGCTTTTAGAGTTCTTAGTATCAGGACGCACAGAAGAGTTGCTATGATATGAAGTCCTGTCATTGTTTACAGTATTTTTCATTACATCCCCCTGTACAGGACCTCGAATTTCTGCCGGTAAGGAATCAAGTACATCATCAAGTTCAATGTCTTCTTTATCAGTTTCAATTTCAAGTGAAATTTTTTCTTCTGAAGAGTAATCCTGCGATGACTTATCCTTAAATTCAATAACCGTTTTTGAACCGGCTTTATCGAGCTCAGAAAAAACTTCTGTTTTCTTTTTATTTGTGCCTGTATTCTTTGTCAGAAATATTATAAGAAAGACAATCAAAATTACTGACAAAAAAATACCTATGATTCCAGCAGTATTTAAAATTGTAGCTTCATTTTCTTCTTCTGGAGGAGTGTATTCTCTGTCATCTTCAAGAAGTAAATCATCATCCGATTCCTTTTCGTGTTGTATTTTCTGTTTTTCTTCATCAATCATATATCATTTTCTCCAAGAGGTTGATTTAGTAATGTTTTTTTCAATTTGAACTTTGTCTTTTCCGAGTTTAAGAGTGACTTTATTAATTAAACGAGGAATAATAAATACATTTCCCTTAACGGTGTAATTTATAATTTCATTGTCTTCATTGAAAAGAACAGGAAGTTGTTTTTGAAGGACGGTTTTTCCTACTTGAATGTATGTTCTCTGACCATCATCGTAAACTTGTTCCGGGATAAAATCTGGTTTTTTTAATTTCCAACATTTGACTTTGTAATCAAATGAAAGAAATTCTGGATTTGATTTCCTTATATAATTATCTTCAGAAACAATAGTGTCTTCAATTTTTGTTGCCCATCGATTTTTTTCTAGAGGATATGTAAATTTAACTATTGCCATATGTGTATTTGAAAAGGACTTCAATCTAAAATGATAAACTCTACGGTCTGTGATGATAATTAGTGTTGAATCCTGTTTTGAATATGTTGGTTTTACGAAAAGATGCTGTACATCTTCTCCTGTAACAGGATCGCGGCCAACGCCAGCGGTCAATTCCCAGACAGATTCGTCTTCTGAAAGAAGAGGGGTTCCGATTACTACTTCACCAGGCTGAAGGGCAATGTCTGTAAGATGATATGGCTGAGCATATACTTCATATACAAAGTCATCATTATACTGATAAAAAAATGTTCCGCTTTTATAGTTTTCAGGGCTTTGTGTAGCAGCCTTCTGGCTTTCAGTTACAGCATCTATACCACTTTTGCGAGTGTAATCATTTTTGGAAGCCTTTTCTTCCGGGATATAGACTGGTTTTTCAATATAAACAACAGTAATGTTTTCTTCTTTTTTTTCCTGTTCTTCTTGAATTTCACAGTTCTCTACTTCAGATTTATTTACATGAATCTCTTCTTCCATAATAGAGATTGGAGATTCAGGATTTAGGTCATTAATATTTCCGATATGCTGTGCAGTTGAACAGGCTGTAAATATAATACCTGTTCCCAAAATCATAAGTAATTTTTTCATATAGTATTCCTCCTGTTGCTTTTACTTCTGATACAATGCTTTTGTGTCTATTGGTTTCATATCAAAGGCGGTGATGTAAATCCCTAACGGATTGTCCTTGATATCCTCTTCTGCAGGCTGCAACATCTTTACGCTTATAACTGCACGGAATGTTTCGTTATTCATAAGCTGGCCGGAAAGCTGACGAGTTACAACCTGATAATCAATCTGATATGTGTCGTTGGAAACTTTTAACGGTTCTGTCTGGAAAAGGACTTCTTTAGTTCGTGAACCAAAGTCTTTGAACGGATTATCTTCTTTTACAAGTGTGGAATATTTTGAAGCAGTAGTAGATGTAAGAAGATGATAGGTTTTGTTTACAGCTTTTTTCATGACGGTTTTATCAGTCGAAAGCGTATTCATCAGATTTACAAATTCTTTGACCTGAGCACAAATTGCCACTTCAGGAACATTAAAGTTCTGATAATTCTTTCGGGAAACAGGACCAATGTATTCTGTTTCCCCAAAATCATTCATGGTAACTAATACTGGAATAGAATCTGGCTGGCTTACTGCATAGATACAGATGCCGACGGATAAAAAGAAAGACAGCACGGCCCCAATGACGACGAATTTCAAGATGCGGTTTTCATGCATCACCTGACCGCAGATGAAATCGAAGTGCTGGAGCTGTGGGTTAAATGGTGTGTCGTTAGTTCCTTTTGAGTTATAGTTTTTGGAACTCAAATTTGTACCTCCACCTGGGCAGGCAAGATACTAAATCAAATATAATCAAAAAGGAGCTTGTTGGTCAATATTTATACTAATACACTACGATAAGTAAAGTGTACTATCTTTCAAAAATCGTACTTTTTGACTTATCTCTTTGAATCTTAATCTCCTTATCTGAAATTTTCCTCATGGAATCAAAATATGGCATATTAATGTTTATATGCTTTCCTTCGATATTTTCTTTCTGAAGGTTATAAACAGGAACATAAACTCTTCTATTTGAAGTTTTGACAATAACTGCGTCGTTCCAGCTTTCGTCTTTATCAAAGGTAATTGTTTTTTCAACAATACCATTAAGCTGCCCTCCCTGATAAAGAATGATATTTCCACTAAGATTAAGGTATTCAGACATGAATGTATTGTATCGTCCAAAAATCTGAAGTTTTTCTTTCCAGTCAGAGTTAAGCGTAAAAAGTTCTCCTTTTTTTTCCGCAAGATTAATCTGACACAGATAACTTAATCGCTGCTGTAAACTTACATCCAGGACTCTGGAATATATTTTGCCTTTATACTGTGAAAGCCGTTCATCAAGTTTTGTCCATCTTGGAGCAAGAGGCAGTCTTGCTTCTTCTGCCTTTATTTCATCATAAATTCGTTCTCCAACCATATTGGTTGCGGCCTCACTTAGAATCGTTCTCATTTTCTCTTTTATCATCTCTCTCGTGAATCGAACTTTTTGTCCATTTTTATCAACACCATTAATAGCGAGATGGGCATGATGATGTTCGGTATTTGTATGAATTGCAGCTTCCCAATAAAGTTCGTAGCCGGTTAAATTCTCCAACTGTTCAATGAAATGGCGGGTAAGTACTTCAAGATCTACATTCTGATTTTCAGGAGAAATAATCATCTTGTAATGGAAAGGAACTATATTCGCCTCGTATTCTTCAAAATCACTTCCGAATAATTCAGGTTTATCAGAGACTTCATCCTTTGTTAGTTGGGGCATATATTTTTTCAAATATTCAAGATGTTTTCTTTTTGAAAAACCATAGGAAACTTTTGAAACAACTCTCTGTTTGCGATTAGACTCAAAGCCTTCTGAAAATACACTGTGATTAAATTCCGTTTCCTCATTTTCAATGTGCAACCTTTCACATCTGCTGTTTCCCATTTTTTTCAAAAGACGGTTCAGCTGGCTTACATCGTCTTTATGATACGACGGTCTTTTCCATTCGTATAAGTGTGATTCTTTTTCCGGGTCTTCTTTTCTTGGATGATTGAATAATGATTTTACTTTGTCCATATAAAAACTCCTTGCAGTTTAGATGTGCAACCTTTCACATTTAAACAATGCTTTTTATATGGGCAGGCTTCTAATTGGGCAGATTAGAATCTAACGAAATTGGTTTTCAAAGTCAATTTCAAAGGTGTCACAAAAAACTTTACAGCAAAAGCAAAACTTTACACGACTTACCCGATTGCCATTGATGTTTAAGCCGGTCGCTTTACACGCTTATCTTGTGAGCAATCGGGAGGGTAAATTAGAGCCGATTTCTCACAGTTTTTTCTCTCCAAATGAACAAGCTCTCACATTTTATTCGTGGGTCGGGTTTAATACGTGGGCAAAGCTCTAACGCTTGCGTCGTAATAAGGGGGTATTAAATCCGACTGCAACCACTTATTAAGAACTACATACCTCGCTGCTTGCGGCGAGGTTGTTGATTTTCATATTGATTACGTGAATGTAATGTATTAAAATAAATATTAGGACAAATGCTTCTGCCTGCCCAGGTAAGGAGATAATTTGTTGATTCTTACTGAAAAGCCAAGCGTTGCAAAAGACTTTGCGAAAGCTCTCGGCTGCTGCTATTCTTCATCAGAAAAAATCTACAAGTCTGCTGATGGGAAAACTGTAATCACCAATTGTGTAGGCCATCTGTATAATCTTGCAGAACCAACAGCCTATGATTCCAGATATAAAAGCTGGAAGATTCTACCAGTCATTCCGACAGATTTTATTTATTCTGTAAATCCAACTGTAAAAGATGTTGAGAAAACTGTTGTTTCATTAATCAAAAAGCATAAGAACGATCAGATTCTGATTGCAACGGATGCCGACAGGGAAGGGGAAATAATTGCCCGTGAATGCCTACAGAAAGCTGCAGTTTCTGATTTTTCAAGAATTAAAAGATTCTGGGTTTCTCAGGCTCTCATTGCGTCCGTTATTAAAGAAGGAATTGCTGATGCAAAATCCTTAAGCAATTATAACACTCTTGCTGCCCAGGGATTTGCAAGACAGAAAGCAGACTGGCTTATAGGAATGAATGTCACCAGATTTATTACTAACAAATCCGGGACTTTATCTCCAGTCGGCAGAGTTCAGACTGCTGTTCTCTCTGCAATAAATGAACGCTGCCATGATGTAAAAAACTTCAAAAAAGAAAAGTTTTATAGCTACGAAGGTACGTTTGATGCGCAAGGTTGCACATTTGAGGTAAAAGGAATCTATTCTGAAAATGGGAAAACGAGATTTCCTGATACATTACAACTGTCTAGTCTTCGTTCAGCCTGCGGTCATAAAGCAAATTGCATTGATACTAAAAAGACACTTAAACAGATTTATCCGCCTCTGCTTTACAGTCTTAATGATTTGCAGAAGGATGCTTTTATTTACTACGGATATTCTGCCGAGAAAACTCTTTCGATTGTTCAGTCACTGTATGAAAAGCATAAATGCGTTTCTTATCCGAGAACTCCTTCCAGGGTAATGGGAGAAGACAATGTAAAACTTTGCCATGATTTATTCTCTAAATTCATCAGTCAGTGTCCTGAATATTTTCAGCTTCATTCCAATGGTGTTGTTGATGGCTCAAACAAACGTATTTTTAATGATTCAAAACTGGAAGCCCATCATGCCATTATTCCGTTGGAAAAGATTCCGGCAGAAGCAACAGTGGAGGAAGAAAATGTATTCTATCTGATTCTTGAACGCTTTATGCTCGCATTTGCCCCAGTCTGCAAGATAGAATCGGTATCAGTGACTTTAGATGTGCAGGACCGCACATTTGAAATTAAAGGTCATAAATATGTTGATAGGGGCTGGAAAATGTTCAGAAAAATCGTCAAAAAGAGTGAACAGGAAGATGATGAATACAAACAGAATCTTTCAAATATAAACTGGGATTCTTTGTCATTAAAAAGGGTTGAAGCTCTTGAAAAATACACAAAACCGCCAAAGTTTTATAATGAGGCTTCAATCCTGACATTTATGGAAAATCCGAAAAATGAAGAAGAGCAGAAACTTGCCGGATTAGGAACTCCGGCCACCCGGCACACATTTATTCCAAAATTATTGAAATCCAAGTTTATTCAGTTTGATGGAAAAAACATTCTCATAACTGAAAGCGGTGAAAATCTTCTTTCTGCATTGAGCAAGACTGATTTCAAAGACCTTGCTGATATTGGAGAAACTACACGGTGGGAAGAAAAACTTGCTGAAAATCCAAAAGATTTTCTTGAAGAAATTAAAGCGTTCATAAGAAGAGGGGTAGGAAACCGCGTGTAATGAGTACATCAACTTTTTCGTTCAGAACGAAAGGTTTGTTACAATGAAAAGAGAAGTAAGGTTAAATTTTAAGGACTGACCCCTTGACAATTCAGGAAGCAGTCCTTAAAGTGTCCAATAATTGGGCTGCGCTTCACAAAAGTGAAGTCCACCCTTTATATTAGCTCATTAAAATCGGTAAAAAAAGATTATCATAGGATTCTGATACATGGTAATTTCCTCTGTAATATCTTCTTACATGTTCGTTCATACATCCTGAAGTAGGACGTGTTGAATACGCACATAAATTCAACAAATCTCTTAACTGCGACTGCGGAAATTTAATAGATTCATCTGTACGCATTTCAAATAGTTTTAACAGAAAGTATATGGTACTGTTATCAATATCTTTTTCTTCTTTAACTAGATTAACTACGTCCCAGGGATTTTCATTGTTAGAAATACTGACGACCATAAGATGCTTTGCATTTTGAACCATAACAGTCATTTTTTCATAGACAACAGGATCTGCGAAAAAAGACTCTAGCTGTTTTGTCCTTGCATTTGGAACAAGTTTTTTATAATCAGAAAGAAAAGTAATGATGTTAAAGATTTCATCATCAGTTTTGATATTTTCACGAATAATATTTGCTTCTTCTAGGAAGTTTTTTAGATAATAGTCAACTGTTTTAAAGAATTCCATTTGTTTTGAGTTAATGTAGTATAGATCTTTTGAATCCTTTTTTACAGATTCTGAAAAAGTCAGACCACTTTGATAAAAATCAAACATAATGTACATACTCATAGGAATTACAAAAATAGCCAGCCCTTTGGGATTATTTAAGAAACATTCTGATGTTACGTAAAAAGAAAACTGATTAGATAGATGTGTAATAAATAGATTCAGTACAAAAAATAAATGTTCTTTCAAATTTATTAAATGTTCCAGAATTAGTTCTTTATTACCAGTATCTTGCCCTAGAGAACTTATTTTTTTTAAAGTAATGCCAGGGAAAAGAGAATCAATTTTTGATGCAAATTCATCCGGGACATAACATACTGCAAGAGAAAGTAATAGTATCTCCCAAATTTCATTTACAAATTCTTTAATGTTTACACTGCTTTTATCTGTCTGAAGTTCAGTAATCGATACTTTTACATTACACAAAGAATCTAGAAGTTCTTCAATAATTAATTTTATCTTAAAAATATCTTTGTCGATTATGGAATAAAACTCTTTTTCTCTGATGTTTATTTCTACTCTTTCTTCAAGTTTTGAAACCATGTTATCAATAGAAAAAATCATTTTTAGAACTTTTTGTAGATATTCAGTAACAGTAATAATTTGGTTTATTTTATATGTCTTGAAATATTTCGTTTTATATATTTCTGGAAGAAACTTTATCTTATAAGAATCTATATTTGCGTACATGGAACGAAGCTTTTCGTTATAAAGTTCAGCACTGTTAAAATCTATCTGTTGTTTCTTGAATTTAATTGATTTAGATTCAAGGAATTTCTGTTCATATAAGGGAAGGTCATTTTCAATGTTTCTGTATTCAACAATAGTATCGCAGTGACCTTGGTTCAGAATCTTAAAAGGTGTATCTGTCAGTATATCCATAAAATCCTCCGTTTTTAATGATACTTATTTCCTTTTTTCATATAAATAAACATTTTCCTGCTATAACAGATACAGTCGATGAAATAAAATATTACAATCTGAAGAGGATTGCATTACTAGGATTAAAAACTGCTTTGTTGGGTTTTTAATTTCTTATTCTGAAAAGCGAATTTTATCTTACGTTTAGAAATAAAAAAAATTGAAATAGATAATAAAATGTGTTATATTGATATTGTGTAGTACCACAAAAAAGGGAGATAAGTTGAATAGCATTATCTCTGCTCAGCATTCATACTCAAGGTAAAATCTCTTCTTGACAGGGAAAAGTTGTTTATGCTTCAGGAAGGTTTGAATACTGATGATGTATTTGATTGTCTCAAAACGCTGGAGCTGTCAAACTACTGTGTTTTGTACTGTCTTCAGATTATGACAGGCTGGAAAGGAAAATGTAGAAATTTTCGTTAAAGCTAGTAAGTCATAATAAAGATTCTGTCTACCTATAAGATTATAATTCGTTCCCACTTCTTCAGTCTTCCATAAAGCAGTCCCCTGTTGTGTGTATGCCGTTTTACTTCGACTTCATCTTTATTTGATTTTCAACATTAACACAATTTTAACCGAATTTACCGGCTTTACAATGCAGTTAAACTCGGTTAAAATGTAAACAAGAAGATAAACTATGTCTGAAATTGAAGAATTACAAAACAAGATTAATCAGCTTCCCAAAGGTTATATTACTCACAGAACAGTTAATAAAAAAGTTTATTACTATCGCCAGGGAACTGTAAACGGTGAACAGTTTAGTATACGTATTTCAGAAGATGAAATTGAAGTGATTCAGAGACAGATAGACCTTCGTAAAAAACTTGAAAAGGAACTGAAATTTCTTGAAACTAATTCTTCAACAGAAAAATTAAAAGCTGTAAAACTTACCCTTACTACAAGTTATTCTATTGGACAGGTTTTAAAAAACTTTGCTTTTCCATCACAGAAATATCACAAAAGAGATTGTTTTGACACTGTCCAAAAATATGTTTATGGAGAAACTGAAGATAAAATCTGTGTGGTTTATGGATTACGGCGCACTGGAAAAACAACAATACTTAAGCAGCTTATTTCAGAATTAAATGAAGAGATGTTATCAAAATCAGTTTACATAAAGTGCAGAACTTCCGATACGATTGCTAATCTAAATAATGATATCATTCAACTCAGAGATTTAGGATACAAATATCTGTTTATAGATGAAGTTACTCTTATAAATGATTTTATTGATTCCTCTTCCCTTTTTTCTGATGTGTATGCTGCACAAGGAATGAAAATTGTACTTTCCGGAACTGATTCCCTTGGATTTCATTTTGCAATAAATGACGAACTTTACGACCGTGCAATAATGGTTCATACAACTTACATTCCGTTTAAAGAACATTCTAGACTGTTGAGTATCAACGATATTGATGAATACATTCGTTATGGAGGAACCTTAAAGGCCGGAGAAATTGATTTTGAAAGCAAAGAAATTAATGCAAAAGACGCTTCCTTCCGTGATGATGAGAGTACTAGACATTATATTGATACGGCTATTTGTTTAAACATCCAGCATTCTCTTGAATGTTTTAAAGATGGAAAATATTTTAGACAGCTTAGAACATTATACGAAGCAGATGAACTTACAAATGCAATAAATAGAATTATTGAAGATTTGAATCATTCGTTTACAGTAAAAGTTATTACTAAGTTGTTTAAATCTCATGATTTAGGTTCAGCATCACAACAACTTCGTTCTAGCAAAGATGAATCTGTTCGAACTAAGATATTAGATGATATTGATTCTACAAAGATTCTTGAAACATTAAAAAAAATACTTTCTATAAAAGAAAAAGAAGAACAAACAATTGGTATTACTCCTGTTCATATAGAAGAAATTAAGGAATACTTGAAATCTCTGGATTTAATTGAAAAGGTTAATATTGAGCAAAGGTACGCTGATAATCCTTCCCTTAATTCCAGTGAAAACTACTATATATTCACTCAACCAGGGATGAGATATTGTCAGGCGCAGGCGTTGATTTATGCATTATTAAAAGATCCTCAAATTGATGCTTTGGATGTAAATATTAAATCCGTCATTTCTACAAAGATTTCTGAAGATGTTATGGGGCATATGCTAGAAGACATTGTCATGCTGGAAACAAAAAAATCTCTTGCTAAAAAATGGAATACTAAAAAGCAGGCTTTCAAGCTACAATTCTCCAACGGTGAATTTGATATGATTATCACTGACTCTGAGAATTCAACCTGTCAAATATATGAAGTGAAACACTCCAAAGAACGCTTTGAAAAACAATGTCAGCATCTCATTAATAAAGAAAAACTGGCTTTAACAGAACGAACATATGGAAAAATTCTTTCCAGAACAGTGCTCTATAAAGGCGACAATTATATAGAAGAAAATGGCATTGAATATAAAAATGTTGAAGAATATTTGAAGGATTTGGATTGATTGATTCTGATAGAATAAAAGAAATTATCAAATGTTAGTTCACAACATTTGATAATTTCTCAGTATCAACTGATATTATTTTAATATATTTATAATCTTTGAAATAGGAAAAAAGTGTTGCCATGGGATATTCAATATTAGTGCAGTCTAAAATACATAAAATTTATTTATGTAGTAGCTTTACGTTTACCGAATATAACTTTTTCGGGAAGTATATTTTCACTTACTACAATACGGTAAGAATCAGCCCTGTAAACGGAGATCTTCTCCTAACAAAATTCAGATTATCAGAAACTGCAAAACAAAAAACAGCCTGATTTAAGAAGTATTTGGTACTATATTTTTCTTGACTATTTCATTATAATAAACCTAAAAGGATTAAAGAATGGCAAAAATTGTTCCTGCGCAAACATATTTTGGGGAATACTCATTAGATCATTGGATAAAACTTATTTTATCTTTAAATATAAAACTTCCACCTTATCAAAGATATTTTGTATGGGATGAAGAACGAGCTGAAAAATTAATTGAAAGCCTAAAGAACAAACAGTTTATTCCTCCTGTTACTATTGGTACTTTTGTAAAAGATGGAAAAAAAGAAAACTATATCCTTGATGGACAGCAAAGATTAACAACAATTTTGTTAGCCAAAATGGGATTATTTCCTGATCGTGATCAATATAGAAAGGAAGCGTTACAACCTCAGGATGAAAACGATGATATTGTTGACGAGGAATCCAATGTTATAGAATGGACTTTTTCTAGGTTATTAAATGGATCGATAAAAACAATTGAAGAAATATGTGAATCTGTAAAAGGAAAACCATATAAAAAAAAGGATTTTAATTTATCTAATAGCTTCTTTTACAATTCTTATATGAGTTTCACATTGGTAATGATTGATTCAAATAATGAAGAAGAACAACAAAACTTTTTCTCTTCAACATTTAGAAATATTAATTATCAAGGAGTTTCATTACAGCCATCAGAGAGTCGAGAAGCGTTGTATTATCTTAAGACTGAATTACAACCATTTTTTAGTCCATCAAATGATATTTTAAAAAAACATAAAGTGGATTTTGTTCGCTATCTCTCTTTGTTAGCAAAATTTCATATTTCAAAAACTACAGAAAAATTGGCATATGGATATAGCAGAAAAATGGAATCTTTTTATGAGTCATTTGTCTATGATGTAGTATCTTCCGAAAAAGAAATAGATAAAGAAATAATAAAAATTATTAATGATAGAGATCAAAGAATGAAACTGTTTATAAATAATTTAAATAAATTTAATATCGATTTTGGGAAAAATCCGTCTATCATTGATTATGATTTGTTTTTTTTTGGTTTAATCTATATATCAATTTTTTTAAAAAACTCTATTAATGATGGCAATATAAAAATAATTGAAGAAAAAATAAGTAAGAAAGCCTCAGAGTTTAAAGCAGACCATCTCCATTCTAAAACTCCGTCAGCATTGAAATACTTGTATATGAGAATAAACGAATCTCTTAGGATATTTGAAAAATAATGAAAGAAACAGAACATTCAAAGCTTATTCTTACACCTGCATTATCTATATTGGAAGATGCTTTGCGGACATTGAGAGTATTTGAAGATAAAATTGAGTTTTATCCTTTATCAGAGTATTTTTTTCAAACTATTTTTTTAAAAATGACTGGTTTTATGGAACAAAAGTGCAAATGTATTACCTGGGATATTGCTACAGTAGATTTGCATTTTAGACAGAAGTTTTTAACGGAAAAGGCACATGATGGATTTTCGACCTATGATTCTAAAAATTTTGCATATAAAGCTTTATTAGACGAGTTAAGAATGATAGGGAAGTCATCTCCACTGACAGATGATTGGAAGAACAAAAGTATAAAGGAATTAGAAAAAAAATTTCAGAAATTTTATGATGATAGTGATTTAATTTATTTAAATGAAAGATCTTTTAATGATTCAAAAAAATTACGTAAATGTATTAATATAAATACTCTTGGTACAAATAGAGCATTTTTCTCGGAATCTAAGGTATATGATTTAATGATTGATTATAGGAATAAGTGTGCTCATAACGTACATTCTTATATGAAATACCTTCCAACAATTTCTATATTAGAAAATCCCATTTATAAATATACAAATTTCTTTTTCTTTTATTATCTAATAGCGATTACTGATGAGGTCTTTATTGAATTGTATAAGTCAGTATTTGATAATATATTACCATTATAATATGACAGCCAGCGCAAGCCTGTGGAAATTTTTAGAAGGAAGGTAACAGACAGCATCTTCATACAGACAAAGGAATCTAGTCAGTTTTCGCAACGCAAAAACTGACTTTGGTCTTGCAATAGTATGTTTCCTTGTATTATATAAATTCTGTTTCATCAACAAGATAAATCTTTTTTATGATATCCTCTTCTATAATCAATATCACATATTCCCAACGTGGTATTCTTTCTGTATCATTGCGAAAAGACAATTCAACACCATTGGTCACACCACAAGATTTGATCAAAATCAAGGCGAGTTTTTCATATGTTTAAGTTTAGTTTTGAACTGGCTTGGAGTCAATTCATTTAATCCTTTCTGAGGGCGGTTTTCGTTGTATTCAATTCGCAGGATTCAATTATTTCCTTTGCTTCTGACAGAGACGTAAAATAATTTTCTTTCAGACATTCATCGCGGAATATTCGATTAAAGGATTCGATAAAATAGTTGTCTGTCGGTTTTCCTGGCCGGGGAAAAATTTGTTTTACTGAATGATTTTTACACCATTTTTGCACTGAATACCCCCTGAACTCAGGTCCATTGTCTGTCTGTAAATACGTGAAAGGTTCTTCTGTCCATATATTGTTTAATACTTCTACGACATCTTTACCCTGCATTGACTATGAAGAAACTATTCTTGGTACTACTTTTGAAATAGCATCTATTACAGTCAGGTTTTTAAGAGACCTTTTATTGGCAATGCAGTCGATCACAAAGTCTATCGCTATCCAGTTCCCTGGTGTTTCTGTAAGAATATGTTCTTCGCGTTTCTTTACTGAAAACTTTTTACGGCCATTCTTACGGTTTTTAAGCTGCATTTTGTTTTCTTTGTATATTCGTTCAACTCGTTTATGATTGATTTTTATTCCAAGCTGATGCAGCTGCATTGTTATCATGGAACAGCCTGCTTTGGGTTGTTTTGATACAATGTTTTTCATCTGTTTAAGGATTTCAAAATCGTCATTTTCTTTCTCTTTATAAAGATAAGTTGTCCGATTGATGCCAAGAATACGGCAGCTTTTCCTTACACTAAGCCCGAATCTTTCAAGCACAAAATTTACAATTGGCTTTATCAATCTGGGCTTAAGAAGTTTTTTATGAGCGCCAAACACATCGTAAGATGTGTGAGTACAATACCATACCTATGGCTCAAAAACTTTGCTTGCAAAGTTGATAACATCGTTCATCACCATTTTTTCAAGTGAAGGTTCTGCAACAAGCCGCTTTAATTTTGTATTTTCTTCTTCCAGTGACTTCATTTTCTGAACTTCACTGACTTTCATGTCTTCATATTTCTGCTGCCACTTATAAAAAATCTGTCCTGCAACTCCGTATTCACGACTGATCTCCAGTACACTTTTCCCCTGCTTATGTTCCTGAATCATCTTCACAATCTGTTCTTCTGAAAATCTTTTCTTCATTTTTCCACCTTCCTATAATTTTACGGTAGAAAACTCTCCTTTAAAGTGGCTTATTTTTTGGGGGCTAGACCACAGTTCCAAAATAACTTACATACACCGCGTCCTCTGAAATCTCTAGCTGGTTCTGCAGAATCTCGCACAACTTAACGGTCATCTTATTGCTCTTGACGACATCTAACGAATCAAGAACTTTAATTTTCTACATAAACACCTTTATAAAACTTGTTTCTACAAAAATATAAATCCTGATTATCAACAAGAATAACGGTGTAAAACTACTGAGAACTTTTATCTTTACTAATTTTTATAATTTTTTTTCTCATATCAGATGAAATCTCATTGTTCAAAAAACCATGGAATTTATTAGAATGATGATTTCTAAATTCATATATTTTATCTCCATCTTCCATATCAATACTATAAAGTTTATTATCTACTTCAATGGCATCATTAAGTAAATTTTGACCTTTTTGATCAGTTTCTGGAGCTTTAGACACAACTACTCCGTTCTGAAATCCCTCTTTCATTTTGTGTTTTTCATTTCTTTCATATTCACGAAAACCCAGCTCTTTCCAATAGAAACTTATATTCTCAATATTCGAAATATTTTTTATTTCTGTTTGTTTCCCATTTATACTTCCTATAAGACTATTATCTTTAAAGTTAGGATCTGAAATAACACTTAAAAAAAACTCATCTTTATATTTTGCACAAATTTTAGATTCTTTACCAACATATAAAAAAGGCGATTGTTGTTCATCTTCTTCTATTCCTTGTTTTGTAAGCATACTCAATAAAAAAGAAATCAACTCTCTATTACCATCACCTTCATGTAAAGCACGAATAGCAGAACCTAAAGTATAGTTACAAGACATAACTGTTTCACTATTAATTGAATAAGGAACCTTAATATTAAGAGTATCGACTTTACTTACTTTTTTTTCTTTTAGTGATTGCAAAAGATGTGCAAAATTTACAATTGCATCATTTGCATCATACTGATTTATAAAAGGGATTGAAAAAGAAATATCATTAAAAATCAACATCATAATAAATCTAAAAGAGCATTATCCCATTGATCAAAAAAACCTTCAGGCCATTCACTCATTTTCCCATTTTTGAACATTTTTATATCTATATATTTATGCTTAAAATTATCGTTGAAATCTTTGTAGAAAAATCCTGTAAATACTTTTTCTGAATCTATCAATCCATTTTTAACTGCAACCCTAATACCATTTATTATATGATCACTATGAGTTTCTACAAAAACCTGAACATTGTTTGAAGCTACACGCGCAATTAATTCTCCTAGCATGCACTGCCCGGCTGGATGAATATGTGCCTCTGGATTTTCAATAATTACAATGTCACCAGGATTTGATATTAAAAGTGAGATTATAATAGGAAATACATATGTAAGACCAAATCCAACATTAATATTTTTATACGCTTTAGATTTTTCAATTCCCTCAATAAACGAAAAAGACAAAGTTGTCATTCTTTTTTCTTTATCTACGCTTACTTCAGGCATTGCGCCTGGTGAGATTTTATTCAACCATAATCTTGTTTGATTACCTAAGGAATTTCCTTTTTCATCATTAATAATAACTTTCGAATTTGTTAATTCTCTATTTGATTTCTCTAGATAATACTGTAATGAATATTCGCCATTTACTCCAAAATCATCAATTTCTCCATTGTTTATTCCATAATATGTATTAGGAATAATTCGATTAGCATTTAAGTATCGTATTTTTGATAGAAAATCATTTGGACATTCTGTTTTGCATAAAAAAGGAATACACCCCTCATCTTGTTTATAAGAGGAACTAAATGAATATGTTTTTTTATCTACTTCAAATTTAAAATCTAAAACATCATCAGATGCCTTATCGTAAAATATATCCTGCGAATTGCCTAAAGATGTATATTTACCATTTAGATGAAACTTATCATCAGAATATTCTAAAGATTGTTTCAATAGCAAAATAGATTGGATTAGTGTTGATTTACCCATCCCATTTAGACCTGTAAATAGATTTATATTTCCAAGTACAACATTAACATCTTCAAAACACTTAAAATTTCTTAACCCTATAGAATTAATCATAAAAAATTCCTTAATTCTTTATCGATCACATTTAATCTTTTTATTACAGTATATTCATCTCCTGCTTTTAACAATAAATTAAACTCGTCGTTCTCAAATGATTGCTTAAAAACTTTCAAAACCTTTGTTCTTTTGTCTATTAATTGCTTTCTTTGATTATGATCCATTTTCTTTACAGATGAAGAAACACATTCAAATAAAGCTTTATTAATTGCCCCTCTACGATTATCATTAAATTTTCTAAAGGTATAGTTCCCAAAAACTCTATAGCAAGTTTTCATTACATCTTCAAAATTTTTTTTAATTTCTAATATTTTTTCATCAGAAAATGAATTAACAGTTTTCAAAGCTAATCGCAAAAATAAATCAATATTCCCCTTATAACAATCAGAAACATCTAACTCTGTAAAAGCCAAGTATCTATTTATATATTCACGATCTTGCATTCGTTCAGAATGAATAGCCATCTGCGTTGCATCTAAAAAGTTTTTACTTTTTGCTAATTCAGAAGTAAGACGAGTTGCTTTTCCTGGATAAAGAGCATTGCGGATTTCCTGTGGCAATAAAGTAACACCACCCGTATTAATTCTTTGAAATATATTATATACAACAGAATCTGGAGTTCCTGATTCAACAGTATATGCTATTATACCTGATTCAATAATTCTACGATTGTATTGTCTTGGCAAATCTTTAAAAGATAAACCATTAAAATCTTTTAGAAACTGTAGCCCCTCGAATTTCCTATCCTCTAATAAATAATTCCGAAAAGCAGATAATCTTTGTAGTCCATCGATAACAATCCATTTATTATCATCTTGTGCATTAAAATAAAAAGCAGGTAACGGAATTCGTAACATTAGAGACTCAATAAGTTGACATTGTTTTACAGGTGACCATAAATTCTCATTTCTTTGAAAATCAGGATATAAATCTATTTCATCATTTTCTAATCGAGATAATAAATTACTTACATTCAAAGGTCTCTGAATAATATTTACGTCTGATGGTATCACGTCAGTAATACGCTCATACCCATTAGCAATATAATCTTCAGATTCCTCATACTCTATTTGAAGGTTATGGTTATTTGTTAATTCCTCACAAATGATTGATATTTCTTCATACGTTATATCTTTATATTGTGAAATTAACATATCTCTAATTAAGCTTTTGCTAATAATGTTATCATTTTTTTGAGCAAATTGGATTACTTCTTCAAGATCGTACAACGTATTCATAATATTCTAATCAATAATATACCAATCTCAATAATTATTCTATTCAAAATATAAAATAGTAAATGCTAAAATAACCCGCTACCGCAACTTATTTTTTAACGTATTTTCTATTTTATAAAAGTGAGCTATAGCCCCGAATTATTTTCTTCTTAAAAATTACTTCCGTTTCAGCCCCAGTTGGCGGTTCCAAAATAACTTACATACACCGCGTCGCCTGGAATCCCCAGTTGACTCTGCAGAATCTCGCACACCTTGGCAGTTATCTTATCACTCTTGCCGGCATCTACCGAACTACCCTATGGCACATAATAAAGTCGTTAAAGTAATAAAAAATCCTTCGCAATCCATATTCCAAATAGAAATATAAAAATTGGTGTAAGGGTTAAGTGATATTATATTCTTAGTTTCTTTCTTCTATCCTCAAATATGCATTCCCTTCCGTAGATCCTTTAAAATCGTTTATTGTATTTATTGTATTAGAAAGACCTTGTAAATCACGCATTCTACTCTTTTCATCATAGTCTTCCTGATTATAATTCAAAAGAACATCATTTTCGTAAACGTCATACTGAACAGTTAACATAAAAGTACAGTCGAAAAATACCCTAAAAAAAAGGTAAGGTATTTACGATGAAGTACAGTAAAGAATTCAAGGAACAGGCAATTAAATTGTCTGATGAAATTGGAGTAAGACAGGCCTGTGCACAGCTTGGACTGGTTTATGGCACATTGGCTGACTGGAGAAAAAGTTGTAACCGGGAGCGGATTCTGAAATCTGAGCCTACAGGTGAAGAACCGCTCACAGAACGTGAAAAGAAACTCATGAAAGAAAATGCGGAGCTTCGGGAAGCAAACGACATTCTCAAGGATGCATTCCGTTTTTTCGTAAACGACCGGAGGAAGTAACCGTCCGAAGCATACACTGGTTCATATTTGACAACAGGAAAAAGTATCATGTTAATCGGATGTGCGGAACTCTTTCGGTCAATGAAAAAGGCTATTACAAATGGCTCAGGAACGGTGAAAAACCAAGAAAGTGGCAGGACTTACTTGTTGAGATTCACAGAATTCTCGATGAAGATCCTGACAATGATAACTATGGTGCAGACCGTATGCTTATAGCATTAACTCAGAAAGGCATTGAAACCTCATTGAGTTCAGTACGTCGAGCCTTGCGTAATGGCAACCTGATGAAACCCAGTCATAGAAGTCCTGATGGTCTTACAAAAGCTGACAAAAAGGGAATGAGACCACAGAATCTTTTGAAACGTGATTTCACAGCAAAAAAGCCAGATGAAAAATGGCTGACAGACATAACACAGATTCCTTGTAAAGACGGAAAACTGTACATCGCACCGATTTTTGATTGCTTCGGGGGAGAAATCATCAGCCTTGCGATGGATACAAACATGAAAAAGGAACTTTGCATTTCGGCTCTTGAAGCAGCATTTGAACTACGAAAACCAAAGTCAGGTGTAATAGTTCACAGTGATGTTGGAAGCCAGTACACAAGTGAAGCCTATAAAAAGGTAATTGGGAAACATCATGCAGTTCAGAGCATGAGCGACGTTGGCAAATGTTTCGACAACGCCAGAATGGAATCATTCTTTGCAACTTTGAAAAAAGAAAAGCTGTACAGAATGAATACTAAAAAAATGACAGTCGAACAGGTAAAATCCGTAGTCTTCCGCTATGTCATGATTTATTACAACAGAAAACGAATTTCAACTGTAAATCCAGGAGGTCTTCCTCCTTCAGTTTACAGAGAAAAATCAGCAGTTACATTGGTAGCTGCTTAAGAAATTAGGGTGTTTCCTGACTGTACTAAAGTTGACTTTTTCATACGGTTCTGTCGTTATCGGGTGATTGTACTTAACTTCATCTCTATTTTTGCTTATTCATCGCATTTTTCATTAAATATTTTTCTTCCAATGGAAGTTTTATACTTGGAGGATTCAAATCAGCTTCAGTTATATTTTTTTTCCTTTTTTCACCTTTAAAATCGTGATTTTCAAAAATAGCAAAATAATTAAATTCTTTCCCGATATATTTTTCTTTAGAAACTAATGATACAGATTCTGTTTCAAAATCAAAAAAACCGCACCCGTATGGTGTTATGAATTCTATCCCTTCCTTTATTCGGTTATAAAAAATAATTTCATTTGCAAGAACACTGTCTATTTTACTAAAACCTTTTATCTTAAACAAAGTGCAGCCATCATAAGAAAAATATTTTAAATATACATCATCCAAATAGTCGCAAAAAAAGTCAGAAGCAGAATAGTGTTTCTTCAATTTGCCCAAGCTATTTGCATTCTCTGTTTCATAATATTTACCATCTTCTTTTAATTCAAAATAAACTATGGAATGTTCTTCAATTAAACCCCAATAAGACGTTTTTACAACAACATCTAACGACAATCCTTTTTCATATACTTCCCAAGACAACACTGTACAATTAAAGATGTACCCTGTTTCTTTTTCTGTTCTTTTAAATGAAAAAATATTTTTAAGATTTTCACTATTTAGTATAATATTCGGGAAAATATAGAGATGACTGCAATTTATCTGTGTATACTTATTTTCAATATAGATAGACATTTCTTCTGTATATTTAGGCGTTATTCCCATTTCTAAATTTGGGAAACACTCTACATACTTACATTCTTTTGCATTTACATAATATGAATAATATGGATACTGCATTTGCATTCTGCATTTGTTTGTAATATTCCGGTTACTGTTAAATACAAATGTTTCATGAGGATAAACAGAATCAAATACATTAAGTTTGTTGGACTCTGAATACATATATATATTTATTACTAATAATAAATAAGAAATAACTGATAAGATTTTTTTATTCAACATAATAATATTCTTTCATCCCATTTTCTTCATAAGAATATCTAAATTTCAAATCATACCACACATTAATATCTGTTTTGGGTAAGTTTGCTTTTCTTCCAACTGTTGTTAATATTTCTCCAATAAGATTTCTATCTTTTCTCTTTTCAAAATCAAAAGAATCATGCACATAAAGATGGACAATAATAGAATTATTATTATTTTCATTATCATCTGTCCATACTTTTACAGTATGACCTCCAATAACAGTTCCCATATCCGACAACCCTGATTGACCAGTTCTTGCATTATAATTTTTATTTACTATTCCTTGATTTTCCGTTAATTGATTTTCTATGACATCAATCATCGATTTTTGCTCATTATCTATGATTAATTTCGTATTAATAGATTCTTCTTTCATCCCTTTTGATAATCCATATATATCTTCTTCGGGTGTAGATTCTATTCTTTCTTCAAGCTTCCCGTCTAAAGCAGCATTATAAATTTGTTTAGTTGAATTACCTCCAAATAAATTTACTCCTATTTTTACAATAGTTCTGAAAAAATTATTTTTTACATCTGTTGCCTTCAATCCCCATGGGTCTCGGAATCTTACAGGAGCTTGTTATCTCGTAAGCAAACCACGGATTTTTGTGCGTGCTATTTGAATTTTCTCTAACTATTGCACCTTAGTTTTGCTAACGCAAAACTACACACTCTATAAAAATGTACAAGACCTGCAAAATTGCACCAGTCCCTTTTTCT
>JAZQOB010000128.1:0-17641 GCA_045627625.1 Treponema sp.
ATTATTCCAAAGCTCATAAGCCGCATTAAATGATTCTGAATCTCCGTGAATTGAAAGAAAATTTATGACAGATTTTATTACCGAAGAATCTTTTTCAAGAAGATTTTCATCAGAAAGAATACTGTTAAGTTTCTTTATGAACTGTGTAAGTTTCAGGTCCCTAGAAAGAGAATTCAATTTAGAAATAACAGTAACCTGAACATTGGGAGAAGATATAAATTATAAAAGATTTTGAATAAAGAATTATAAGAAAAAATGACAAAACTATTTTTATTGTATTTGTTATTTTTTTTATTTCTTTAGTAGTAAATGCTGAAGCAAATAACGTTCAAAAATAAAAAAAAGCGAACCATTTTCAGATTCGCGTTTCTATTCAATACCATTCCTTAATTCTGATTACATTGGTCCGGTAATTCAGTAGAAGGTCTTTCCATTTGCTGTCTTGCCTGCTCATCAAGTTTATTGATGAGAGCAAAGGAAACTTTGTAAGGCAATTCCATAAGACCTGCCTTGATGAGATTTCCTTCTTCTACTGTGACTGTAAGTGTGAGATTATTCATTTTCTTTATTCCTTTCTAATTTGCTATTGTTTCGTTATTTCTAACAAACAAAATTGCTAAATCTTCGCCAATAGTTGTGTTATTTGCGTCTGCTTGTGCTTTGGTAATATCTAATTTTGAAACTTCATTATAAGTATAAAAACGCATTGTTGTTGTGGTTGAAGAATACCAACCAACACCAACTAATGCATATCGGCCATAGAAACCAATACAGCCTGAATAACCTTTTTGTGAGCCGGTTGTTGTTGAATAATTTGCCATGAGACTTTTCAATGTATAATATACATCACCACGTTTTGCATTTTTACTAAACTCTAGGTAGTAGAGACGATTTCCAATATTAAATTGTCTATCTAAAGTATCACTAGGGAAAGTTGCATCACAACCAATAGAAATATTATATCTGCCGGTTGTTAGGTTCGTTCCTGAACTTTTACCAATTGCAACATTATAATTTCCGGTAGTCAATTTTTGTAATGAAAAATCTCCTAATCCAACATTTGCAATACCGGTTGTTAAGCTTAACATCGAACCAATTCCTATTGCAGAATTTGCGTTTCCGGTTGTAAGTTTGTTTAATGCATAAGCTCCAAGTGCTGTGTTATTGCTTCCTTCTGAACATACTTTTAATGCTTCAAATCCTATTGCTGTATTAAAAGAACCACCCAAGACATTACTCAAAGAGCTATTTCCTAATGATGTATTTGAGTTTAGGTCACTCCCTATAAACCACCAATAAGAAGAGTTACTTGGAGTAACGTTTTTGCAATCTACTTTACAAATAAAATATGAAGAATTATATATTACAATATCAGATTTTTTATAATTAACTGATGAACTATAAGTTCCTTGATATAACCCAAATGTTCCTGATTTATACCCAAGAGAAGTGCAATATACATTTGTTGCAGTTTTTATGTAGTCAGACATATATATTGCATTGCCATAATGATATTCAGTATTTGCTTCAACAGTTCTTCCGTTTACAGTTATTGAAGAAGTCGTTCCGTTCATTGCAAAACCGATACCATAAGCAAAACTTGGTGAAGATAATTTGCTCACGTTCAAACTTTCTACATCAATTTTTTCTGCCTTGATAGAGTTTGCTTCAATCTGAAAGGACTGGATGAAGATTTCACTTTTTGTAAGTGCAGGGTTGTAAATAACTCCTGAAGGAATTGCTCCTTCACTTGCAGAGCTGTTCTTGTATCTTGCGAAAATTATGTCTGTATCTTGCCATGACCAATTTGCAGTTGAAGAACCACCGGATGCAAGATATTTCCATGTAGTATTTGTGCTGTCATACCATACATTGAAAATAGTGGTGCTTCGCTTAACCATGAAAACATCAGCGGACCAAGGAATGAGTGTATCAGGGTTTACATGCATTCCTTTAGCAATTTCCATTTTCTCGCCTTTAAACATAACCCAACCGTTAACGTCTGCCGGCTGTCCGTTTTCATCATAACCATGGAAATATATTTCTGCGTTATTCGAAGTAGTGAAAGTGCTGTAGTTTACTTTCATTCCAAGACCATGAGCAATTCCGTCTTTGATGATATTTATTACAAAAGTTGCAGTTCCGACTGTAAAGGTAAGCGCATTCTTTGAAACATTTCCAAGATTTGAGCCATTGGTGAAAGCAAATACAATCGAACCGTCTGCATTAGCTGTCGGGTTAGTTGCTGTAATTGTAACTCCGGTTGGATTTGAAGGTTTTGTGATAGTCTGTGCAACTCTGGAAGTTCCTTGCCTTGAATTGACGTTTATGGTGTATGACTGTGCATTCATGACGTTTCCATTTGAATCACATTTGACATAAATGGTATTTGTAGAAATGGTTGTTGCAATTGCTGGTGTTCCAGGAGCACCTGGACTTCCTGGAGAGCCTGGTGAGCCTGGATCGCCTTTAGCACCTTTTGTTTCATCACCGGTCATGGTCCAATCTGAAGACTGTGTTCCTTCTTCAACCATAATATTTGTGATTGAGAAAGTGGTAGTTGTATCGCCAACAACAAATGACAAAGTGTTAGAGCTTGCAGTCATTGTTATTGTTTGTGTATATCTCGCCCATGAAGTTGTTAATTTCTGTGGCGATGCATTATCTGTTAAAGCTCTTGAAGGATATATGGTGGCATTAGCAACACTTGCTCTTGCAACGTATGAAATAACATAGGTTTTACCGCTCTCCAGGTTGTTATTACAATTATGATATATTCGTTTATTGGTTCCGCTTGCCTTAAATGTTGCATAAGTTCCATAGGTAGCATCATTACTTACTGCGGTTAAAGTTCCGCTATCAGCGGTCCAACCCGTTGTCCCGTTTTGAAACTTTGAGTTAGGAAGCATGTTCCAATGTGCAGAATCACCTTTTGCTCCTGTATTACCTTTCTCACCATATACACCTATGAGAGCAACAGTAGTTTTTGGGGTTGAAGTTTTTGTGTATGAAATAACTTCTTTCTGCCATAAATATCTGTTAGTAGCATTGAATGTAGTAGGAATAGTGGTGCTAGTTACTGAACTTGCAGCCGGAGCCGCACTTGTTGATGTTACGGCATAAGTGTATTCAATGGAACTAATACCATTACCATCATCGTAATCGACACCTTTAATTGGAGTGTAACCATCTTCACCATTTTCTCCAACGTGAGTTTCTGCTTCACACAAAACTTTTGTTAAGCCACTGTCTGAACAGACTTTTACATTGTATGCCGTAAGACCTTCTGTGCCATAATTATTTGAATACGATCCAGTTGTGATTTTAGTTCCACTGTATGCACTTGTAGTCCAAGCATTGGTATTTGAATTAAATACTTTAATATTCAAGTATAAATCTTCTGTACATAAAACACCGTTTTTATATACATTCAAAGACCATACTCCAGTAGACATTTTTCCCATCGTGAGTGAAGCAGAATACGAATCACCTTTTGCTCCAGTATTTCCTTTTTCTCCATAAACACCAATAAGTGCTACCGTTGTTTTTGGAGTTGCAACTTTCGTATAAGTAATAACCTCTTTCTGCCAGAGGAAACGATTCGTTGCATCAAATGTTGTTGGAATAGTTGTACTAGTAACACTATCTGCAGAAGGAACACTGTTTGTTTCAGTAACGGCATAGTAATAATTTATAGCACTAATTCCATTTCCGTCTGAACCGTTAGTTCCGTCTTTTCCATCCTCACCATCTTTTCCGTCATTGATTGTGCTTGATTCATCATCGATAGTGATTGTTGTAGCACCATCAACTTTGGTTATAGATACTGTCGGAGTGTGACCATCTTTACCATTTTCTCCGTCTTTTCCATCTTTCCCATCTGTACCGTCTTCACCTTTAGGGCCTATATTTGTGCGTGGCTTTGACCATTGTCCGCTAAAAATGTTTTTAGCGTATTTGCTTGATACCCAAATACTTTCTGATGAAGGGGTTGTGTGCCAGCCATTGGTTGTTCCATCACCTTTTGGAGTATCAGGTTCTTCGAGACCATCGTGATAAGTGAAAAATATATTCCATTCGCTTGGAGATATTATTCCATTGTCAACAGTAGCTGGAACGGAACTTATTTTATTGTCAAAATCCGGTAACACGAAATCGGGCTTATCGACGTCAAATACTGCTGGTGAATAGTCAACCGCAGTAATTTCTGCAGATAAATTACCATCACATTTAATGTCTGCGATGATCAAATCGATTGTGTCAAAATTTTGTAATCCGACAGTTACAAGGTCGTCTGGACTAGGTGCATCTTCACCTGGAAGAACTGAGTCAAATAAAAGAGTTTTTGTGTCTTCTGCTGAATATATGATTTCTTGAAGGTGTAATGTTCCGTCACTCTGTCTGTAGCGGATGACATTTATTCCTTCAGACATGTGAACCAGTTCATCAACAATAATCCCTATACATTGTCCGTCATGATACAGGCTTTCTGCAACTCGACATTGTGTTGTCCCTATTAAAGCTATATCTCCGGCATATTTTACCCAATCGCCTTTCTGGCACATTAAATATTCAACATCACATGACCAGGTATGGAAAAAAGGTCTATTGCGTGTGACTGCATATTTCCACATTCCAAGCTTGCGGGCCTGTTCGCTTGAAGTTACTCCCCAGAGCTGAACATCCTGGATTGTGTGCGGTTCTTCTGCTTTGTTTCCGCTTGGGGTGTTATATACATAAAATTCATTTGCCGCATAACCGGAATCTTTGTCTTCAAATCCAATATTAAGGGCGTCCGGGATGTCTGCAGAAATAATTGTTTCCGAATAGTTATAAGAATTTCTTGGAGTGAAAAGTTGAACTGCAGAACTTCGTTCAATATCCATCAGGGCGGTAATTTTACCATTCATTCTGAGAATTTCTGTTCTGCAGGTTGAACCGATTGCAGAAAGTAACTGACTAATGGACATAGAGTCTGTTATATATGTATTGCATTCGTACCCATGAACATTGCACCAGGTATAAAGACGTTCAAAGCTTGTCCAATCTATTTCGCTTGAAGCAAGTCTCTGCTGGGCAATTTCTGTCTGCATTGCGTAAACTGCGGCTGAAGCGGGATTGGATGTAAGTTTTGACTGAGTCCATCCGGATGATCCTGAATGAATTCCGTCCCAAACAGGCATTTTCGACTGTGCGATGAAATTCAGTTTCTGGACTACATTGTTAAGTTTTTCTGTTGCCTTGATTTTCAGAGCCAGTAAAGTTAACTGACGGCATCTTCTTGCAGATACTGGCAGTTCATCCTTGATGGCACGGATTGAACCTACATATACATCATCTATAACTTTATTGTCAGTTGAATCTCCTGTTTCGCGTGTAATCTTAACAGTGTACATCGAAGAAACTAATCCTGTTTTTGTAATTGCATAGCGTTTTGTTTTAAGCTCTTTTCCAGTAATTACATTGCCAGTCTCTGTAAAATTCCCTAATAATTGATAAGATGCATCCGGCTCATCTGCCTTTTTATAATAAGCTTTTACTGTTACGGATGTTTCTTTTAATTTTCCTTCATCATTATATTTTCCAAGTCCGCTTAAAAAGAAAATGTCTACATTAAGCTCTGTGCATTCAGGAGTAGTTTTAATAATCGAAGCATCTGTTCCGTCTTCTGTGCTATGCCTTAGGATTCCCATTATTTGGTCTTCATGAACACATTTTGTAAAGACAGGAGGTACTGAGCCACCGTAAGAAATGGCATATTCAATGTTATCGCCTGACTGATAACTACTCAGTAATGTCTCATCGATTTTTAAAGTGGATTCGTCAATGACTATATCTTTCTGACCGGCACAGAAAAGCTGGTAAAGATACATTGAACCTGTCTCAGGATCTACCCAGGTGTAACTTGTCATTGCAAGGTCAACGTAGAAACGACGTTTTCCAAGAAGAACCGGAATGTAACCACGCTGTCTCAACTGATTCTGACTTCCACGGATTGAAGGATCTTGATCAGGAGAAGGTCTGTCTTTTAAACTTGGAATGTCCATATTGTATAAGGCAACCCCGCCCAACAGAAGACCTACACCGGAACCAATGAGAGAGCCTGCCAGCACACCACCAAAACCGGTCCATCCGATAGTGAGGCCTACAATGACTCCAAGAGCGGCAAGTGCACCACCACCAATTTTCATCCCGTTTCCGGTTTCTTTATTGTCACCAGTAGGAACTAATTTTAAAAGAACTGTTGTTCCATCTGCAGGAACCCGCGAAAAATCCGTTACGATTTCATCATTAAATAAAACACGCCATCCAGTGTTTGACACATTGTTTGTGTCAATTTTTTTAATAATTGCACTGACTGGCTGCGGCTCAAATTCATATTCTGTCTTTTCTGTGCTGAATGCATTCAGCTGTGCGATAACTTTCACTGACACGATACCAACCCCTTATACAGGCAGAAAGCCAGGGGCTGGTTAATCTTTCACATACAACTCCCGTTTTATGCCTTGCATGGATTATATAATCATCGCCAGCGTATAAGGCTACGTGAGACAGTAAGCCGCGTGTCTGAATAAGAGCCACGGCTTTTTCTTCCGGGACTTCAATTTTCTGTGAAATAATGAGAGGTACGTTATCCTGGAACAGAGTAGATGTCTTGTCTGTTTCAAGTGCGTCTGAATAGCCTGCAGTTAATAACGGCAGCTTATAGTTATATTCATTCAAAAGAATCAGACGAATCAGGCCGTAACAGTCACATCCGTCCATCGTTCTTCCAAGAGATACAAAAGGAATACCAACATATTTATTTACCCAGCTATACATTTTTAGTAAAACATTCCAGGGAAATCTTCAGGAGAGTAAGTGATTGAAGTAAATTTTCTGTCATGCATGTATAAGTCATGCAGTTCCCCGGTTATCACAGATTTATTTGCCTGGATGTTCCGTAGAATGAAATGTAAAGGTCCTTGTTCATAGACATTCTGATTGGACAGAACCACGCTAATATCGCAGGTGATTTTATGACTGGCTGCAGCTGACTTTATTGTTTTGTAGACAGATAAATCCACATTATCAATTTCAAGCTTACAGACATTTTGACCTTCTGAACTTTGATCCGGTAAAACTGCAGTGAATCCAACCGCGTAATAGATTTTGCCATTAAACACAAGATTCTGCTTATCATTAACAAAATTAAGAGTCTCAACATCGTCTATATAAATTGTCAGAATTGTGAGAAAAACAGCATCTGTTTCTGAGGCCGTTGCTGCTTTAGTTGCAGTAAAACTTAATTGATTAGGCATTTAACTTCTCCAATTTCATTGTGATCTTCCATAAGCCATCTATGGAATCTTCGCTGTAATCCTCAGTAAATCGAAATTCTGCGGGCAGTAAAGTCTGCGGATCTTTCATCTGGAATCGCAAGGTTCCATCACCAATAGTATTCTGATACCAATTCTCTAATATTTTTCGTTGGAACTCGGTAATAATTATTGACCCTTCAAATACTTTTTCCGTAACGGTATATCGACGTCTGGTTTTAACAGGCCCTGCATCCATTTCTGTACGAATTACATTGTTTTTTCTCTTTGCACCGAGTCCCTTAAGTTGCAGCACTTGAGGAAGAACTGGTGGCCATACGATATCTGTCATAAATTACACTCCTTGAGCTTTAATTCCATATCGGGCATTCATTGCACGGTCTGCTTTTCCACTGGTAATATGGCGATTGATAGCACCTCCAATCATAACGTCAATTCGTTTCATTCCGTTTTCGTCTGATTCACTGGTCTGAACTTCTGCTCCAGAATAATTTTGGATTACAACCATGACGTTACAACCGGCTCCGGAGCTTCTGACTCCCAAGCTTCCATCAGGACCGCGTTCAAGCGGCATAATTGCTTCCGGTCCTGCTTCTCCCATAAGTCCTGTTCCAAAACTTGAACCACGGGCAAACCTGAAAAGAGTTGGCTGTGTCACAATACTGTTGGTGAAAGTTCCACCTTTTGCAAAGGCGGAAATATCGTTGCCATAGACATTCCCCAATGCATTGGCTTCCGTTGGATTATCTCTTCTCCCATTTACAAATCCGCTGATAAACGAAGAAGTGAGACCTGCTGTAACAAAGCCAAGACCGATTCCCCATTGACCTTGAGCAATGAGTGTAAGTCCGGCCTGCAGAAAGAGCATTGGAAGCTGATTAAGAATTGCTGTTGCAGTTTCTTCAAGCGCATCTTTTAAGCCTTCCCCGGCTGATTCTCCTTTTCCGAGAGCTTCACCCAAAGCCCCAAATCCCTGAAGGACTGCAGAAAAACTCATGGATGAAAGAGTAACTCCCATTTCTGCGAGAGCTTTATTACTTTCCTCTGCGTTTTCTTTGAACAGTTGAAGTTTCTCTATACCTGAAAGAAGTTTCTTTTCAAGTTCATCTTCCCAAGAAATAAATTTATCTGAAACATCCGTTGCAGCATTTCCACTTTTTTTCTGAGCTTCCTCAAGAACAAGAAGAAGAGCTTCTGCCTGTTCAATCTGTTCTGCAGTAGCCCCGTTATTTAGAAGATTCTGGATGTACAGGTCACGTTCAGACATTGTAAGCTGCTGAACCTTTGTATTGAGTTCCTCAAGTGCATCTGTGACTTCAAATTTCTTTTTCTCTTCGTTAAGTCGTTTGTATTCATCAATCATTGCCTTGATTGAATCATCAGCGGTCGAATATACTTCGTTTATTTTGTCTGCAGGAACGTTAAGAAGACTTGTGATTGAATCTTCAAGTTCTGCCATCTGACTTTCAATAGCAGCTTTTGCGTCAAACTTTTTACCCAGGAGAACAGAAAGAGATTCTGCATCATTGAATGCTTTTGAAAGTCCATCAATGTAAAGCTGACCTGCTTCTTTCCCTGTTGTGAAATTAGAGGCTGACACACCTGTGACTTTTTCAAAATAACTTTGCCAGGATTTCTTTCCGTCATCCTGAAGCTTGTTCCGGATTTCCTGCATCCGGGCTTTTATCTGCTCAGCATTGTAATCAAGCTGACGGATTGCATCCGCAGTATCAAGCCCCGTAGTTGTAGAGGAAAGAGTTTCTTTGTCTTTCTGGATTTTCTCAAGTTGCTGCTGATATTTCTGAAGCTGAATAACAGGATCATCTTTTGAAAGTTTTTCGTAGTCCAGACCGATTGCATGCATGAGTTCTGAAATTGCTGTCTCTGCTGCTATCTGGTCATTTTTCTGCTGTTGAATTTTCTGGTCTGTAGCCTGGATATCTTGAAGCATTTGAAGTTCGCCTTGCCATAAACGCATACTTGTTTCGGCTTCTTCCAGAAGATGCTGATTCATATCCTGAGCGACACCAGGACCACCTTCTGCCAGTTCAGCTTTCAATTCGTTTATTTTTTGAGTGTATTTGTCTATCCAAAGTGTGGCGGCTTCAATCTGCTTGTCTATGTCAGAAAGGCCGGCATAATATTCGTTGAAGTCTTCCTCTGATCTGATTCCTTTAAGCAGGTCAATATTGTCATGAAAAGTTGCAAAAGCGTCTCCAATCCACTGAAGAACTGCTGCAACCTTTTTTCCAGCCTCATTGTCTAGGAATCCAGTGAAAAAAGCTCCGACGCCTTCCTGCAGATCTCCCCAGGCATTCTTAATCTGTGCGCTGGCGGTTACTGCAGCTTCTGCCGCTCCGCCATAAGTAGTATTCAGTTCATCAAGGATAATCTTCTGAGCACCTGCCATGTCGCCGGTATCAATAAGAGCCTGAATCACATCTTTCTGTGCTTCTGAGAATCTGAAACCCTGACGCTGTAAACTTGTGATTCCGTTGATTGGATCATCAAGGGCTTTTCCTACTGCCTGTGCTGCAGAAGAGAGATCCATTTTCATGACAGTTGCCATGTCCAGGATTGCTTTTGTTGCATCGTCAAAAGTGTCGCCTTTGATGTTCTTAAATCCGAGCAACACAGACTGCATCTGAATGATGGTTTCGTCACCGTAGTTTGTGATTTTCTGGAGAGAAGATGCCATTTCCTGAAGCTGTTTTGAACTTGTCCAGGCTGTGGCACCTGTTGCCTGAAGTGTAGCATTCAGGACTTCGACCGCCTGTTTCTGAGTTTCCCAGGCATTTATTGACTGTTTAGAAAATTTGATTATTTCAGTAGCGACAAAAGCTGCGGTAATTGTTTTGCCAAGAACCTTGAAACTTGATTCTGCAGCCTTTGTCTGTTTATCGACTTTCTGAAGATTGCTGATAGCATTGTTTACTTCTGCAGTAACAAAAACTTTAAGTTCTTCCGTCAGTTCCTGAGCCATTGTTTTTCTCCCATGCTAGAAAAGTTTCCTTTTCTCCGTCAAATAACTCTACAATGACTCTTACAGCTTGCGGCTCTGCAAGGTAGCCTTTATTCTGTGGCCATCCGTATTTTTTGATTCTGTGCCACATCTGGATGAGAGAGAGGAGTTCTTCTGTCACATAGGATTGAAAGTCTTTGCGCTGGATTCTGATGTAACCGGTTTCGCTTTCCGGCCATGGAATTGATTCTTTTGCTTCTGCATATTCGGGACTCCAGTCAGGAGGCCAGAGCCCCGAAAACAGAATCTGTATGCCTATTCTAAGGTCTTTTTTTTTGAGTCTGTAAGGTCATCTGATACAACTTCAGTACAGATTGCATCAATGATTTTGCTGATACCGTAAGCACGGCATTCAGCAAGCTCTGCACCTGTAGTGATGTCGCGGACTTTGTCGCCATCTTTGACCTGCAGATTTTTGATTTTACCGACACAGCTTCTGAGGATGTAATCTCCGTTCAGTTTGATTTCAGTTGTCAGCTTTTTAAACTTTGCAACTTTGCGGGGATTTCCGTCTTCATCCACCGGCTGGTCATCCTTGTAGTATTCACAAGTTGAGACAACACTCTTCATTTCCTGAGTCTGAAATCCTGTCGGTCTGATGATTTCTACCGAAAGCTGTTCCTCTTCAGGAAGATTCAGGTTTCCGTTTACCTTTGGAAAAAAGGTATATCTTGGCTGTTCTGTCAGAATCATGCTGATGCCTCTGCTTTAACCTTGTAATAGATTACGTTAGGGTTGTTACCGCCATCAACTTTATAATTAAAGTTGAAGTTCTGTTCACCATCCAGAGGTTTGTCCATCTGAATTGATTCAACAGTTACAGGGAAGTGTTCCCATATTGCAGTTTCTCCCACAATGTTTGTTTCACGGCGTGAAAGCATGTAATCCTGGTTTGTTTCCTTTGCAGGATAGATTGCATAGTTTTCTCCGTCATCCACAGCAATTGCTTCAAACTGGTTAAGAAGAGTTCTCTGAGCTTCGCTGTCAGTTTCAATAGTTCCGTTGATTGTTCCGCTTGCATCTGTAAATGCAGATGTAATGTATTCACGGATTCCTGAATCAAGGTTTTCCTGTGTTGAAACGTCATAAGAAGTTTTCTGTTTTGAGTTTGAAACATCTTTGACAAAAGAAATCAGAGTCAGGTCCAGTTTCTTGATTTTGTCTCCAGAAGCAAGGTCCTGACCTTTCCAGAGATGAACAACATCACCTACACGGATTGCTCTTGCACCTTTGGCAATCTGTTCTGCACTCGGTGCTGGAAATGAGCTTGAAGAAGCCGCAACTCCTGTCACCTTATAAAATCCGCTTGCAGGAACCTTGCTGGTTGCTCCACCGCTTGTTTCTGCGCCTTCTGTAATTGAATACAGTTTTCCGTCTTTTCCACCCGGTTTCATTTCTATTCCTCCAATAATCTTGATGGTATGCTAAGTGTTACTCGATACTGCATCACATAGCGTGCAGGCATCGAACTTTCATCTTCTGTAGGATAAACCCACCGAGGCCCGCCGAGGCTCTCCCAGTAGGACCTGAGCTCACTTCCGTTGTTATCAACTGGAACCGGAATATGATCTTCTTCTGCAGCATGAAGCTTCTGCCTTAATCTGATTGTTTTTGTAAGCCACTGTTTGTGGGTTCCGTCTGTTACATACTCGGCAATGAAATACAGCTGAACGGAATCTTCTCCGTTTGGCGTGCAGTCCTGGAACTGAAGGTCAATGTGCGCCGTGTTGTTGGTTGCTGTCTGTGGCAGGAGAAAAACGGGAAATCCCAGCTGGTCTTTGATTGCCGTTTTCAGTTTGTCTGTTATCTCTTCGTAAGTCATTTATCCTCCAATGCTTTATGAATCGCTTTTTTAATTTCTGCAGTAATGTATTTCTCATCTTCTTTGCTGATATACAGGAAAGGACGGGACGGAATCTCAACAGATTTTTTGATTATGAAAAGCGGGAAAGGTTTTCCTTTTTTCGTTTTGGCAAAGAAAACATTCTTGACCCTGTAGAAAGAATATCCGGCACTCCGCATTGACCGTATAAGCTCACCGGCGGACTGAGCGTTGAAACGCCTTGAAAGGGTTCTTGTCATTGCTCCGGCTGGAAGCCAGAGTCCCTTTGCTTTTCCTCTTATGGTTCCGCCTTCCTGGTTGATTTTTGCATATTTTACGTTGGTATTTGCGGCCGCCCAGGTCTTGCCGTTCTGCGGAGCAATAGATGCCATAAGCTGACCGTTATCGCGGAGAGTGTTGCTTCCTTGCTTCACGGCTTGAGTAAGAGGCGCGTTTCCCGGTTGAATTCCTCGGTTGATTTTCTTTACTGCAGATGAGACAAGAAATTTTGAGATCTTCTGCATAGTCGGTTCAAGAGTCCCTTCATCAAGTTTTCCGGCAAGGCTTTCAAAACTTTTGTTTACAGTAACTCCCATCAAAGCCCCCTGTCTAAAGGATTGGTGCGGTTATTTTTCATGCATCCGACTGCAGGTCCGCCTGCATTTGTGTCATCTTTTTTTAGAATCGGACCGAATGCAGACTCAATAAGAAGCTCACAGTCTTCTGCTTTTTCCCGTGCCCTGGATTCCTGTCCTACGAAAGAGAAGAGCTCATAAAGGGCACGTTTCAGAACCGCTTCACGCACAATGTCGTTATCTTCGGAATATTCATTCCCTGTAGACTGAATCATTCCCTTAACCCATGTTTTAGCCTTGATGAGGCTTCTCACAGCTACCACATCTTCACCGAGAGTCAGAGTGTCATAGTCCTGTTCTGGAAGTTCCTTCTTCAGGTCTTCGATTGTCAATTCCATAAAATCCTCCGGAAATAAAAAAAGCAGGCCGTTACAGTTGCCTGTAATCAAACCTGCTTCAGTTTAGCTTGCTCCTAGACGTTTGAGCCTTTTTCAGCAAGAGGCTCTTTTAAATCTGTCTGGGGATTTGTTTTTGGTTTTGTTTTCGGATGGGATTTTGTCCCTGACGTATTTCCAAAATCTTTTTTGTTCCCGTTTTTTGATTCTATATCCGTAAGCCTGTTTTCCAGCACTTCATCATACGTTTTGAAATCTGTCTCAAACTGTGTCATGCGTTTGGACAGTTCATTATACGCGGATTCCATTTCCAGAAGTTTATCCTTCAGCTGGGTAAACTCCTTAATCTGTTCAAGGTAGTCCCAGATTGCTTTTTTGTAATCACATTCCTGGAAAAGTTCAAAACCCTTTCCCACAAGAAGACTGATAACCCAAAGAATCAGAACTACAAGAAAAATACATAAAAGAATTTTCAACTTGTAAATCCTCACTTACGGGGCACGAAGCCCCGGATGTTACGACTGAACTACTTCACCAGCAGAAGCTTCTTCTGCAGCAAACTTAACCCAGGCAAAACCCTTGATGTTGACACAAGGGAATGGCTTAGATTTACTGTAGATGTCTGTTCCGCGGTGATCAGAACGGTCTACGCTGAATGTGTAGAATGGAACTGCATTCTGCTGAACAACATCGTCAAGTTTTAAGAATGGCATAGACTGACCTGCATTTACTGCACGTGCCACAATCTCACCATCATCACAAAGGCTCTTTGCTACCTCTGTTCCGTCAGCTGCCTTATCCTTGTAAGAGTCGTTGTCCTGGTATACCTTGAACTGACCAATCATTACCCAGCCGTCACCAATGCTTCCTGCGTTGAGATTAGGCTTTGCAGTTACAACGTCAACCATGGCACCGAATACATCAGATGCTGCAATGAATTCTACAGGACCACCCACACCTTTACCTTTAATCCTTTTTGACATGTCAGAAAGGATTTTTACGAAGTCTGAGTATTTTGCAGCTGAAAGCTTTACACCCAGAGTCTTTGACATGGCTGCAATTTCTGCAGCTGTACCGTATTCAACTACATAACGCAGAAGACCGCTTCCAGTCATCATCATGTAGTCAATTTTTCCTTTGTGTGCCTGACAGCAGAGTGCGTTCATGGTATTTCGTACCATGTCGTAATGCTGTCCAGTCCATTCGTCAATAATCTGATTTTTACCCTGGTCTGTTGTACGTTCGTATTCGTCCATTTCAGCTGCTGAAATTGTGTCATCAATCTCAATAGGCATTGGTTCAATGAGCAATGTTTCTGCTCCATGCTTTGGACGTACACCAGGACCACCACGTCCTACAACAGGAATGTTGCCTGTTTCTGCCTTGATTCTGCTTGCAGAAATATGAGTGCTGTTGTGCATTGGTCTGTTCTTGAAGTAAGCGGCAGCCAATGAAGTGTTTTCAGGCTTTGTTGCCTGCATTCTGACAATGTCAGCCTGAACGATTTTTCTTAAAGCCATCTTTTCCTCCTAGTTAAAGTTCGATTCATCCCAGACAGCCTGAGTAAGGTAAATACCAGTTGCTGGAAGTTTGTTTTTGAGTGTGTCAGTTGCTGCTGTCTGTGCACCTGCCAAAAGACGGCTTGATACTACAAGACCGTGAAGAAGTACACGGGCGTTTACAGTTCCGTCAGAATGAGCTTCAACATCCTGAACAAGAACAGCTGCAGGGTCATCACTTGCACTTGCTCCTGAATACTTTCCAGAAGAGAGCTTAAGGATTGTTCCTGCTTTAAGGGCTGAACCTGAAGCAGCCATTTCAACAACACCGATAATTGGTGGGTGTGAAGGACTCACAACACCACGGTCAAGATTGGTTTCTGAAGTTTCAATCATGATTTTCTCCTACATGCGGGCAGCAATGTCAGCAGGGTTGCCTTTTTCTTCGCCGCCTTTCTTTGCTTTGTCGGAATATTCGCCGGCATCGAACTGATCATCAAGAATTTCTTTGTTTGCAGTTACAGTAGCAATTCCAGAAAGCACGTCTGCAAATGCATCCAGCGCAGCCTGTTTCTTTGTTTCTGAACCGTCAGAGAATTCACATTCACCTGCAACAGAAAGAGCTTCTGCAACAGCCTTGATTTTTGGAAGAACTGCAGCTGAAACTTTGTCGCTGAACTTGTCAGTCAAAGCTTTTACTTTTTCGTCACGGATTCCTTTTTCAAGAGCTTCGCAACGTGCAGCCATATCTGCATAATCCTGTTTTGATTTTTCATCATCAGACTTTTTCTTGTCTTCTGAAGCCTTCTGTGCGTCCTTGAGCTTTTTGTTTTCAGCTTCAAGTTCAGCCATTTTTTTCTTTTCTTCTTCACTCATTGAAGATTCCTCCTGATATTCAACACTGTCGCTGAAGTCATAGACTTCTACAGTGTCATTGTCCGAGAAACAGCTTTTAACCATCAGCTGTTCCAGTTCCGGTATTTTTGGCGGCGTTGCTCCACAGATTGCCAGCGAATGCAGATAACGTTTGCCGTCACTTGCACGGCGTGGAATCGTGACGCTCCATCCTTCATAGATACCGTTTCCATCAGCCTTGTCGTCGAACTGTTTTTCAAGTTCCGGGTGAAGAACAACACCTGCAACCAGGACTTTTTCTCCAGGATGTTTTGGATCATCATGAATACCGTCCAAGTACAGCACATCACCGAACTTCGGAAAGTTGTCCGCCTTTGCCGCATCGTGCCCAATGCTGATTGGACGAGGCGGTGTGAAGGTCTCAACAATCTCTTCGAGATCCTTTTTTGTGATAGTTGCTCCGTCAGCCCCGAACTTTCCAGTCCGGCAGAGCTGCCAAGTTCTAACTCGTTTCATGAGGTCATTCTAAGAAAAACTGATATAAAAAAGGCTTTTGTAGGTGGGGCAAAAAAAAGCAGCTGTTAAGGATTTCTTAACAACTGCAAATGAAAGCTTTTATCTTCTGGTTACTTTCCAATATGTGAAGTTCTCACCGTTTAATTGTTCAAAGGCCACTACATTATCAGTTGCATCTTCAAAAACAACCCCATTTAGAAAATAAGTTTTATCATTCTCAGAAATCTTCTGGAATTCAATTTTTGAAATTTCAACAATCGACATCGTTTTTCTTTCTCCTAAATCATTCATTTAATACATATCCGACACATCAAACTTTCTTCTTGCTTTTCTGTCATCCTTCAAGCCGTCTATTACCTGAAGGATTCCTTTCACCGTTTTGTCTGACCTTACATAACAGATACACAGCATGTGCTGAACCATTTCATCCTTCTGTGCTTTGGTGAGTGTTTGCAGGATTCCCCAAAGGTCATCATCAGAAGCTATTCTTTCAGGATTTTCAAACAGCTTTTCTTTGTAGCGTGCTTTTTTATTGCGAGACCTTTTCCGCAGATAATTTGTTTTATAGGGATTGAAACAGTTCTTGTCGCAGAAAACAATATACTCTCCCAAACCTTCCAGAGAACCGTCATTTTCAATTGTTATCCAATGAGCTTTATTTCTTGAAATGGTTTTTCCACAATATTCACATTTCATTCTTCATTCTCCTGAACCAAATCCTCTTCATAGACAACTTCACAGAAAAAGTTATTATCCCCTAAAATCATTGCCTGGAGAACCTGAACTGGTTTCCAATGCCCTTTTTTTATGTCCAAACCTCCCATGCCAAAGGATCCAACACAATCTTCTTGACGCTTCCCCATACGGCCATTAAAAAGTCCAAACTCTCTTTCTGGCCACATTGGAGAATTGGAAAATAGAATCTGTCCTTCCTGGGAATCTGCATATACTTTTACGAAAAAAGATTTTGCATGATTTTTAATAAGCGACCCAGAAACGGCATTTATCTTTAAGTTAAGTGATGCATTGCCACCATGACTTATACTTGAACTATTCAACATCTGTTTTCCTCCAGAATCAGCATTCCGTTACATCAGTAAAATGAATTGCATACACAAGACCGTTTATTCCCAGGTCTGTGTTCAATCCATTTCTGACCTCAATTTTTGTGATGCGGGCTTTAAGCCGCTTTCCGGGTTTATAACCAAGCTGGAAATAGCAAAACAGTTTTGATTCTGTCCCGTATTCTTCGCATTCACCATATTTTTCTGGGAACCCGAATGGATCCTTGGGAAAGATTTCCGCTGTTGCATTTTTAAGCCTTGCTGTCCAGTATGGCTTTACTTCCCGATATTCAACTTTTTTACATCCGGATTTTATTTTCTCATACCATTCTTTTTTTAATATAAACGTCAGCATTATCCCTCCTGTAAACTGACTGTAAATCCCCGTCTTAGATAACCGTATTTAATTACTCTGGATAATTCTTTGTCCGTCGTTTTAAGAAATTCCAGGCATTCATTTCTTGAAAGTATTTGTTTTTCATTTTTCTTTTGAAGCAAATAGCATTTCTTGTTATAGTCGGGAACATCCTTTACGCCATAGAAAATTTTCTGTTCTCTGCCAATTGCTCTGGCA
>JAZQOB010000129.1:0-22602 GCA_045627625.1 Treponema sp.
CTTATGCAGCCGTTTTGAACCTATATGCGTTTCTTTATGTTCTTTTACAATTTTTAATTTGAACTCTTCTGAGTATTTGGACATAAAAAATGCACCTCCTAAAATTGAACTTTATTTGTCCAACTTTAGGGGTGCACTTCAGTTTAGACAGTCCTTTTTTTAACCTGCTAAAGATTAATCTGGAAGGTCAAGAATAAGTTCAATTTCGTTTGTAGTTCTCTTGAAGCGGGAAGCAAGTTCCTGGATACTCCAGCCTTCGCGTTTGAGAGTTTTGATTGTTTCTCTTTCAGAAGGAGAAATACCAGTATCTTTAGTAGAACCGTTCTTCTGAAGATCTTCTTTAGTAATAGTCTTAAGAATATCGAACTTGCTGTTGATTTCTCGTTTAAGTTCTTGTAAAGAAAGTTCAGTTTTCTTTATGCCGGCATTTGCAGACTGAAGAATATCAATTCTCTTTTCTGTGTCTGTAAGAACTGTTTCAAGATTATCAAGTTTAGAAGCAGCTTCTGTAATCTTTGGACCATTAGAAAGAAGTCTATCAACATTAGTCTGAACATCTTTAATTTCTTTAGGAAGAGAAGTAACAAGTCTTGTACAGTCTGAAACTTTCTGTTCCAGGTTCTTGAGGTTAGTGAAAGTTGTATCAACATCTTTCATTACGCGATTAACTGTATCTTCCTTCTTTGCAAATCTTTCGTACTGCTGAGAGATTTCATCAAGCTTGTCTCTGTAATCTCTGATTGTAACTTCCATCTTCTGAACATCGTCGGAAGTAGTGTGGAGGCTCTGGATTCTGTTATCGATTGTATCAGAAAGAGAAATCATCTGGTTGAACTTCTGTTCAAGTGTAATAACTTTCTGTTTCTGAGTTTCGAATGTTGAAATCTGACGAGAAATATCATCATTCATCTTACAGATAGAACCATATTCTGTGTGGAATCGGTTTGCAACATCGTTATAGTCTTCAACTCGTTCGAATGAGTCATTAAGAACTTTAATGTTTTCATCAATCTGTCGTTTCATTAAGTCAGCCTTTTCGTAAAGCTGGATGTTAGAACGGATTGTCTGGAGTTCTTTTCCAAGTTCACCCATACGAGTCTGGAGGTCATTAGCATCATTCTGCATTTTAAGAATGAACTGTGACTGTTTTGCTTTATTCTGTTCTGTAACAGTCTGAAGTTCTTTCTTAAGTTCATCAATGTTTTTATCAGCATTAGCATTCTGTGTACGAACACGCATTTCTGTATCTTTAAGCATTTCTTCGTACATTTCTTTAAGCTGAGAGAGAACCTGTGAAGAACGTTCATCAAATTCTTTTACACAAGTTTCAGATTTATTCTGGAGAGAACTAATCTGTGTTGAAAGATCTGTCTGCTGGTTCTGGATTGATGCAGTATATTCAGACATCTGCTGTGCGAGTTTCTGAGTAGCTTCTTCAATTCTAGACTGAGTTGAGTTTTTGAAACCATCAAGCTGATCATTGAACTGGTCATTTGATTCATCAAACTGGCTTTTAATCTGATCTTTCCAGTTGTTGAAGCTGTTGATTGCTTCATCAATAGTTGCTGTTCCTGTATCACGGCGTTCAACGATAGAATCTTCGAATTGCTTGATTTCAGAAAGAATATTTGTCTGGATTTTTGCAATGTTAGCCTGAACAATAGAAGCATTAGTTGCAATTTCATCTTTCAAAGCCTTTTCTGCATTATCAGAAACCTTCTTGATTTTTGCAGTTGCGTCTTCCTGGAAGTTGTTCATCTTTGTCTGCAATGTACTGATAGAAGAATCAAGCTGAGCTTTTGTATCTTTTACAGAAACTTCAATTTTTGTGAAGTCATCAGAAGTTTTTACATTAAGGCTTGAAACTGTAGATTCAAGTTCCTTGAGGTATTCAGATTCAACCTGTTTTCTTGCTTCTTCATAAGTGCTTGTAAGACTTGCAAGTTTAGCATCAAGGTCATCTTTCCAAGAAGAAAGGTTTGTATCAATTTCGTTATTTTTGTTCTTAAGGTTGCTGTCGAAGGCAATTTCAAATTCATGAAGTTTTGCATCCATGTTACCTGTTGCAGTTTCTTTAAGAGTTTCAAGAGAATGATCGATTCCCTGGAGACGAAGTTCAATTTCATCAGAAGACTGTTTGATGTTCTTTGAGAATTCATCATGGAGTTTCTGCTGTTCATTACAGAATACAACAAAGTCATCTGTAACTCTGTTCTGAACTTCCTGCATAGCGGCTCTTAATGAGCGGTCCAAAGTATCAATGTCTTCACCAGAATGTTCGATAGAATTGATTTTGTATTCAATTTCTTTTTTGTATGAATTCAACTGATCATCAATACCTTCAAGAATAGAAAGGTGACGGTTTTCGCTTTCTGCAACTGAACGCTTTACAGAATCTGTAATCATCTTGTTCATGTTGTTAAGCTTAATTTCTGTTTCAGTCTTAAAGTCTTCGATAATCTTTGTAACTGTTCTGATTTTGTTTTCAAGTTCAGGACGCATTTCTTCAGCACGCTGAGAAGCACTTGCACATTCTTTATGGAGTGCATCAACGGCATTCTGTGTTGTCTGGGCTGAGTTTCCAGCCTGAAGAGCAATTGCCTTTAAGCGTTCTGTAACATCAATCTGCATCTGATTGATTTTATCCTGAATAGTTTCGCTGTAGCGGTTGATGTCTTCTTCTGCACGATTTTTGTATTCTTCGTATGAAGTTCTTTCTTTTTCTTCAGCATTTGCAATAGCCTGGTTGTAAAGCTGCATGTAACGCTGCTGCATGGAAGTAATCTGTGAATCAAGATCCTGACGAACTGTTTCAAGGCTACGTGAGTTACCATTAACATCTTTTGCAAGGTAGCGGCTGGTTTCTTCACATTCTTTAACACTCTGTTCAAGAATATTTCTAGTTTCATTGATGCGTTTCTTGAAATCTTCTTCCAGCATGCGGAGTTTTTCGCTGAACGTATTCTGGAGGCTGTTTTCACCATTTGTATACTGCTGTGTAAGAGTAGAAAGGGAACTGCTGATAGTATCTGTCTTTTCACGGAATTCAGTATCCAAGGCAGTAATTTTTGTACCGTAAGTACTTTCGAAATTGTCGATTCGTTCTGTATATTCGTGCTGGATTGCATCCATCTGTGAATCGTGGTCAGTAGAAATCTGAGTGAACTGATTTTTGTATTCTTCACGAAGGATATCAATCTGGTTAGTACAGTTTACATTGAGAGAATTAATCTTAGTTGTATAGCTGTCTTCAAAATCTTTGATTTCTGTTGAAATTCTATCTTCAAGAGAAGTAATCTGATTAACACTGGCATCATTTAATGACTGAATTGCAGCGTTGAATTCATCTGTAAGTTTCTGATGTGTATTGTTGAAATCAGCATTGAATTCATTGATCTTGCGGTCAGTGTAGGTTGTGGCTGTTTCAAAAGCTTTTGTATAGTTATTTACGAATTCAGTATGTTCTGAATCGAATTTATTTGTAAGGTCAGTAAAGTCTTTGTCATTCTTTGTCTGAATGATATTGAGCTGTGAATCATATTTCTGGCTGATTCTGTTGAAGTCTTCATTAAAGCGGGATTCAATCTTTGCGATGATACCTTCGTTTTTATTTGTGATGGAATCAATCTGCTGATTGTATTTTTCGTGCATGGCCTGAATTTTTGAAGAATAAGAATCAGTTACAGAATCCATGTTTGTATTGAATTTTTCAGTTACTCTTGCAGTTGTTTCAGAGATTCTGTCTGTAAGGGTAGAATCAAGCTGTGCAGCCTGAAGATTCAAATCTTTAAGATATTTGTCGGCTCTTTCCTGTGCTTTAACACTTAAGTGTTCAAAAGCAGTGTTTTCAAGAGTATCTGCCTTTTCTGCTGCAGAATCAAAAGCAGCCTGAACTTCCTGGCGGATTTTTTCCAAAGCATCTTCTGCATTATCCTGTGATTTGTGGATATCATCAGCGATGCTGTTTGCATAAGTTTTATATTCATCAAGGAGGGTTGTACCAATAGCTTTAAGCTGTTCAGCATTATATTTTGAGAAATTTTCTGAAACCTGAGGAATTCGTTTGTCGATATTTTCAACAACCTGCTGCTGTTTAAGAAGTTTATTTGAAAGACTGTCTACAACATTGCTTTCTTTCTGGATTCTTCTTAAATTTTCTTCAACCTTGTCGGTCATGTCGTTAAGATCATTAAGAACCTGAGCATAACTGTTGATCTGATTTTCGATGTTTTCTACGGCTTTGATATTGTCATCCATTGTGCCGATTTTTACATTGAAGTCATCATACTGTTTTGCAAGAAGTTTAACTGCTGCGTTAGCCTGACTCTGTCGAGAATCAAACTCTGTAACGAGCATATTACATTTGCCTTCAACATTCTTATAAAATGCAGCAAGATCTTCCTGTCTTTTGTCTGCATAACGCTTAACTTTTTCAATTGCATTGTTTTTTTTGTCCATCTCATGAAGAATGATTGTGACTCCAACTGCAACTACCGATGCTACAAGAATTGAAATTAAAAGTTCCACTTTAGTTCCCCAACCTTTATATAATTATTTTTTATTTATCCCATTGAAAAAAAATGTTTTCCAATTCAGAATATTCAGTAAAGATTATGTCTGCCAGATTGGAGCTTGTACCAGCCCGTTTTTTAGCAGGTGTAATAATCCATGCTGATTTCATGCCAGCTTTTTTAGAGCCTTCTACATCATACTTGTGATTGTTTCCGACATACAGAATCTCGTTTGCATTTACTCCAAGAGTTTCCTGAAGGACAGAAAAAACATATGGAGAAGGCTTTAAGGCTCCTGTGTGTTCAGAACCAATTAAAAAATCACAGTAGGGTTTGATTCCCCAGATTTCACCCTTTTGTTCAGGTGGAAAATCTGACAGAACTGCGACTTTAATACCAGCTTCTTTCAGGTGACAGATAAAATCCAAAGCTCCTTTGTATGGTTTGAGCTTTGCATAAAATTTTTTCAGACCTTCATACACAATCTTATTCAATTTCTGCTGAGCCTTTTCTGTAGAACAGTTCAGTTTTTGTGCCAGCAGTTCAGACTGGGCCTTGTTGAAATCTTCATAAAAACCATCAGGTTTGTTATGTCGGAGTTCTTTTCGGACCTTGTTGTATTTAAGAAAGAAATTCAAGTGTAAAAGGAAATAAGGAGTAACAAGAATATTGAATGGAAGTTCCTTGTAGAGGGTTCCATCAATGTCAAAAGCTACGGCCTTAATCTCTTTAAAATCATTAATTTGCACGAATTTCATTATATACTAAAACAGGGAATTAGTCACCGAAATAATGAGATTTTTAGTCGCTCTAATAGAAGAAATTTATAGTTGCTGTTCTTTGTGAATACTGTCCAAACGGGCTAGACGCTCTTTATCAGGAGTGATACAAAGGTTCTTTTCCTGGGATGGAAGTACAAGTCCTTTTGGACCGTTTTTAGCTCTTCGCAGATATTTTACATGGGTGTAGTACAAATCTGTCTTTCCTGCGTTACGGGCTTTTGAGTAATGGACAGCAAGATTTGCCGCATCAAGAAGAATATCAAGGGGGACAGTTTTGCCTTTTTTAGCTTTAATAAAAACATAGCCGCCTGGAAAATCCCGGACATGAAGCCATAAATCTTCGCCCCGTACATGGTGACGCAAAAGTTCATCGTTTTCGTTGGCATCTCTTCCTACCAGAATATACCAGCCGTTCACAGTGTAATCTAAACCAGGATGAGTTTTTTTCTGCTGCTGTTTTGGAGTTGAATCCCTGCGGAGAAGCTGTTCGATTTTAACAGGATTTTTTTCTTTTAGGATTTCATCGTACAGAGAATCAAGCTTTTCAATCTGCTTGCGGGCAATTTCAATATCATGCTTGAGTTCTTCAGAGCCAGTCAGTGCCTTTTTGTAGTTTTTGTAATATTCAGATGCATTTTCCTGGGCTGATTTTTTTGGATCAATTAAAAGAGACACAGTTTTACCTGTGTCGTAATCTTCACACTGGAGGAACCTGGAAGAGCCGTCAATGAGATGAGCATAAGAAAGAATCAAATCTCCCTGATGTTTCAGGTTTTCAGCATTTTTGAAAGAGTCAAGTTTCTGCAGAAGATTGTTCAGAGCGGTTTCCCGTTTTGAGTGATTTATATTGTACCATTTTTCAGCCTTTTCAAGTAAAGCTTCACGGGACAGGGTTGAAGCATGTTCGCTATACCACCAGTCGATGTAGGCATTGAAAGAAGGGAAAACTGGGGACGGGTCTGATGGGTTTGGGAACAGGTCTGCCGTATTTTCCGAAGACTTCCATGGGCGAACAGGAAATTTTTCAAGCTGGTCTTTTTTTGTTTCATCAACAGCCGGTGCAATGTAAACTTCATCCTTTAATTCAAATCTATCAGGACGACGGAACATTGGTTCAAGAATAAGGTCATGTTCATCGCACAGAATAATGTTTGCGGCATTATTCCAGAGTTTTATATACATGTTGAAAGTTTCATTTTCGGAATGAGATAAAACCAGTTTTATTACACGTTCAAGTCCAATTTGCTGACAAAAATTGATTCTGCAACCTTTGATTCTTGCTTTCAAGAATTCCATGAAGCGTAAAGGTTTATCATTTTTAGTGATTTTTTTTCTTGTTTCGTTAATTCTTACAGAATTCTGGGCAGTACATACCAGTACGGTTTTAGCCTGTCCCTCTTTGTAGGTATAGAAAGCGATTGTGTCGTACCCAGGCTGAATAATATCCTGAATAAAAGCACCTTCGAGATTAAGTTCCTGTAATATTAAATTGATTTCGTTGCAGTTTAGACTCATAGGTTTAGGTTAATTGAAGATTAGGGAATAAGCAAGAGGAAAAGTAGGAAATGGGGACAGGTTTGCAGGGGGACGGGTCTGCTTTGAAGAAATTCCTTTTGGGGACAGGTTTCATGCTTTTTTATTGAAAATGATGTATTATGAATGTATGAATATTCTTCTGGTTGGAGTCAATGCTTCATTTAGTCACACATGTTTAGCGGTAAGACAGCTTTCAGCATTTACAGGGATACCTTTTATAGAATTTACAATCAATCAGCCGGTTGGTGAAATCCTTAGAGGTATAGCAGACCTGTCCCCAAGGCTGGTTTTGTTTTCAACATACATCTGGAACAGTGAAATTGTCAGTAAAATTATTCCCGATGTTAAGAAAATTCTGCCGGAAGCTTTGATTGGAGCTGGAGGTCCTGAATATGGATATGCTGCTTCACTCTATTTAAAAAAACTTTCTGATCTGGATTTTATAATTCAGGGAGAAGGAGAGGTAACTCTTGAAGAAATTGGTCGGGTACTAGAAGAATCAAAAGGAAATAAAGACGACTTTTTAAGAAGAGTTTCAGAAGTAAAAGGAATTTTCATAAGAAAGGGAGACCTGTCCCCAGAAAAAACAACAGTTGAAAAAGGAGACCCGTCCCCAAAAGCTCCTGTGCTTCATTTTACAGGTGAACAACCACTTCTGTGTGATTTATCGGTGCTTCCTTTTGCCTATCCTGACCTGAAAACTGCAGCGGACGGGGACAGATTAATCCCTCCTGAATTACAAAATAAAATTTTTTATTACGAAAGTTCTCGAGGCTGTCCTTTTAAGTGTTCCTATTGTCTTTCTTCCCTGGATACCAGAGTCAGATACATGCCTTTGGACAGGGTCTATAAGGATATCCAGATTTTTTTAGATGTAGAAGCTCCTCTTGTAAAGTTTGTAGATAGAACATACAACCTTATGCCTGAACGATATATTTCAATATGGAAATATATAAAGGATCATCATAACGGGAAAACCATGTTTCATTTTGAAATTGAAGCAGAGTTTCTTACACAAGAGGCATTGGAGTTTCTTCAGACTGTCCCTGAAGGCGTTATGCAGTTTGAAATAGGGGTTCAATCGGCTAATAAACAGACTTTAAAGGCTATAAATCGTTCAGATAATATTGAAAAACTTGCAGCTAATATTAGAAGAATTCCAAGAACAATTCACCAGCATCTGGATTTGATTGCGGGGCTTCCATATGAAGGTATAGAGTCTTTTGGAAAATCCTTTGATTTTGTAATGGAATTACGACCAGATGCATTGCAGCTGGGATTTTTAAAGATTCTTCATGGAACTCAGATGGAAAAAATGGCTTTGGAAAATGGCTGGAAATGGATGGAAAATCCTGTGTATGAGACTTTTTCTACTCCTTATTTGTCTTACAAAGATATGCTTTTTCTCAAAGACCTGGAAATTATTCTTGATGCTTACTGGAACAGTGGAGTTTTTAAGAATTTGATGGAATATTTTGGTCGAAAAACCAGTTTTTGGGAAATAATCAGACAGATAACAGAGAATGCTCAGGAAGATAAGATTTTTTCGGCGGCTCGAAGAGAGACTTTCTGGTTTGAATATATGGCAAAGCTTATAAATAACAGATTCTTTGATAAATGGCATGAACTTGATTCTCAGGTACTTATGAATCTTCTTCGTTATGATTTTGTGAAACGAGGAAAACAGGGAAATTTTCCACAGTGGTATATTCATCGTTATGATAAAGAGCGACATCGGATCTTGCTTGAAGAATCAGAAGGAATTGAAAACTCAAGAATTGGATTTGCATTTTCGGAGTATGAAGTTTTTGATTATGATGTAAGCAGACCTGTCCCCGAAGAAGAAAAAGGTGTTTTTGAAATTCTCTTGAAATATCCAAGAAGGGTTAAATAAAAAAAATATTGAGAACTGTCCCCATTTGCATTTTATCAAAGGCAGACCCGTCCCCAATATTTTGACTTATTATAGGATTTCTTTTTATCTGGTCTATTCAGAACATCTTTGAGCACTTTCAAGTGTGTTCTGCATGAGCATGGCAATAGTCATTGGCCCAACTCCACCTGGAACAGGAGTAATGAAGCTTGCGATTGGAGCAAGATCATCAAAATCACAGTCACCAATGAGTCTGAATCCTGATTTTTTTGAAGCATCCGGGATTCTGTTTACACCGACATCAATGATTACAGCACCATCTTTTACCATATCTTTAGTCAAAGTATGAGGATGACCAGAAGCTACTACAAGAATATCAGCCTGTTTTGTGATTTCAGCCATGTTTTTTGTTCCTGTGTGGCACATTGTTACAGTACAGTTTACATCTTTTCTTGCAAGCAGAATTGAAACAGGTTTTCCAACAATATTTGAGCGGCCAATTACAACGGCATGTTTTCCTGAAGTTTCAATGTTCATTTTTTTCAGGAGAACAATAATTCCGTGAGGAGTACAAGGCAAAAATCCTGGGCGACCAATCATCATATTTCCAACACTTACCGGATGGAATCCATCAACATCCTTTTCTGGTGAAATAGCCATGATAACTTTATCTTCATTAATATGTTTTGGAAGAGGGAGCTGAACAAGAATTCCGTGAACAGAACTGTCCCCGTTGAGTTTATCGATTAAAGATAGAAGTTCTTCCTCTGTTGTACTTTCTGGAAGTGTAAGAGAACGGTCTTCCATTCCAACTTCTGCAAGAGCTTTTCTTTTTCCTGTAACATAGCTTACACTGGCAGGATTTTCACCTACAAGAATAACTGCAAGACAAGGAGTAATTCCTTTTGTTTTAAGTTCTGCAACTTTTGCGGCAACATCTGCTCTTACATCTGCTGCAATCTGCTTACCATCGATAATAACTGCGCTCATAGTAACCTTTCCTTTAATTGTTCATTTTATTGATAAATGACAGTAAAAACTGTATATTTAAAAAGATATTATAAATAACAAAATGGGGCAATATGAAACGCATTCTTTCAATTCTTCTTACTCTTATTATGTTTTCTGCCGGTGCAGTTTTTGCAGACGAGCAGGGTGATGAATATGATGATGGATATGTATATGAAACAAACGGAAATGGAGATCAGTTCATAAAGATTGGACTTGGTGTAATGATTCCATTAAATTTCGTTGTGGATGGAGAAAATAAACTTTATACAGGTGGCGCTCTTGAATTGGGATACTACCGATTCCTTAATAACTGGCTGGCTGTTGGAGGAGAGATTTCACCTTCATATAATGTTTCAATCGGAAAGAAAATTCTTGTAATGCTTCCTATTACTTTCGGAGCTATGTTCCAGCCAACTTATGGCAATTTTGAATTCCCTATTTATGTGAATGCAGGTATTGGATATGAAACATGGCAGAGTGAAGATTATTTCCCTTCTCTGGTAACAAAATTTTCAGCAGGAGCATTCTACCGCATCAATGAAATTTGTTCTGTAGGACTCAGTACTTCCTTTATGTGGGTTCCTCAGTGGTTCAAGGATCCTAAATTAAATAAAAATGGATTGTTTGAAAATATCATTATTGGTGCAAGATATCATTTCTAGTTAAAACAGGATTATTTATTATGAAAAAAACAATTGCTGCTATTATTTCTATTTTATTAGTTTGTTTGTGTTTTACAGGGTGTTTTAATCCTTGTTTCAATGGAATTGTAAATGATGTTCCTCCTGAAACTGCTACAGTAAATGGAGCTATCCGTTCCATTACAAGATATACAGTAGGTTCTGAAGAATATCTGGTAGTTGCTGCTAATGGTGGTTTGCTTTATAAAAAAACTTCTGATGATGGTCATGGCAAATGGAATACTGTTTCTAATCTTCCTTTTGTTGCTCATCATTTTGATTACTATCACCATAATGAAGACTCATCAACAGGTGCTCATATCGGACAGCAGATTCTTAAAACTCTTGCAGATGAAAAATATCTTTATCTCGTTACTGTAGAATATGAAGATTCTATGGTTCTTGGAACTACAATTCCAAAACAGTTCTATGTTTGGAGCATTCAGGTTTCTGACTGGGAATCTATTGAAAAAACTTCATGGGAAGAAATTGGTTCAGGTTATGAACGCGCCTGTACCGATGGTTCTGAAAACAAAGATCTCTTTCAATTTTATGAAAAGAAAGAATATTACAAAACTCGATTTAATGTATTTTCTACAAACAGTGTAAAAAAGAATCATCGAAAGGTTTATATCAGAAGTGGTTCTGACAAAGGAATTGAATACTATGAAATTTCAAATGGTTCTATTTCAAAGACAGATATTACTGCCATTGATGCAACAGACTCAAATAAAGAAATTAATGGTGCTTGTTATATCGGGGACAGTATTAAATTCTTTACAAGTTCTGCCGTATGTTCAAACGAAACAGCCGGTGCTAATGCAGATATGATTTATTATGGTACTAAAGGCGATAATTACCTTTATTACTATGATGGATCAAAATCAGTAAAGACTGTTTCTTGTGGTGTAGAACCTTCTTGTATTGCTGTAACAAAAGATTCCATTATTATTGGACGTGCAGATCTGGATAATTATTCGGTATGTACTGGAGGAGTGGTAAAGACTGCTCTCAAAGCAGATAAAACTCCTGGGGATTCCCTTATTTCTTTTGAAACAAATATTACATCCCAGCTTTCTAATTCATATTTCATAAATGCTGTACTTGCAGTTGATCCTTCTTTAGAAGAACTTGAAAATTCTATATATGCTTCAATTTCATTCAGAGGTTCAACTTCAACTACATCTTCTGCTTATTCAAATGTTGGTTTGTGGTCATATTATAAAGACAGAGGAAACTGGAACAGAGAATAGATTCCAGATATATTATGGCTGATACTCTATTTGAACAGGGAAAACGAAACAATGAGCCTCTCGCTGCAAGAATGCGTCCAAGAAATCTGGATGAATATATTGGGCAGGATCATATTGTAGGCAAGGGGCGATTGTTACGAAGGGCTATTGCGGCCGATCAGCTGACTTCCGTTATTTTTTATGGACCACCTGGTAGTGGAAAGACTACTCTGGCCCGCGTTATTGCAAATCATACTAAATCTAATTTTATTACTCTCAATGCAGTTTTAACTGGAGTTGCTGATATTCGTGAGGCAATTAAAAAGGCTGAAGATTATTTTAACCTTTATTCTCGACGAACCATTCTCTTTGTAGATGAAGTTCACAGATGGAATAAAAGCCAGCAGGATGCTCTTTTGCCATGGGTTGAAAACGGAACGATTATTCTGATTGGAGCAACTACAGAAAATCCATTTTTTGAAGTAAACAAGGCTCTTGTTTCTCGTTCCAGAGTTTTTCAGCTAAAACCTCTTACTTCTGAAGACCTGAAAAAGGCCTGTCAGATGGCTTTGTCAGACAAAGAAAGAGGCTATGGAAACTGGAAAGTTATCTTTGAAGAAAATGCTCTGGAACATTTGATTGAGACTGCAAATGGTGATGCCAGATCTTTACTGAATGCACTTGAACTTGCGGTTGAAACTACTCCTGAAAAGTGGGATCCAAAAGGAAATCCTCCTGTTCCGGCCTATGGTTCAGAGATTTTTATTAGTTGTGAAGCTGCAGAAGAATCCATTCAGAAAAAAGTTGTATTGTATGACAGGGATGGAGATTATCATTACGATATCATCAGTGCCTTTATAAAATCCTTAAGGGGAAGGGACCCAGATGCTGCCTGTTACTGGCTTGCCAGAATGGTTCGTGCTGGTGAAGACCCTCATTTTATTTTCAGAAGAATGCTTATTTCGGCTTGTGAAGATACAGGTCTTGCTGATCCTAATGCTATAACTGTTGTAAATTCCTGTGCAGCGGCTTTTGACAGAGTAGGAATGCCTGAAGGAAATTATTTTCTTGCCCATGCAGCTTTGTATCTTGCAACAGCTCCAAAATCAAATTCATCAATGGCTTTTTTCGATGCAATTTCTGCTGTAGAAAAAGAAGAATGTGAGGTTCCTAATCATCTTAGGGATGCTAATCGTGATGCAGAAGGATTTGGACACGGAAGCGGATATCTGTATCCACATGCTTATAGAGATCATTGGGTTGCTCAACAGTATTTACCGGATTCAATTCGGGGACGGGTCTTCTATACACCGACAACACAGGGATATGAAGGTACTATTCGAAGTGAAGTATTGTCTAGACGGGAAGTTCAGATAGCGTCTATTTTGAATCCAGAAGGGGACGGGTCTGCCTCTGAAAAATCTGAGTTTGGCAATAATCCTATTTCGCAGTGGTGGATAAATCAGCATTTTAAATCAGGAAATGAAAAAAATGATGAAAATCTGACTTACACTCCTGTTGATTCAAAGAAAGAAAAGATTCTTTCTGCAGCTGATAAGTTCTGGAGACAGAGACTTGATACAACAAGAGCAGAAAATCTTCTGGAAATAAGAAATTCAATGATAATGATGGCTGAAACAAAAAGGCATCATAGAAATCTTGTCTGGAATGCTGATAGTGGTTTGCTTGTTTGGGAAATTGCACGAAAAACTCCTGAAGGTGTGACATGCGGTGTATGTAAGACTGAGCAGGGAAGAAAGATTCTTGAGCAGTATGAGCAGACTTTAGGTGATATGGATAAACCTGTTTTAATTAACAGGGACAATATGAGTCTTTCGGATGTTCTGGAGAAATTTGATGATATTATTTTTGACAGAATGTACATGGTTGATCCATTTGTCAGCAGTAAATCCATAAAAAATCTTTCAGAAGTTCTTTCGAATATTTTTAAGGACAATAAACATTTTGCTCCAGGGTGTGAAGTAATTATTTCTCAATTGATTCCTTCAAAAGGTCAAAGAATCAGTTCATTAATTAAGGAACAGCTTTTATTAGATGCAGAAAACACCTTTGATTCTGGAATACTTGAAAAACTCTCTGTAGCCGATTGTGAATATTTTACAGATAAGGAAAATAATTTATTCAATTGGAATGAAGAAAATATTGAAGAAGAAATTTTGGGGACAGGTCTCAATTTAGAGTGGGCTTCAAAAACATTGTATGATAAATGTTATATCACATCCGATGAAATTGAAATGTGGTTTACCTCTGGAAAATCTGCATATGGAACTTTTGTTTCAAATTACCTCAATGAAGATGAAGTTAAAATAATTAAGCAGTTTCTTCTTCAATCTACAGAAAAGAAACTGCTTAATTGGAAAAAAGAAATCATGTTTGCAAAAATCTTCAAACATGATTAATGCTATTTAATCTCTGATAGAATCAATATTAGCTTTTCCTCCAGGAACGAAAGGAAGAACTGTTTCTTCTGAATCTACACTGATTCGTACAAAACAAGGTTTGTTTTCTCTGTTTGCATCAAAAGCCTTTTTGTACCATTCTTTATCCGTATCTCCATCGATAGCTTCAATTCCAAAACCTTTTGCGATTGCAAGTAAATCAGGTTGTTTAGAGAATATAGAAGCACTATAGTTCTTATCGAAAAGATATTTTTGCTGCTGATATACCATTCCAAGTGTTCCGTTCTGGAATACGATTACAGTTACAGGAAGATTAAGTTCTGCGAGTGTAGCGAATTCCTGAACATTCATCATAATAGACCCGTCCCCACTGAAACAAACAATTCGCTTATCAGGATTTGCGAGAGATGCACCAATTGCTGCAGGTAATCCGAATCCCATTGTTCCAAGACTTCCTGAAGTAAGGAATGTTCTAGGGGCTTCTACTGGATAATACTGTGCAGCCCACATCTGATGCTGACCAACATCTGTTGTAACAATAAGAGAATCAGCAGGTGTACCTGCTTTTTCTGAAAGTTCAGGAACCGAAGCTATAACTTCTCTTGGATTAGCAAGATTTTCATCCTTTGGACGACCGATAGTTATGGAATTGTTTTCTTTTTTACATTTAATAATCTTTTCAAGCCATACAGCTCTTGCTTCAGCTTCCTGCCAAGCAGCTCCGTATTTTGCTTGCTTTTCAGATGATAATTGAACGAGAATTGGGAAAACCGATTCAACATCAGCAACAACTGAAATATATGATTTTAAGATCTTATCTACTTCTGCAGCATCTACATCAATATGGATAATTTTAGCATTTGGACAGAATTTTGAAACAACGCCTGTTGCTCGGTCATCGAAACGAACTCCTGCAGCAATAACTAAATCACTGTCATGCATGGCAATATTAGCTGCGTGAGAACCATGCATACCTACCATTCCAATAAAAAGTTCAGAACTCTCTGGGACTGCCCCAAGTCCCATCAAACTTGTGACTACTGGAAGTCTGTATCCCTGCAAGAATTTCTTTAATCCATCAGCAGCTGCTGGTGAATTACATCCGCCTCCACAGAAAAGAACTGGTCTTTTTGCAGAAACGAGCATATCTGTAATCTTATCAAGTTTTTCAGCATATAAATGAGGTGGTGTATGAAATCTGCCGAGTAATTTCTGACGAATGGCAGACCCGTCCCCGTTATCAGAATTAATATCAGGCCAATTGGTGATTTCGCATTCTTTCAACTGAACATCGCGAGGAACATCAATTAAAACAGGTCCAGGTCTTCCACTCATTGCAATTTCAAAAGCTTTTGGAATTGCAGTAAGAAGTTCTTCTGGAGATTTTACCATCATTGAATGTTTTGTAATTGGAAATGAAAGACCAAATGTATCAGCTTCCTGGAAAGCATCTGTTCCAATTAATGATGTATTTACTTGTCCTGTAATAGCAATAATTGGAATTGAGTCACATCTTGCATCTGCAACGGCTGTTAAAAGATTCATGGCACCTGGACCACTTGTTGCCATACATACGGCTGGTTTTCCGGTTGAACGAGCCATACCTTGTGCAATAAAACCTGCTGCCTGTTCCTGGCGCACGAGAATATGGCGAATTGAAGAACGATTTAGTTCATCATAAAGTGGAAGAATAGATCCTCCTGGAATACCTGCAACGGTATCAATGCCATACATTTCTAATAATTTTACAATAATCTGTGCACCAGTTTTTTTCATTTGTTGCCTCGATAATAATATTTTTTAGATATAAAAAAAGCTCTCCGTACATTTGGAGAGCTTTATTTTCATTGTTATGTAACATATATAAATGTTTTAGCACATAAATTCAATAAAGCTCCTTGTTATACTAGGACCACCAAGACGAGTACTTTTAGAATTTTGCCTAAAACAGAAATCTTCATCTCTCATATTTTCTATGTTTTTGATAAGAATGTCAATATTATGTCGGTGATTTTGTTTTTTGGGGACGGGTTTATGGGAAGGAAGATGTGGTTTGATATTGAGACCTGTCCTCCAAAAAAAGATAAAAAAAATTGAAGAAAACCTTCAAAACACTTCCGGTTTTTACTAAACAAAGAACAATATATATATGAGGAGATTTTTTATGGGTAGAAGAGCTCGTGTTTTTGCTGATAAAGGTATATATCATTTGATTTTACAGGGAATGGGTAATCAGATCTTATTTGAGGATGAAGAAGATAAAAAGAAACTAGCGGAAATAATTCAGAGATACAAGAAAGAATTAAATTTCAAATTAATTTCTTATGTTTTTATGGATAATCATATTCATTTATGCCTAAAAGATGAGACAAATAGTATTTCCAAAATAATGCAAAAAATAGAATTAAGTTATGTAAGATATTTTAACAAAAAATACAAACGAAAAGGTTCTTTATTTCAGGGGCGATTTTGGAGCAGAGTCATTAAAAATGATAAAGAAGTTGTCCAACTTGTAAAATATATATTGATAAATCCTGAAAAAGCTCACATTTCAAAGAAAGAAAAATATAGATGGAGTAGTTATAGGGATTATTGCATGAGAAAAGGGATTACAGATACTGAGTTTTTGAGAAATTATATATTGGCTAATTTTGGGAAGATCTCTTTTGGAAAATTCTGTAAATTGATAACATATGAAGAATTTGATGATGTTGCAGATTCTTCTCAAATGCTAGATAGAAGAGCAATAGAAAAAGCTATCAAGATTTTAGGAGGAACAAATCCTCTTGAGATAATAACTTTTGATAAGCAATTAAGAAATAAAAAACTTAGACAGCTTAAAATTTATGGTATTCCTGTTTGGCAAATTTCTCGCATTACAGGAATTGCTCGTGGTATAATTGAAGAAGCTTAATCTCCAGAATATTCAGTATAAGCATAAGCATTATGAAGATGGATACTTTCTTCGTTTTCAGCTTCAATACTGAACCATTTGAAATTCATTTTTTTCAATCCTAAATAAACTTCTCGCACAATGTCTTCTACGAATCTTGGGTTGTTATAGGCATTTTCTGTAACATGTTTTTCATCTTGTCTTTTTAGAATTGAATATAAAGGGGATGAAGCTCTTGATTCAACCATTTCGATGACATCTTCGATCCAGAAAAAATCAGAGTATAACACTTTAATTCTAACATAGCCTCTTTGGTTATGTGCTCCATTTTCACTGATTGCTTTAGAACAAGGGCAAAGGGTTGTGATTGGAATCTCCATAGTAACATAGAATTTTTTTTCATTATTAGAGACCTGTCCCGAATATGCACATGAGTATTCCATGAAACCGGCAGCGTTTGAAACAGGAGCTTTTTTTTCAATAAAGTATGGAAATTTAATAGAACCAAATGCCTTTTCTGCATCTAATTTTGTACGAATTTCATCAAGCATTTCCAAAAAATGTGACATTGAAATATTTTTGTGATATTTGTGAAAGACTTCAATGAATCTGGACATATGAGTACCCTTGAAATTATGTGGTAAGTTCACAAATAAATCGACAGAAGCTGTTGTACTTTGTTTTTTTTGTGATTTATCTAATACTGTAACTGGATATCTTACCTTTTTTACGCCAACTTTATTTAGAGGAACTTCTCGTGTATCGATTTCGTTTTGAATATCTCGCATAGTTTGAATATATAATAAAAACTAAAATAATGTAATAAATTATTTCAAAATATATATCAATCTTGGAATTTATTTAATATCTATGGGTATGTATGGGGGACGGGTCTCTCTTTTTTTTTATTCATATTTATGTCGCAGACCCGTCCCCCTTCATGACATTTACTCTATTTTTCTATACAATAAAACTATGACTTATTTTTTTGAAACATACGGCTGTGAAATGAATATTGCAGAATCGGCTGCTGTAGAACAATTACTAATTGCTCGTGGTTGGGAAGAAGCCTCTTCTGCTCAGATTGCTGATCTTGCAATTGTAAATACATGTTCTGTTCGAGAAACTGCAGAAAATCGAATTATGGGACGTTTGGGATGGTTTAACGGATTAAAAGCTGTTAGAGAATGTAAGATTGGTGCAAAAACTAAACTTCTCGAAGAAGCTGTTGAATATGTAAAAGATGGTCCTAAACCTTTGACTCTGGTTGTAATGGGATGTATGGCTGAACGTTTATTAAAGGATTTTCATAAAAAGTTTTCTTTTGTGGATTATGTTGTCGGAACTTTTGCAAAACATCATTTTTCTGAAATCATTACAGCAATAGAAGAAGGCAGAAAACCTTTTGAAGTAGATGATACTGAAAAATATAAATTTGCAGTTGTATCTGCTGAAAAAGGAGCTTTTTCAACTTTTGTTCCAATAATGCATGGTTGTAATAATTTCTGTACTTATTGTATTGTTCCTTATGTTCGTGGGCGTGAATGTAGTAGATCTGTAAGCGAAATATTACGAGAACTTGAGATTCTAAATAGTTATGGGGTTCGTGAGGTTACTCTTATTGGACAGAATGTGAATAGCTATTGTGGAGACATGTCCCCAGATTCAACTTCTTCAGACCCGTCCCCATCTTCAAAAACAGTTAATTTTGCTTCTCTTCTACAGATTATCGCAGATTATTTACGAGATACAAAATCATCAATACGTTGGGTTCGTTTTATGTCGTCTCATCCGAAAGATTTTACTGATGATGTAATTGATGTAATTTCAAAAAATGAAGTTATATGTAAGCATATTCATCTTCCTGTACAACATGGTTCGTCTGCTATTCTTGAAAAAATGAATAGAAGATATACCAGAGAACAGTATCTCGAACTTGTTCAGAAAATTAAATCACGTATTCCTGGAGTTTCCCTTACTACTGATATTATGATGGGATTTCCTGGTGAAACTGAAGAAGATGTAGAATTGACCCTGGATTTAATGCGTCAGGTTAAATATGAATCAGCAATGATGTATTACTATAATCCACGAGAAGGAACTCCTGCTGCAAAACTTGAACAGTTGCCAGAACAAGTGAGAAAAGATCGTTTGCAAAGAGTTATAGATTTACAACTTGAACATACTCACGAACAGATGTCAAAGCGTGTAGGTCAGCAGGTGACAGTTCTGGTAGAATCTGTTAGTCGCGATAACAAAGACGAATTATTAGGACAAACTGAACAGCATGAAAAAGTTGCCTTCTTGGCAGATAAAAAAAATATTGGAAGTTTTGTCCAAATTCAGATTGATGAATTGAGTGGAAATACTTTTAGAGGACATTTGATTTAATTCATTTTTATAAATAGGAGAAGATGTTATGATTTTTTCTTTGATATTTTTATTGATTTTCGTTGTTTTAGTCGCCTTATTTATCGGTAAAAATCTTGGAAATAGTTGTGCTATCTGGTTTTTTAAGGATTATGGTCAGACTAATATAGTTGTAATAATTTTTATAGCATTCGCAGCTGGAATAGTGACATCTCTTTTATTAATCTTTATTGGAAAGTGTATAAAACAGATAAAAATTTCTGATAAATCAGTAGATAATGATCGTAAATCTAAAAGAAAGAGGGACAGGTCTCAGAAAGTTTCAGAAGAAATAAAAAATCCTGATAATAATGAAATAAATGAGAAAGAAAACCAATTTTCAGCCGAAAATGAAAGTAAGTAATTTATTTCGGAGTTATTGATGAAAAAACGAATCATTATTTTATTTTCCCTATTGATGAGTCTTTCTGTTATTACAGCAGAGCAGAAAGCCAAGGATATTGCTTTGGAATCCTGTAAACAGGCTACTATTAAGGATTCTATTTCATATTTGAATTCAAAACTTTCATCATTAACAGTTCCATCTGAAAAACGGGCAATATATGTTTTTCTGGCATCTTTACAGGAACAGCAGGGGTTGTATGATCAGGCACAGAAAAATTATGCTACTGCAGCCGGTATATCAGCTAAAGATGCAGAAGGAATGCCTTCAAAATCAAATGAACAGCTTGTAATTGATGCTGTACGTTGTGCTTTATGTGCTGGAGATTTTCAAACTGCAGATTCATATCTTTCTTCTTCAGTAAAAAATTCTAAGAATTCTGAGATTTCCTCATATTACAAGCTTTATTCTCAATGGAGTTCTCTTTGCCGTGCTGAATCCAGTGATGATCTTGTAGAACCAGTTGAATTGCTCAAGGCTTATGCCACAATTCCTTCAATGAAGAATCTTCAGCCTGTTATTCTTCTTACACTCTGGTATATTACTGGGGACGGGTCTTATTCCTCAAAAATAATTTCTGATTATCCTAATTCTGTTGAATCTGCAATTGTAAAGGGCGATGTTCAGCTTCTTCCTGTGCCTTTCTGGTATTTTGTTCCAAAAACAGGAGTGGCAGAACAGGGGACAGGTTCCTATGTTTCAAAAGTTGAATCTACATCTGATAAAACTCCTTCTTCAACTGCAGCAAAATTTTCAAAGTGGCAGTTAGGTTTATTTAAGTCTTCTGCTAATGCAAAGGCCCTTTGTGAAGAAGCAAAAAGCAAAGGTTTTGATGCATTTGTAACTTCTGAAACTCGTTCTAGTGGGACAACATATTATATAGTTCTAGTGAATGACGATAAAACTGGAACTACATCTGATAAACTTAGAAGTGCAGGATATGAATGTTATCCTGTAGATTAAAGAAACAGGTATAAGAGGGGGACGGGTCTGCCATTTCCTGAATCAACTTTCGGGACAGGTCTCCTCCTTCAGCACAGCACTCCATTGTCCCTCTAAGATTCCTCCTCCCAAAAAGCATCCTTTCTTACTCCCATATTCCATAATTTTCATTTTTCCACTATAATCATTCTCTATGAGTAACAAAAACGAAAATCAGAATACAAACAAAGATCCATTGTTCTGTCATTGGGCAGACAGAATGGCAGACAAAATCCTTGCAGAAAAAGGTGATCTAGATTCATATACCTGTGCATCTGGTATTACACCTTCTGGAACAGTTCATCTTGGAAACTTCCGCGAAATTATTACAGTAGATTTAGTAGTTCGCGCTCTTAGAGATAAAGGTAAGAATGTTCGCTTCATTTATTCATGGGATGATTATGATGTATTTAGAAAAGTCCCTGCAAATATGCCAGATCCTGAAATTCTTGAAAAATACCTTCGTTATCCAATTACAGAAGTACCTGATACAACTGGACGTAATGAAAATTATGCTCGTCATCATGAAGTAGATATTGAAAATCAGCTTCCTCGTGTTGGTATTTCTCCTGAATTCCTTTATCAGGCAAGCCGTTATCGTGCAAACCGTTATGCTGAAGGTATGAAACTTGCAATGCAGAATCGCAATGTTATCAAGGAATGCCTTAATGAATATCGTGATGATGATCATAAAATGAAACCTGAAGATGTTTACTGGCCTGTTGCTATTTTCTGTGGTAAATGTCAGAAGGATACAACTGAAATCACTGATTATGATGGTGAATATGATATTTCTTACAAATGTGAATGTGGAAATTGTGAAACTGCTGATATTCGTGTATTCAAAGGTGCTAAACTTGGTTGGCGTGTAGACTGGCCAATGCGCTGGAACGAAGAAAAAGTTGTTTTTGAACCAGGTGGAAAAGATCATATTTCTCCAGGGGGTTCTTATGATACTGCAAAACTTGTTTCTAAAAGAATCTACAATTGGGATGCTCCTGTAACAATGCGTTATGACTTTGTAAACCTTAAGGGAGTTCCTGGAAAAATGTCTTCTTCAAAAGGAAAGGTTATTGCTCTTCCTGATGCTCTTGATGTTTACCAGGCAGAAGTTCTTCGCTATATGTTTGCTGGTACTCGTCCAGATACTGAATTCTCTATTTCTTTTGACATGGATGTTCTTAAAGTATACGAAGACTATGATAAAACTGAACGCGTAGTTTATGGAATTGATCCTGCAAAGGGTGCTGATGAAGCAAAGAAGGCTGAATTCTTCAATAAAGAAAAGAGAATTTATATGCTTTCTCAGATTGATGGAAAGATTCCTGAAACAATGCCTTATCAGATTACATTCCGTATGCTTACAACTTTACTCCAGATTTATTCTGGTGATATTGATAAAGTTATTTCTTCACTTGGTGATGTAAAACCTGAACAGGAAGAAAGACTTCGCCGCAGATGTGCATGTGCATGGTTCTGGATTCAGCATTCAGCTCCTGATTGCGCTCCTGAATTCTGCTTTGCTTTGAGAACTGATGGTTCAAAGGCAGTTCTTGATGCTAACATGCTTACAGCTGTAAAACGAATTAGAGATGAAGTACTTCCTGAACTTGATTCTTTCAAGGAAGATAAAGAATGTCAGCAGGCAATGTATGATATTGCTACCGAAATGGGAATTGAACCAAAAGCTTTATTTAATGCAATGTACAAAGCTCTTATTAATAAAGATCAGGGTCCTAGACTTGGTAACTTCTTAAGAATTATTGATAAAGATCAGCTTACAAAGATTTTAAGCGTTTACTAATATAAATGGCTGTCTAAAAAGTTTAATTTTATGTCGGCTTCGCTGAAGGTGACATAAAATCATGATT
>JAZQOB010000130.1:0-12472 GCA_045627625.1 Treponema sp.
TTCGATTGGAGTTACAGTAACTTTCCAACCTTCATAGTCAACATTGAATACTGTTCCATCATAATCGATTGTTTCTTTTGCCATACCAATTGAGTTAGCACCAAGAGCGATTTTTACCATATCAAGTGGCTGAATCCAGAATACTGACTTTTTAACTGTAACATCTCTGTTATCGAGTTCGAAAGAAAGACCTGCTTTGTCAGCTGTTGCGCTGAATCCGATACCTGTTGAGTACCAAGAGAATTCACGATCCCATGGGTCGTTCCAACCAAGAACATTTACTTTAGCATCTTTTTTAGCTTCAACACTGAAAAGATCACCATATCCCTGAACTGCAGCAGCTACATCTGCTGCGAACATTGTTGCTGCCATAGCGATTGCTGCTACAGCCATTACGATTTTTTTCATTTAAAAAAATCCTCCTTTTTTTATATGGGACTAAGCAAACCAACGGTTTATGCGCTTTTGCCCCGATTAATTTAATCCTAACATGACACAATTAAGAAGTCAAATGAAATTTAATAAAAATTTCATGAAATTTTATTTTTTTATGACATTTTTTTAAATTTTGTCACTTTTAACAAAAAATTATTCAGGGACGTTGCGGGGTGTCCCCGCTCAGAGGGTAGCGGAAAAGACCGGAGCAAAGCGAGGACTTTGGAGCGCAGGGGGCCTCTCCCCTCCTTTTGAAGTTATGACATTAAAAGAAAATTATTGTATAATAGAAGTATGACTGATATTTCTAAATTTATTACCGATGTAAAAAAATTTGTAAAATTCGACCGACAGAACAACAGCGGCAACACCAGCTTTGAAAGGATTTCTAAAGATGTTCGGAATCTTTTTTGCAGAATGAGCAGCTGCCCTGGAGCTTTGCCTGGAGATATTTTTTACTACTGGGAAACTGAATATATTTCGCCTTCTGTGGAACCTAACGAAGAACCAACTGAAGAGCATTTGAATAAACTGGCGGGAATGCTGGCTTTTTTAAATGGAAGCGATGAATACCAGAATTCTATTACTGATGAAGACTGGAATGAAATCAGTGATCTGGTTGGAGATGAATCGGAAGATTTGCCAATTGATATTCTTCAGGATTTGATGAAAGTTTTAGTTTCGAAGGGCGCTTACTAGAAAATGCAGGATTTTTACAGTGAATGCAGGCAATGTCCAAGAAGGTGCGGTATTAATAGAAAAAACTCCAGTGGATTTTGTGGGGAAACCGAAGATTTGAGGATTGCCTTTGCGGGTCTTCATTTTGGAGAAGAACCTTTAATCACAGTTTTTGGTGGCAGCGGAACTATTTTTTTTACCGGCTGTACTTTGCGCTGCAGTTTTTGTCAGAATTATCAGATTTCTCAAAACGGACTTGGACGGGCTGTTAATAAGGAAGAATTTCTTGAAATCTGTTTGAAGCTGAAAAAAAAGGGTGCTGAAAATATTAATCTTGTAACTGGAAGTCATCATATTCCGAAAATTGCGGAATTTATCCGGTTTGCTAAGGAACAGGGATTTGATTTGCCTTTCTGCTGGAATTCTTCTGGATACGAAACTGTAGAAATGCTGGAATTGTTGAAGGGACTTGTTGCAATCTGGCTTCCGGATTTAAAAACTTTGAATGCTGATTTTTCCAAAGATTTGTTTGGGGCCCCGGACTACCCTTCTGTTGCAGTAAAAGCAATTGAATGGATGATTGAAAATAATCCTTTGGAAATTGTGGAAATTGAAGAACCTGAAAATGCTAAGCCTGTTGAATGGGCTGAACCTGGGGAACCTCGGGATAAAATGCTTTCGGGAGTTATAATCCGTCATCTTTATATGCCTGGTCATTTTGAAGATACTGCCCAGGTGCTTGACTGGTACAAGCAGAACGGAGATAAAAAGGCAATTCTTTCGCTGATGAATCAGTATACTCCTGTAAAATTTAATGAAGAGGAAGCTAAACTCAAACAGAGGGAAAAAAGTCTTTCGAAAATCGAAAATCGTCTGGTAAATCAGATGGAATTTGAGGATCTTCAGGATTTGCTGGAAGTTTATGATTTTGATTTTCTTTTTTATCAGGAACTTACTGACGACACCAGCTGGCTTCCGGATTTTAATAGAAAACAACCTTTTTCCAATGCACTGGCAACACCGGTGTGGCATTTTAAGGGATAGGGAGCTGGAGGATAAATCCTTTGGTAGCTGCAGTCGAATATTTTTGACACAAATTTACGCAGATGTTGTGATTGTTATTAAGGGCGTCATTACGAGGAGCCGAGAGTGACGAAGTTATCCATTTTTTTAATGGATTGCTTCACTTCGTTCGCAATGACGATTTTTTCATTCTTCATTTTTCATTTTTAATTTTTAATTCTTCATTTTTAATTCTTAATTTTCAATTTTCATGTTATAATATTTCTATGTCAGAACTTACTAAACTTACAGGGATTGCGGTTCCGTTGGGGGCTTTTTATACAAAAGAAAACGGGGTTATTGGAGAATACGAAGACTTAATTCCATTTTCTCAATTCTGTAAAAAAGCAGGAATTGGACTTATTCAGCTGCTGCCTGTAAATGACACAGGAACTCAAAGTTCACCTTATTCTGGACTTTCGGCATTCGCTCTTCATCCTATTTATATCAGACTTTCCTCTGTACCAGGTTTTAATGAACTTACTGCTTCTGACTCTAAATTTGCAAAGGATTATGCAGCCTTTGTAAAAGCAAACAAATATACTGAACGATATAATTACGACGAGATTCTTAATTCAAAAGATTATTTTTTACGCCAGTTATATGCACAGACTTCCACCTGTAAAGATGGCAAAGCCGATAAAGAACTTTCTGCATGGATTAAAAAGAATCCATGGATTGAAAGCTACTGTGTTTATAAAAAGCTTAAATGGGATTACATGCAGGCTAGCTGGAAAAGCTGGAAAAAAGCAGACCAGAAAAAATCTGAAAAAGAAATCTCTGAACTCTGGAACGACGAAAAACTTAAAAAAGAGCATTTATATTACGCCTGGTGTCAGATGCTGGCAGAACAGCAATTTTCTAAGGCAGTTTCTTTTGTTCATAAAGAAGGAATTTTGCTCAAGGGTGATATGCCTATTTTGATGAACGAAGACTCCTGCGATGCCTGGGCTTACCCTCAATTCTTTAATCAGGATTTAAGGGCTGGTTCTCCTAAAGACGGTGAAAATCCTACTGGCCAGAACTGGGGCTTTCCAACCTACAACTGGAAAAATCTTAAGGCAGAAAATTACAGCTGGTGGATAAATCGTCTTAAAAACTCTGAAAAATACTACGATGCTTATCGTCTGGATCATATCCTTGGTTTCTTTAGAATCTGGGCTATTCCTGGTGGCGACTGCAATGCCTTGAATGGTCATACAGAGCCTTATGCTTTTATTAAAAAAGACGAACTTTACGAAGAAGGCTTTGATGATGACAGAATCCGATGGCTTTCCAGACCTCATGTTCCAACTCAAGTAGTGGAAGATGTTACCTGGAATCGGGAAGTTGCTCACAATATTCTTGAAGTTTTCTGTAACCGAATTGGAAGCGAAGAACTTTGGCTTTTTAATGAAGAACTTTCTGGCAGTCAGAAGATTTGGGATACTGATTTATCAGATTTTGTTGATGAAGGGGCTTCGGTTCGCATTAAAGAAAAACTGGTTGAATACTGGTCAAACAAAGCTTTAATCGAAGTTGCTAAAAATAAATTTGTTCCAATGTGGAATTATGCTGAATCAACTGCCTGGGGAACACTGAATCCTGCAGAAAAAGAAGCATTAACTGATTTATTCGATGCAATTGCCAAGAAAAACGAAAAACTGTGGACAAAACAGGCTGAAGAAATTTTTGGAGCAATTACTTCGGAAGTAAAAATGATTCCTTGTGGTGAAGACCTGGGAGTTGGAATTAAATGCGTTCCATCTACCATGAAGAAACATAATATTTTAAGCCTTAAAGTTGTTCGCTGGAACCGTTACTGGGAAAAGCCTGAACAGCCTTATGTTGCATTCGAAGATTATCCGGAAGTTTCTGTTTGCACTACTTCTGTCCATGACTCTTCCACTCTCCGACAATGGTGGGAGGATGAAGAAGGAGTCTGTTTCTTTGATGAAACTCAAATGGAAGAAAAAGAGGAATTCACTCCAGAAGTAGCACAGAAAATTTTAAGTGAATGTGCCAGCTGTAAAAGCAAGTGGTTTATTCCACCGCTACAGGACTTTTTATATATGAATAAAAAATACTGGCTTGAAAATCCTGAAGACGAAAGAATCAATGTTCCAGGATCTGTAAACAAGTTCAACTGGACTTACAGAATGCCTGCCAGCATTGAAACTCTTGATAAAGACGAAAAATTAATTAAGAAAATAAACCAGATTAGCAGAGGAAGATTATGAGAATTTCATACAACGAATTTCACATTTCCAGAAAAATTAGAGATTTATGCAGCTTTGAAAAGGGCCTCTTTGCTTCCAGCGGAAATGTTATTTTTGCCAGCATGAAAAATGTTCGGGAATTTCAGCTGCTTTTTAATAATTATATCGAAATGACTCTTAAAGACGACAGTAAGAAAGTTTCTGCCGGTCAGCTTAATGCAATGGGTCTTATTGATGAAATTCTTCATATGGTAAGCATGCTCTACAGAAAAAGTGTTTCTACAGCTTTTGTTCAGGATATGCTTGCTGCATTGAATAAGGAATACGAAGCTTCTAATGTTGATAAACTTTTACTGGATTTTATGAAGGAATTTCCACCTGTAGCAGTTTACCAGGAAAAATTATCTGCCCAGGATTATTTGAATCAGACTGCTCTTGATGCAGGAACAGGTACTGAACGAAGCAACCGGGAACAGGTTCTGGAAGAAATGATTCTTCTCCGACTTGCCAACGAAAATCCAGCCTTCAAACCATTTATTCTTCTTTTTGATGACACTGTCCTATCAGAAAACAAATTGTATAACAAGGTCTGGGCTTCTATTCAGAATTATTCCAAAGATAAACCAGCTTTTGGTCCATATAATCACGATTTGATTTCTCTTTTAAGAGAACCAATGCTGTTTGCTCCTGACACTTTACGGGGCCAGCTGGAATACATTCAGAATCATTGGGCAGATTTGTTCAAGGGTTCTGGAATTGGGGACTGGCTCAAAAGACTTTTAAGTGGGATGGACACAATCGCAGAAGAAGAAAAAGCCAGCTGGCAGCCAATGGGTTTTGGAGATCCAATGGGCGGTCCAGACATGCAGCCTTATTCCTACGAAAATCTTGTAAACGAATACGAACGATATTCTCCAGACAGGGACTGGATGCCTAAAGTTGTTCTTATGGCTAAAACTGTTCTTGTATGGCTGGATCAGCTTACTAAAAAGTTCGGCTACCCTATTACAACTTTGGATCAGATTCCTGACAGTGAACTTGATACTTTACGGGATGAAGGTTTTACCGGTTTATGGCTCATTGGTTTATGGGAACGATCTAAAGCTTCTAAACGAATTAAGATTAAGTGTGGAAATCCAGAAGCTGCTGCCTCTGCTTATTCCCTTTATGATTATAATATTGCCGCAAACATTGGTGGCTGGGATGCCCTTTCTAATTTACGACAGAGATTGTGGCAGAGAGGAATCAGACTTGCTTCGGATATGGTTCCAAATCATACAGGTATGGATTCTGACTGGGTTATGAACAAACCTGATTTATTTGTTCAGCGCCGTGACAATCCTTTCCCTCAGTATACATTTAATGGAGAAAACCTTTCTCAAGACCCAAGAACTTCAGTTTATCTTGAAGATCACTACTACTCAAAGAACGATTGTTCTGTAGTTTTCAAGAGAGTTGATAATCAGACTGGAGATGTACGATATATCTACCACGGAAACGATGGTACAGGATTACCTTGGAACGATACTGCACAGATTGACTTCTTGAATCCTGCAGCCCGTGAAGAAGTAATTCAGGAAATTCTTCATGTTGCAAGAAACTTCCCTATCATTCGTTTTGATGCAGCTATGGTTCTTGCTAAAAAGCATATTCGCCGACTCTGGTATCCGGAACCAGGACATGGAGGAGACATTGCAACCCGTTCAGAAACAGGTTTAAGCACACAGCAGTTTAATGATGCAATTCCTAATGAATTCTGGCGTGAAGTTGTAGACCGTGTTGCCCAGGAAGTTCCTGATACTTTACTTTTAGCAGAAGCCTTCTGGATGATGGAAGGTTACTTTGTTCGTACTCTTGGTATGCATCGTGTTTATAACTCTGCTTTTATGAACATGCTCAAAAAAGAAGAAAACCAGAAATATCGTGAAACTGTAAAGAATACAATCACCTTTGACCCACAGGTTCTTAAGCGATATGTAAACTTTATGAACAACCCTGATGAAGAAACTGCCATTGCTCAGTTTGGTGACGGAGATAAATATTTTGGTTGTTGTACTTTAATGGTAACAATGCCAGGTCTTCCAATGTTCGGTCATGGTCAGATTGAAGGTTTTACAGAAAAATACGGAATGGAATACACAAAGGCTTACAAGAATGAACAACCAAATGGATACCTTGTAGACCGTCACTGGAAAGATATTTTCCCATTAATGAAAAAACGCTATCTCTTCTCTGGTGTTGAAAACTTCCTGTTCTACGATTTGTGGCAGGATGGCGTTGTAAACGAAAATGTTTTTGCCTATTCAAATGGTGCGGGCGATGAAAGAGCAGTTGTATTCTATAATAATAAATATGAACAGGCTCATGGATGGATTAAATTCTCTGATCCTTATGCAGTAAAAACAGGAAACGGTGATGAAGTTCAGATGAAAAATCGTTCTATTGCAGAAGGATTAAATCTTACTGCCGAAGACGATAAATACTGTATCTTCCAGGAACACAGAAGCCAGAAATGGTTCATCCGAAAATCTTCTGAAATCTGCGAAAAAGGTATGTTCGTAATGCTTAATGGTTTTGAATACCAGGTATTTATGAATGTTCAGCAGGTAACAGATTCGGCAGATCATCGTTATAAAACTCTCTGCGAATTCTTAAACGGTGCTGGCTGCGACGACATTGAAAGCGCATGGCAGGATTTGCTCTATAAAGATTTGTATAAATCGCTGGAAGCATTTGCTCAAAAAGCTTTGATTCCTGTTATTAAAGAATTTGCAGGAGAAGAAAAACCTGCTGCAAAAGAAACAGTCGAAACTCCATCTGCTGAAAAAGCTTCTAAAGCCAAGACAAAGAAAACTGCAGCTCCAAAACCTCATAAAGTAAGCACTGCAAAGCTTAACAAAATCTTAATGGCCGCTGAAGAAGAAGCTTTGGACTTCTACAAGACTGCAGAACGATTTGCATTAACAGATGCATCAATTAAAAAAACTGCTGCACCAGAAAAACAGTTTGCTTTATACAAGGCACGAGTAAAGAAACTTGCAGCTATACATAATACTCCAAGACCTAAAATGCCCGCAGATTTACAGAAGGCTCTTGCAAAAACTGCCACTGCAGAAGAATTTGCAAAACTTATGATTATGTCTGACGGTAAACTAGGCGTTGCATGGCAGTGCTGGGCAATTTCTGCAGAATATGCTGCAAATGGACTTGCCTATAAATGGAATTTTGGAAGAAAGTTTAATTCTTATTTGAACAAAAACTTAAAAGATTACATCAATACTAACCTGATGCTTGCAGCTTACGAAGACAGTTCAAAACTTCCTAAAACTGCAAAAACTCAGGCTTACGAAATTGTAAACTTACTTGTTGGCAGCAATATTTCAAATAAACTTTCTGGAACAAACTGCTTTGATAATATCTGGTGGTTTAATAAGGAAATGCTGGAAGGTAGTTTGAACACAATCATTATGTTCATGCTCTTGAATGCAAAAGAAGCCAGAATCCCAGAAGTATTCAAACTGTACAAGTCTATCTGCTCTGCTAAACTAAAAGCAGCCTACAAATGTGAACTTTTAGTAAAAGCCTTTGAACCTCCAAAGAAAGCAAAGGCAAAAAAGACAGTAAAAGCAAAGACTAGTACAACAGCTAAGAAAAAGGTTGTAAAGAAAAGTAAATAAATGGATTACTTCGTCGCTACGCTCCTCGTAATGACGAGTTTTATTGCATAAACTAAAATCGTCATTGCGAACGAAGTGAAGCAATCCAGTTAAAAATGGATTACTTCGTCGCTACGCTCCTGGTAATGACGAAGATCTAAAGCCCCATGTCTTTAATCAACTGCTTCAATTCTTCTGCAGAAGTGATTACGGGACGATTAAGATGTACGGGGCGTAAAGTTACTTTTATATTTTCTGGCATCTCTGGAACTTCACCAATTACATGGCGACAGTAATCACTGCTTAAAGCCGGATGATTATCTGCCATAATTACAACTGAACCTTCATCCTCAAAAATATCCTTATGTTCTAAGGCCGAAGCATAGGCTTTGGCGGTTCCTGGGTCTGCAAAAACTCCATATTTTTTGAACAGTTCCTTTGCGGCAATCTCTCTCTGGCGTTCCGAAACTTCTCCAGGGAATACAAAGTTTCTCATCATCAATTCGTTGTCGGCAAAAAAGTTTTCGAGGCGTTCAAGATTTGCAGGATTAATAGGATCTGTATTTCCCCGCTGATTAATATTCACAAAGGAATCTATTACTTCAGGATTACCCATGGCATTACAATGCAAAGCAGCGGTTGAAGGCAAAATAAAACCACTGACAGGAAGAGCAAATCTCCAGCTGTAAAGGCCTGTAATCAAAGGACCGTAGCTGCCGGCATCCATTGCATAGTAAATATCACCGCAAACTTTATTCTTAATCTGAGCAAAGGAATATGGGAAGAAACAAATCTGTCCCAAAAGGCGGCAAACATTAGTTGTATTTGCAACAGTCACATTTTTCTCCTGCACAAATGCCTTGTCTTTAAAGATTTCAGCCAGCAGTTTTTTTATTTCAGATTCCGAAGCTTCAACTTCAACCGGAAGAATATTTCCTCCGTTCCAGATTAAATCTTCAGCTTCAAGACCTCTTACTGTTCCCTTTTCATAAACCAGAACCGATTTTAAGTTCTTCTTTCCTCGTAAAGCCTTGGCAAGTACAGATCCAAGACTCCCATTTGTATAATCAAGGAAAACAGCCTTTCCACCATTAAGCTGCAAGGTATATTCAAGATAAGAACACAAATACGAAATTCCAAAATCTCTGTGATTTCCTGTATAACCATGGTAAAGTTCCATCAGAAAAAGCTGATCATCCAGCTGACGAACCTTTGGTTCAAAAGGGAATGCATTAGTTGCAATAGTTTCACAAATAATTGGAGAAAATTCATCTTTAATTAAAGCCGAAGTGAGAGAACCCGCAATTGAAGAAAAAGAGGTAGATTCATCAATATAATAAATCCAGCGGCGTAAATCTTCAATTTCGGAAGGAACAAAAACTCCTCCATCTTCAGGAATACAATCCCGAACGGCCTGAGAAAAACTTACATTCAATAAATTATTTCTAGTACTAGTAAACTTCATATTTTAATCTTCAATTCCAGGAATATGTTTTTTAAGAGCTTCCATGAACTGTTCTCCACTCACGCCTTCTCTAAGGCAGGCAAACATACAGTTATCACCAGCAACAGTTCCAAGAATTTCATCCATATTCAAATTATCAATTGCATTACAAACAGAATTTGCATGTCCTGAGAAGGTTTTGATTACCACAATATTTCCATTCCAGTCAATGCTTACATAACCACGCAAAAAGTCCTGAACATAAATTGCTTCAGATTCAGAATTCTCTTCTTCTCCTGGCAATGCATACATATATCCATTCTGGCCATCAGGAACTTTTCCAACCTTTAGAAGTTTTAAGTCACGACTCAAAGTAGCCTGAGTAACTTCAAAACCTTCTCTCTGAAGCAACGACAATAATTCATCCTGACTTTCTATAGAATTATCTTTGATAAGATTTTTTATTGTCTTGAGTCTGATTTGTCGTTCTTTCATTTTTAACTCCAAAATGTATATTTATACAATTAATATACAAGTTTTTTGCATAATGGAAAAGGGGCAACATTCTACAGTCTTTTGTTTTCAATTCTCAATTTATATGTTAAAATATAATATTATATCAAGGGAGTCAGATGAATAAAGTATATCTCATAAGTACAATCCTCGACATCTATAATAGTGTTATCTGCGTATTGATGATGATTGCCTTACTTGCAAAATGGCACAAACGAAAAACCACTTATTATTTCTTTGGAATTTGTGCCTCTGTTTTCATTTTTAATATTGCAGACTTGGCTAACTGGACTTGCGAAGGTCTGGAGCACCAGTGGTATGTGCCATATCTGCACACAATGACTTTTATTTTCTATGCTGTCGTTGCATTCATTATGATTTTCCTTATGAAATATGTAATTGAATTCCTTCGACCTAGAAAAGTTGTTTCAAAAAAATTTATGATTATGGTTTATGCAGTTTCGGCTGTTTATTTAACCTGTTCAGTTCTTTCAATTTTTACAAACTGTTTCTATACAATTACTCCAGACAATGTTTATCATCGTGGAAAGTTCATTTACCTCTGTTATGTGCTTTATGCCATGTACTACACACTTTCGGTTTGGATTGTAATTGAAAACAGACATTATTTCAGTTCAAAGAACAGATTTTCATTCCTGTCATTTTCATTCTTCCCTGTTACTGCAGAAATTTTCCAGGCCTTTTTCTATGGAATCAGTTTTGTAAATACAGCCATGACCTTCTCAATTCTTCTGGTTTTCTTGAACAGCCATTTTGAATTGGAATATGAATTTGAAATTCAGACAAGAAAAACTCGCGAAAAAGAAAAAAAACTTATTAAATTTCAGAATCATGTTATTTCCTGTCTTGCAAATATTCTTGAAGAACGAGACCTTGATACTGGTGAACATGCACAGAGAACAAGCTTCTTTATTCAGAAACTTGCAGAACAGACAAAAGCCGACGGTCTTTACCAGGATATTCTTAATGATGAATATATTGCTCTGATGACAAAGGCAGCCCCTCTTCACGATGTTGGAAAAATTAAAATTCCAGATGCAATTTTGTTTAAGAAGGGACTTTATAATCCAAATGAATATGAAATTATGAAGCTCCATTCTGTTGAAGGGGCTAAAATTGTAAAAAATATTTTCCGTTATTCTGAAGATGATAATCACAGAAGAATTGCTGAAGAAATTGTACGCCATCACCATGAACGCTGGGACGGAACTGGATACCCTGATAAACTTAAAGGTGAAGAAATTCCTCTTTGCGCCAGAATGATTGCTATTGCTGATGTTTACGATGCATTGGTTTCTGAACGACCATACAAACGCCCATATTCTCCGGAAGAAGCATTTAAAATTATGCTGGAAGAAGAAGGTCACTTTGATCCTATTCTTCTTCAGGAATTCGTCAAAATCAAAGATGAAGTTTCTTCTATCGTAACTCCTAATAATTATATTGAAGAGTTGTAAGATTTATAAACTATTGGTCTAGTGTCCCAGTCATCTTCTGTACACCCCATAAATCATGTATTTCTTAATAAAAAAAGGATGTCTCTTTTTCAAAAGACATCCTTTTTAATTTATTCTTTCTTTTAATTATTCATTTATTTGATAAGTAAATCAACATATGCTTTCAAGGCACCTGTTGCTTCACCGTTCAATACAGTAGTAGCTAACTTTTTACCGAGCTGTACACCTTCCTGGTCAAAGCTGTTTACATTCCAAACGAATCCCTGGAACATAACTTTGTTTTCGTAGTGTGCAAGCAAAGCTCCAAGTGATTTTGGATTTACATCTTTGCCGTAAATCAAGCTTGAAGGACGACCACCGGCAAATGCTTTATTTGGATTTTCATCTTTTTTACCGCAGGCAAAAGCTACAATCTGAGCTGTTACATTTGCGCAAAGTTTTGTCTGTGAAGTTGAACCTTTGATTGTTACATCATCACCTGTCTGATTTTCCTGGAAAGCAATGAACTGTAATGGAACAATGTCAGTTCCCTGGTGTAACAACTGATAGAATGAGTGCTGTCCGTTTGTTCCTGGTTCACCAAAAATTACTGGACCTGTTACATAATCAATTGCTTCGCCAAAACGGTTTACAGATTTACCGTTTGATTCCATATCAAGCTGCTGCAAGTGAGCAGGGAAACGGCTGAGTGCCTGTGAGTATGGAAGAATTGCAGTTGAAGGATATTCCTGAACATTTCTTTCATAAACACCAATTAAAGCATCCATCAAAGCAGCATTTTTAGTAATATCTTTGTTCAAAGCAAGTTTGTCTTCTTCTGCAGCACCATCAAGGAATTCCTGGAATACTTTTGGACCGAATGCCAAAGAAAGAATTGCTCCACCTACTCCAGAAGTTGAAGAATAACGACCACCAATATAATCATCCATATAGAAAGCAGCCATGTAATCTGGGTTGTGAGCCAATGGAGAAGTTTCTGATGTAACAGCAATCATGTGTTTAGATGCA
>JAZQOB010000131.1:0-27625 GCA_045627625.1 Treponema sp.
TAACTTTAGGCAACGAATTAAAACCTCAATTCATTCTTGCCTGGTGGGGAAACGGCAGCGGCTGCAAACAGAAAATGGTAGATTTTAAAGCTTCCAATGGAAAAACAATCAAGGTTCCTGAAAAATTCAACAATGAAAACCTTATTTATGCAACATTGAATGCAACTAAAGCAATGGGGGTAAAAATGCGTGGTCATACCCTTACCTGGCATTCACAGACTCCTGATGATTTTTTTGCAGTAGATTACAATGCCAATGTTGTAAACGGCAAACTTTCAAATCCTGTTGATGCTGAAACTATGACCGCCCGTCACGAATGGTATATCAAAACTATGATGGAATGTGTTGCTGCCTGGGAAAAAGCCAACGGCTACGGAAAAGGAAATCATATTATCTGGGCATGGGATGTTTTAAATGAAGCCTGTGCTGATGATGCCACAAAAACAGAATGGGCTCGTGGTTCCACTAAAAACACAAAAAATAAGTCCCCAAATGAAGGTGGTTCAAGATGGTATCAAGTTTACGGAAATGAAGAATTTATCATCAATGCCTTCCGTTTTGCTAATGCCTACGCACCTGCCGATGTTAAACTTTGCTACAATGACTATAACGAATATATGAATTACGGTGGCGGATGGAAAACTGATGCTATCTGTACTCTTATCGAAAAAGTTCGTCTTGGAAAACCTCAGACAATCAATGGAAAATCTGTTCGCCCAAGAATTGATGTTATGGGAATGCAGTCTCATGTTGGAATTTCATGGCCAGGACTTGCAGGCTACGAAACTGCACTTAAACGCTTTTTAACAATGATTAATGTTCACATTACCGAACTTGATTTCGGGGCTAAAAATGCAGCAGAAGCCGAAAAAGCCTACAAAGATTACTTCACAATGTTCCAGAAATATGGAAATAAATCCGGGGGAAAATATAAGATTGAAAATATTACAGTCTGGGGTATTTGTGATGAAGGTTCCTGGATTAATCCGGCAGGAGACAAATCTCACCAGTATCCATTATTGTTCAACCTGGTAGATGCATCTCCAAAAAAATTCAGAACAGACTGGAGCGGCAAAAAAATTACTTACACAGATGGAAAAGCAATTCCTGTATATGAAGAAGGTGACACTTATACACCAAATGCTTCCTTCTGGGCAGTAATCAATGCTCATAAATAACAGAATTATTTTCTAAACAATTCTAAAGCGTGCCCGACTGGTGTCAGTTTCAAAAACATCTACACCAAGAAGGTACGCTTCTTTTTTTCCTTCTGAATAGCTCAAATCAATACCATCTTTTTTAAGTTCACTAATAATCCCATCATAAATATACATGGCAATTCGTTCTGCACTAGGATTCTGCTGGAAAATTTCCATATCATTCAAATTAGTATGATCCACAGTTTTACAGATCATTCTTAAGGCAGCCTTCAGCTTTGTAAAATCCAAAAGCATCCCCCCTTCATTCAAAACTTCCCCACGCACATGAGCAAAAATCTTATAATTATGACCATGAAGATTTTCACACTTCCCATTATAATCTTTCAAAAAATGCGCAGCCGCAAAATCTGCTTCTACTCTAACTTCAAACATATTTTTTCCTTGTATTTATTATATAAAATTTTACTAAAAATGTCGCTGTTGCATAAAAACTGTGAAGTAACGAAAAAGAATATAAAAGTCATCCGCAGCTATTTGCCGAATGGCAGAAAAATAAAAAAGCGTGTCGGCTATGACTTTTACAGGTTTTGTAGTGAAACCACAGTTTTTGTTGTACTATATATTGAATTCATTAATTATAAATGTAGTATTTCAAAAAACACTATTATAAAAATTTTTTTAGTATTATAATAATTCTATGACTAAAATTCTTTCACAATTACTCCCATCTTTCAAGCATACAGTAGTAGCTGTAGATGGTTCACAAATAAATGATCTTTCGGAAATCAACAATATTCCAGTTTCGAATCTTGTTTTTGATTCCCGCCAGGTTACTAAAGATTCACTATATTTTGCACTTCCTGGAACTCATATTGATGGAAATGTTTTTATTCCAGATGCAATTCTTAAAGGTGCAAATGCCATTGTTTATCAGGGAGAATTGGATCCTGTTCTTAAAGAAAAAACTGCAAAAGCCATTATTATACGCACTATGGACAATGCTATTTCTTCAGAAGAAACTAAATTTGCTCCAGTTTTAATTAAAGTTGATGATGCCCGTTTCTCTATGGCTCCTATTTCAGATGCTTTCTATGATTCTCCATCTTCAAAAATGGTAATTATCGGGGTTACAGGAACAGAAGGTAAATCTTCAACCGTATCTTTTATCTGGCAACTTTTAAGAGCATGTGGTTATAAAGCAGGTTTCATTTCTACTGTTGAATATTCTTTTGGTGAAGATGCAGTTCCAAATCCTCAGCATCAGACAACACCTGAAGCTCCAATTATTCAGCATCACTTAAACGAAATGCTTGAACATGGTTGTTCTTATGCAGTTGTTGAATCTTCATCCCACGGATTGTCTTCAAAATTAAACCGTTGCGGAAACCTTCTTTTTGACTGTGGTGTTTTCATGAATGTTACACTGGAACATCTGGAATTCCACAAGAACTTTGAAACTTACCGAAACGATAAAGCAAATCTATTCAGAGCATTGGATTCCCATCCACATATTAAAACTATTGCAGGAGTTCAGAAAACTATCAATTCTATTGGTGTTGTAAATCTGGAAGACCCTTCTGCAGAATTCTTTATTAATGCTACAAAACATCCTGTTTATGGTTTTACAACTCAGGGAAAAGCAGGAAAAGCTGCAGCAGAAAATGGAAGTGAAGCAGTTCCTCTTCCTGAAATTCCTGCAAACCTTCGTTACATGACAGGAAAAAATATTGCTTCTGCAACTTACGGAATTTCTTTTGATGTTGAAGCAGATGGAACAAACTCAATTTACCCTTCTGATTATGATCCAGTAATTCCACGCCCACTTACTCACTTTGGAGTAAAGGCTGCTCTTCCTGGAGCTTTCAACACATACAATTTAATGGCTTCAATTATTGCTGTCAGCAGTGTTACAGAATTAAGTTTTGAAGAAGTTGCCTCAAAAATCTCACAGCTTACACCTATTAAAGGCCGTATGACTGTTATTGATGAAGGACAGCCTTTTGAACTTATTGTAGATTATGCACACACTCCTTCCAGCTTTGAAACAATTTTTCCTCCTATCCGCAGACGATGCAACGGAAGAATTTTCGCCCTTTTTGGAAGCGGTGGAGAACGAGATTTAACAAAACGACCTTTACAGGGACAGATTGCAGCAAGATTCTGTGATGTAGTAATTCTTACAGATGAAGACCCTCGTAATGAAGATCCTGTAACTCTTCTTAAAGACATTGCAGTTGGTGCCGAAAAAGAAGGCATGGTTATGGATGAAAATCTTTTTATTATCCATGAACGACCTAAAGCAATCAGAGAAGCATTTAAGCAGGCTAAAAAAGGAGACATCGTTCTTCTTTTAGGAAAATCTCATGAAAACAGCATTATTTATAAGGATTATGTAATGCCTTATGATGAGATTTCAGAAGCAAAAAATGCAATCAAAGAACTTTTCAAATAATATTATCAGAGGATAAAAATGAATATTGCAGTTATTTACGGCGGAAGAAGCGGCGAACATGAAATCAGTTTAATTTCGGCAGCTGCTATTGTACGAGGAATCGATACAGCAAAATACAACATCGTTTTAATCGGAATTACAAAAGACGGAAAATGGTATCTCCAGGAAAAAGCAGAATATGAAAGAATCATGGCAGATACAACTTCTCCTTTAAAAATTAATATTGACGAAAAAAATCTTATTTCAGTTATTCCTGGTGCAAAGAAAAATGCTTTATGTGCCGGTGGAAAAGCCCTCGAAATTGATGTAATCTTCCCTGCCCTTCATGGAACTTATGGTGAAGACGGTACAATTCAGGGTCTTTTTGAAATGATTGATATTCCATATGTTGGTTGTACACACCTTTCGTCTGCTATCACAATGGATAAAGAAAAAACAAAAATGATCTGGCAGAGTGTTGGACTTCCTGTAGTTCCTTATGTTTGTATGAAAAGAAGCACAATGCTTGATTCTGTTATCTACGATGCTTTCCTTGATGACACAGAAAAAGAACTTGGTTATCCAATGTTTGTAAAACCTTGTTGTGCAGGTTCTTCTAATGGTGCTTCAAAAGCAGAAAACCGCAAGGAATTAAGTTTTGCTCTTATGGATGCATTCCAGTGGGATGACAAAGTTTTAATCGAAAAATCAATCAATGCAAGAGAAGTTGAATGTTCAGTAACAGGAAACTCTGTAACTTATGCTCCAGATCAGGATTCGGAAGAAGTTGTAGCTTATATTCCTGGTGAAATTGTTCCAACTCACACTTTCTATGATTTTGATGCAAAATATAACGATCCAGATGGAGCTTCTTTACAGATTCCTGCAAATCTTTCTGAAAATGATCTTGAAAAAATAAGAAAAACAGCTTGTGCAGCTTATAAAGCTTTAGATGCAACAGGTCTTTCTCGTGTAGATTTCTTTATTGATAAAGATACAAAAGCAGTTTACCTTAACGAAATCAATACACTTCCTGGCTTTACACCTATCAGTATGTTCCCAAAAATGTGTGATGCCGCAGGTCTTGGTTTTTCTGACTTGATTGATCTTCTCATTGATGAAGCAGTTCTAAGATTCAAGGCAAAAGATAACTTGATGACTTCTCGTTAATGTGTTAATATAGAATACTATTTAAATTTATTCTTTAAAAAATATTAAAAGGAAAAAAATATGAAAAAAGGTACACTTTTCACCTCAATTGGTGGTGTTGTTGTTCTCATTATCAGCTTTATTGCATTTGTATTACCATCTGCAACTATGGGTGGCAGAGGCCAGCAGGCACTTGAATTTGGTGAATACAATGGTCGCAAAATTAAATATGAACAGGGTTCTGATTTTACAGAATATGTTTCACAGATTTCAGATTACTACAGACAGCAGACATCTGATTTATCTAGATACAATTATGCTATTTTCAATCAGGCATTTACAGAAACTGTAAAACAGTATGCTTATGAAGATGCTGTAAAAAAATCTGGATATAGTGTTCCTGAAGAACAGGTAAACAGAATGATTCGTTCACTTCCTCAGTTCCAGGAAAACGGAAAATTCTCTGCTAAACTTTACAACAAAGCAGACAAATCAGTTGTTGAAGAATACAAAAATGACATCCGCAATTATCTTTTCAGAATGCGTATAGCAGATGATGTTTTTGGTTCAACAACAGAAATGTTTGGTGTAAAAAGACTTTATGGTTTGAAAATGTCAGACGCAGAAGCTGCATTCCTCCGTGACTACGGTGAAGAATTACGCGGTTTTGACATGGTTGCTTTCGATAAAAAAGCATTCCCTGATGACGAAAAATTAAAATATGCAGAAGCTAACTCTGCTAAATTCAATAAATTTGATCTTTCTGTAATTACAGTTGATGAAAAAGCTATTGCTGACACAGTTGTAAACAGAATCAAAAACAATGAAATTACTTTCGAAGATGCAGTTGCTGAATATTCAAACAACAACTACTCTAATACAGAAGGAACTCTTACAAACAACTTGCAGTATCAAGTTGAAAACATTCTTTCAAACAAAGCTGATTTATCAGTTATTGCTGACCTTGCAGTAGGTTCTTCAACAGCAGCAATTGAAACTTTGAATGGTGTTTCAATCTTCAAGAAAAACGGTGAAAATGTTGCTCCAGACTTTACAGATTCTGACATGATGACTAAAGTTTCAGCTTACATCTTTGCTTATGAATCAACAGTAATCGAAGACTACTACACAGCAAAAGCAAAAGACTTTGTAACAGATGCAATGACTTCTGATTTTGATGCAGCTTGTGAAAAAGCTGGTGTTGAAAAAATCACAATTGCTCCATTCCCATTAAACTATGGTGGAGTTCCAGTTGCAAATACAATCAAATCTGATAACGATGTTTTGAAATATGCAGATGAAAACGAAACATTCCTTAAGACAGCTTTCAGTCTTAAGATGAATGAATTGTCAGAACCATTCGTTTTGAACAGTTCTATCTGTGTAATTCAGTATACAAACAACGAAGAAGTAACTTTCGAAGAAGATGACAAAGATATGGCTAGATACCAGATTTCTTATGTTGATGAATCATCTTCAGAAACTACTGTTCTTAAGAATCCTAAACTTAAGAATAATTTCGCTGATACATACTTCAACAAAATGTATAACTAGGATTAATACTGATTGGAAAATCAATTAATACAAAAGCCCTGTCTCGTTAAAACGGCACAGGGCTTTTCTGTTTCATACAATAACAAGCTTCTCTATTCTAAATATGCTCCTTCTAAGGCAATTCTTGCAGCAATAGAAAAGCTTTCGATTTTTCCTGGAACTATTTTTTTATGTTGTTCTCCAGTTCTAGAATATGGTCTTTTGGAACTTGAATACAAACTTCCAGAAAATTGTCTTATTCTTGCAGCGGAAGTTGATCCAGAATTAATTGCATTTACAAATAGATATCGTAAAGAAAATCCAGATCTATATTCAGGGCTTACAAAAACAGTTTTTTTATCCGCAGAAGAATTACTTCAGCTTCCTGTTATTCTTAATACACCTGACTATATTACAAAAGAAGGATTCTCAATACCAAAACCTGGTACCTATAGAAGAATAATTACTCTTGATATGTCTGCAGGCGTTCAATTGCATCAGGAGTTTTATCAGCAGCTTGCCCAGGCTTCTACAAATGCAATCATGACCTTCTGGGCAAACAGAATTACCCTTACAAAGTTTGGACGCCTTTATTCAAAAAATTATTTCACTAATCTTAGAAACCTTATTTTCTCTACTCCAATCTCTAATTTTATTCAGAAAGTTTCAAAACCAATAATTGTTTTTGGTGCTGGTGAAAGTTTTATTGATGGAATTAATTTTATTGGCAATAACCGTGAAAAATATACAGTACTATGCGTAGATACTGCTCTTCTTCCTCTATTAAAACATAAAATTGAACCTGATGGTGTTTTTATTGAAGAAGCCCAGTTTATTATTTCAAAGGCTTTTCTCGGAACTAAAAAATACAATTTTCATATTTTTGCAGGAATGTCTTCCCTTCCTCTTATAAGTCAGTTTTTCCCAAAAAAAAGGATTTCGTATTTTACAACTTTATATACTGACAGTAAGTTTATTAACAGCAATGAAACACAGGATTTTTTACCACAAAAAAATAATCCTTTTGGATCTGTAGGACTGACTGCTGTTTATTATGGAATGAAATTCCGAAAAGACAACTCCATTCCAGTTTATGTCTGTGGTCTTGATTTTTCATATAGTGCAGGACTTACACACACTAAAGAAACAATGGCTCATAATAACCAGCTTATAAATGCCAGTCGCTTTAATTTGAATAATTATAATGCAGCTTTTAATGCCAGCAGTATTAAAATTACAGATAAAAAAGGAAAAAACTTTTATACTTCCCGTGCAATGTTGAATTATGCAAATCTGTTCAATTCAATTTTTGAAGGCACAGAAAATCTTTATGATTTAGGTCAATCTGGCATTCCACTTACAATTCCTGCCGCAATTGATTCATCAGTTTTCGAAGCAAATTCAGAAGAAATTAAAATTATTCCATATGATTCTACTATTATTGAAAAAATAAATGCTTATATTGAAAATGAAAAAGCAGCCCTTTCTCAATTAAGAGATATTCTATCAGGACAAACTTCTCTTTCAAAAGAAGATGCAACTGTACAAATAAAAAAAATAGCCGAACCAAGAGAGTACCTTTACCTGCACTTTCCGGACGGCTATAGATTTTCAATGGAACTTTCGTTCTTAAAAAGAATTAGAAGCGAAATTGATTACTTCCTAAAGGTATTAAAGTAATATAATAATTGTGAAAGCTAAAAAATTGCTTTCGCAATTTTTGAAGGCTACTTCAAATTGTAAAAGCTAAAAAATTGCTTTCGCAATTTTTTTTAACGCTTTTCCTATTATTGCTCCTTTTCCTTGAGAACTGCAAGGAAGGCGCTCTGTGGTAATTCTACATCACCAATCATCTTCATCTTCTTTTTACCTTCCTTCTGTTTTTCAAGAAGCTTTCGTTTACGGGTAATATCACCACCATAACATTTTGCAAGAACATCTTTTCTAACAGGATTAACGGTTTCTCTGGCAATAATCTGACCACCAATGGCACCCTGGATGGCAACCTTAAACTGCTGTCTTGCAATTTCTCCCTTAAGTCGTTCACATACTTTTTTAGAGCGTTCAACAGCATTTGCCTTAAATGTAAGCAATGAAAGAGCATCTACAGGTTTTGAATTCAAAAGAATATCTACTTTAACAAGGTCTGTATCTCTATAACCAATTACTTCATAATCAAAAGATGCATAACCTCGGCTATAACTCTTTAATCGGTCATAAAAGTCAAACAGGACTTCTGCCAAAGGCATTTCGTACTGAAGTTCAACGCGTTTTGTATCAAGATAAGTCATATTAACCTGAACACCACGCTTTTCAGTACACAAAGACATAATGGATCCAAGGAATTCGGCAGGGGTAATGATTGAAGCCTTAATATATGGTTCTTCTGCATTACGAATGCGTCCCTGTGGATATTCAGAAGGATTATCAATATACATATCTTCACCATTTGAAAGATGAAGCAAATATCTTACAGAAGGAGCAGTAAAAATAACTGCCTGATCAAAGTCTCTTTCAAGTCGTTCCTGAATGATTTCAAGATGGAGTAAACCTAAGAAACCACAACGGAAACCATTTCCTAAAGCCAGAGAATTATCTTTTTCATAAATAAGACTGGCATCGTTCAACTTAAGTTTTTCCATGCTGTCTTTTAATTCTTCATAATCATTTGAATCCATTGGATAAATTGAAGAATAAACTACAGGCTTTACTTCCTTAAATCCAGGTAAAGGAGAATCAACAGGATCCGCAACCGAAGTAATTGTATCACCAACTTTTACATCGCTTACTGTTTTTAATCCAGAAATAATATATCCAACATCCCCTGCTTCGAGGACATCTGTTTCTTCGTAATTAATCTTAAAGATACCGCACTGCTCTACTTTATACTGAGTGTCAGTACTCATCATCTTAATCAAATCACCAGTCTTTAAGCGGCCTTCCATTACTCTAACATGAACAACAACTCCGCGGTAAACATCATAGTGACAGTCAAAAATCAAAGCGGCAAGTTTACCGTTTGGATCTCCAGTTGGAGCTGGGAATTTTGTAACAATAGCTTCCAGCAGTTCATCAATACCTTCACCAGTTTTCGCAGAAACACACATTGCTTCAGACGAATCTAAACCAAGTTCGTTATCAATCTGATGTTTACAAGATTCAATATCAGCAGAAGCAAGATCAATTTTATTGATGACAGGTACCATTGTAAGGTCATGTTCTAAAGCCATATACATATTACTAACAGTCTGGCTTTCAACCCCCTGAGTTGCATCAATCAAAAGACATGCCCCTTCACAGGAAGCAATTGCTCTGGAAACTTCGTAAGAAAAGTCTACATGTCCTGGAGTATCAACGAAATTAAGTTCATAATCATGACCATCTTTTGCATGATAAGGAATTGTAACTGCCTGGCTTTTAATTGTAATACCTCGTTCTCGTTCAATATCCATATTATCAAGAATCTGGTTCATCATTTTACGATCATCAATAATCTTTGCCTTCTGAATAAGACGATCGGATAAAGTTGATTTACCATGGTCAATGTGTGCAACAATACAAAAGTTGCGCTTGTACTTCATTTCGGTCATATCTATACTCCTCGTTTTTTACACTAATTAAAAATAATACGGACTGTCAAAGGCTGTTCCTAAAACAACGGTCATATCAAGATAACCTTTTGTTTTCTGCTGAATTTTCATCTGAACGACAATACCTTTGTTTTCATAATCTGTTTTTACATCATAAATTACAACTGGATCATTTTCTGAAAGTCCATATTCATCAGCAATACTACCAGTAATAACATTTTCTATTCTATAAGATTTTCTATTTGATGTCGATGCAGGCTTTAATTTCATACCAAAAAGAGGAATGAAAGAATCTGTAATATAATCACTGTTATAGAAGCTTACAGCAGGATTTTCTGGTCTGCGGTCAAGATAAATAAGTACAGACTTCTGTTGCCCCTGATAAATATATTTACATTCAGTAATAGTCTCGGCCTGAACTCCCATTAATGCATATTGGAAATCTTCAAGTGAATTAATCTTGGAACCATTTATTTCTTTAATGATGCAACCTTCTCTTAAACCTGCAAAATGAGCCACACCACCTGGCATAACATACTGAATTTCAAGCCCTGCTTTCTGATTTTTTTCTTTATAGGTATGCCCATAGGCTCCAATCCAGGAATGAATTACTTCTCCCTGATAAAGCAAAGGAAGTTCCTGCTTTAAGTATTCAACAGGAATAGCAAAGTTTAATCCCTGAAACTGCAGCATTCCTGCAAAAACAATTGCCTGAACCTGACGATTTTCATCAATCAAAGGACCGCCGGAATTACCAGAATTTACAGCAGCATCAATCTGAAAAACTTTTCCCAAAGTTGTAATCTGTCGGTTTACATTAGAAATAACACCAGAAGTTAAAGTTCCATCAAGACCGATTGGAGTACCAATAGCAGAAACTTTATCTCCTACATGAAGATCAGCAGAACTTCCTAAAGAAAAAACATAAGGAGGAACAAGTTCTGTCTTAAGCAAAGCAAGATCAATAATTGAATCATATCCAACAACTGTAGCAGGATATTTTGAATCTGAATCACCAGGAAGCTTTATATAAAGACGGGCAAAACCTTCGTATTTAGGATCAACCAGATCTGCAATTACATGATGATTTGTAATGATATAACCCCTGTTATCAATAAAAAACCCGGAACCAATTACAATATCTCTCATTCCAGAACCATTCTGAACTTTAAGCCCCTTATCAAGCCATACAGTAACAGTAGCATCTATACAGTTTGAAATATTTTTTGGAAGTTTAGTTTTATCAACAGTAAAACCTGGAATTTTAGGATCCACTAAAGAATTATATCTATCAAGAACATCTTTACTTAAACTATAGCCGCTGTTTTTAAGTGAAGTAATATATTTTCCTGCAACCTCTGTATCTTTTGCCTCTATAGCGGAAATAAGGGCATTTTCAAGGGTATCTTTGCATTGCTTGAGTACAACTTCATCTCCAAGGAATTGAGCGCGCCATAGGGCTTTTACAGGGTTTACAGCCATCAATTTCTGGATCTGATTAATTTCATTGGAAATAACATCATCTTTAGTATAATCAAGTTCTTCTGCTACAGAATCTGGTTGTTTTATTGTTTTACAGCTGAGCAAACAAAAAGCAGCGAGAAGAAATAAGAAAAATCTTTTATTCATTTACAAACTCTTTAAAATCAAAATTATAGCCAGTATCAGGAAGCTGTTTGCAGAAAATAGAATTTCCAACTTTAATTACTGAGAATCTATGATTTTTTATCTGAACAACCTGTACTTCAGAAAGTGAAACATTGTCACCAATTGTGGCATAAATACCATTTTCTTCTTCAACCGTTGCGGCCTTTTCAATCCAATAGTAATTTCTGTTTCTTCCCTTTACAACAGGAAGTTCTTTTTTATTGTATGTAAGTTTTACTGGAACTTCATCAACATTTGTAATCATAATCTTTGAAGTACCATTTGAATTATAAATGATTACTTCTTCAACCAGACGATTTTCAGCATCTTTAGGATAAACAATGTTTTCAATATCCCACAATCCATTTCCATCAGTATCCCAGGAAGTTACCTGTCCACCTTTGCCTGTATAATCAGTCTTAAAATCAATGATTGTGTCGTTATCCCTGTCAATTTCTATTCTTTTCAGATAAAGTTTTTCGGTAAGAGAAATCTTTCCAAAAATTTTCTGAATAAGTTCTATATCTTCCGGAGAATCAAAAACTCCTTCTTCATCGTAATCATACAATTCCGACGTTTCCATCACCCCATCATTGTCATAATCTGCATAACGGGTAAATGGATATCCACCTTCAAGATTTGCATAGGCATATTCTTCATCCCCGTCATAAAAATAAATGCTTACAGGGATTCCTTTATTTACAGTATATTTAGCTTTAGCACCGGGTCTTTCTTCAACTGGAATTTCAATTCTATTTGTATTTTTTACAAGAACAAAAGCTTCTGGTTCTCCAGCTTCTTCACTTACAAAAGGAATATAAAAATCAACTCCATGATTTTTGAATACAGCATCTGTGAGCATTTCAAAAGGTGTATAAGCAAAATCATCATCAATAAAAGTATAAATTGTATTCTGTTCCCGAACATTTACTTTGCATACAGCAGGATAAATATCATAATAAAGTTCGGTTCCTGTATTTTCATAGGCAATTTTATAAGGGGCACCGTAATCACATTCACAGTACATCTCTAAAATTTCATCATTATTTGAATCATAATAGATAGTTTTTGCACGACCTCTTTCATACTTAACAATGATTTCGTTACACAAATCCAAATCATCATCAATAATCAAAGTGCCTTCAAAAGCATTTAAATGATTATAAAGAGTCTTTAAAAGATTTTCGTCAGTAATGAGAGAAGCAAAAGCCTCCAGCTGAACAAGATAAATTCCATCATTAGAATCATTAAAGAACAGATTGAATGCCTTTTCTTCCGAAATTACCCCTGCTTTTAATGCTGCAATAGCAAACAATGGATTATGCTGATTTTTTTCACCAACCGCTTTAAGAAGTCTTTTCTGGCGTTCACCACTATTGAACATAGAAGACATTACTTCCATTTCAATATCTTTAGTGCTGTAATCAGGGAATTTAACAATATAGGTTTCGGCCATATGCACAACTTCCTGAGGAATTTCATAAGAAGTTCCGTTTCGTTCTGCATAAGTCATGAACATAGTTTCGAAAATAAAAAATAATCTTGGGAATCTCTGATCATTTGGATAAATCTTCTTTGCATTAAGAAGTTTATCTCTGGCAAGTTTTACAGAATCCTTTGTTCCCATTCTGTATAAAGTTTTGATTCGGATAAACTCAGCATCTGCAGAATAAATGTAAGGTGAAGAATTCAAAACTTCCAGAGCCTTATCATAAACTTTTGTATCACTTAATAAGTCTGCATATAAAATTCTGGCACTATTTTTATTATAGTTTATCCAGTTATCAGTATCAAAAGCCTGTTTGATTGTCTGAAGAACAAATGCCCGTTTATATTTTAAGTTATAAAGTGCATTTGCTTTTATATAATATAAGTCTGAAATAGTTTCATCATAAGAAAGTCCCAGTTCTGCCTGAGACAAAGCACCTTCCCAGCTGCTGCTTAAAACACAGTTTTCTGCAAGTTTCAGACATCGTTCAGCGGTTTTTCTATTAGCCGCACTATAAGATGCAGATTGAGACCAGATTGCCGAACAAAAAAAAGCTGCTGTCAATAAAAACAATGTAAACTTTTTCATATAACTCCAGATTCAAGCGGTATTATTTTACCATCCAATCTTTAAACCCAAATAAACTTCCAAGGATACAAACAATAGAGTTATCCTTTTTAATCAATTCCTCAACAACAGGAATCAATTCTTTCTTTTCCCCAGGAACATGCCAGTCCGAAAAAATATCAGCAATTTTTCTATAGTTGCCGCTGCTGTCCAAAATCTTATCACCTAAAGATGTATTTCGGATGCGCAGAGGAAGAATTCCAGAAAAACTGACTTCTCCAATTTTTTCATCACCAGACGAACTTTTTGAAAAAAGAATATTTATTTCTGAATCAGATTGATTTTCAACCTTAGAAACAAACATCCATCCAAAAGGCATTTCTATCCAGGAATTAAGATTACTATCTTCTATTATAGCAGAAAAATATAATTCAGTTTGCTTTTTAACCTGTTTTTTAACAAAAAGTTTTTCTTTTTTTACAATAATTTCCCACTTATCAAAGGCTTTTATAAACTGATTATCTGACAGTTTTTCACATTCAATTACATCTTTCAAAAATGAAAAAGGAATTCTTGAACCTTCTCCCAGAATATTCAAGGCCTTGATTAACACTCTGCTTTTTAAGCCGTCGGCAAGTTCCCCAAACTTTTTTCTGTCAATTTCAACTTCATCCGCCCGCTTGATACAGTCCATCATAAAACTGCTGCTTAAACTTTGAATCAGTTCTTTATCTAATTCATTTTTTTCAGCACCAGATAAAACCCCGGTTTGCCATCCATTAAACTCTTCATTCAATAAAGGAACCAGTTTGTTTCTGATTTTATTCCTTAAATAATTTGTATCTGAATTTGTACTGTCAGTTCTCCAGTCCTGATTTTTTTCTCTTAAATATTCTTCAATTTGATTTCGGAAAACATCCAGCAAAGGTCGAACAAATTTCTCCCGTCTATATGGAATTCCACCGGAAGCCTCAACTGAAGCCCCCTGCAAAAATCTCATTAGCAATGTTTCAAGCTGATCGTTTTTATTATGAGCAAGACACAAAATGTCAATATTTTCTTTATTAATAAAATCTTCAAAAAAGTTGTAGCGCAATTTTCTGGCAGCATCTTCAATTCCAGTTTTCTCTCTGGAAGCAAAAGTCTGAACTTCCCCTTCTTTAAGACGATACACAGAACAGGAAAGCTGATTATTTTCTGATTTCAGTTTATTGCAAAGTTCTACAACAAAACTTTCATCACCACAGGTTTCAGATTTTTCCCGAATAAAATGATTTACAGTAATTACTTTGAGAGGAATTTTTGTATTTTTTAAGATTGAATTGAGGGCAAGTAAAAGACTAACAGAATCTGCCCCTCCAGAAACAGCAACTCCTATTGCCTGCCTGTTATTTTCGATAGATGTTAAATCTACCCCACAATTTTCAAGGCCTTTGAGTACAGATTGTTCAAAAGAATTTAAATTATCAGTCTTCATAAAATTGATTATAAATGATAAAGGCTGTCAAAAGACAGCCTTTATTAAGTACTAAATTAATTAGTTATGCAACTATTATCTAGCAGGTGAAACAGTTACCAATGGAAGTTCCATATCTGTGAGAACTTCAACTTTGCTGTCAAGAGCTAAGTCTTTTACGCGAAGTGCTTCTGATACGTTGATTTTAGAAATATCAGCTGTAATTGTTTCTGGAAGATCAGCAATACATGCCTTGATTTTGATCTGGTTGTTTCTTTCTTTCTTGAAACCACCTTTCAAAACACCTGCTGGTGTACCGTTGTAATGAATCTTGATTTTCATAACAAGTTTCTGATCTGCAGCTGGAACAAAGAAGTCAGCATGAAGAACTTTGTCTGTACGGATGTTGTATTCAGCATCTTTAATCAAAGCAAGATGTTCTTTTCCATCTACATTAAGAGTAATAGAAGTTGTTGGAGTAATTGTTCTCCAGATTTTGTTGAATTCAACTTCATTTACTTCGAGCATTGTAGCTTCGCCTTTGTCATTATACATAACTGCTGGGATACTACCTACTTCACGAAGTTTTTTTGCAGCTGATTTACCAGTTGTGGTACGAACTTTTGCGTTCAATGTCTGCTTAGCCATAGTAAAGCTCCTTGTATCGTTTAATATTTACACAATAAATGTGTTTATCTGGGTAGACAGGATTCGAACCTGTGGAATACCGGCACCAAAAGCCGGGGGCTTACCGCTTGCCGACTACCCAATATATGTATTAATCAGCGTCTTCATCTCCGCCAATTTCTACATGACCTGCTTCATACTCTGCAAGAATTTTTTCCTGTAAAGCATTTCGGAATTCTACACTAATTGGATGAGCAACATCTTTATACTCGCCAGAGCTTGTTTTTCTGCTTGGCATAGCAATAAACAATCCATTGTTGCCTTCAATAATCTTTACATTATGAACAACAAAGCAGTCATCAAATGTTACAGTTACGTAAGCGCGTAACTTTCCTTCTTTCTCCAACTTGCGGATTCTAATATCAGTAATCTGCACAAAACCACCTCACCATAATTTTGGGTTCGTTAAACAACACGAACCAGTTTACAATTAAAAGAACAAGACAAGCGATTACAAGCATTTATCGCTTCCTGCTCCCCAACATAAACACCAAATACAGTAGAGCCAGACCCTGACATATCTGTAAAATCTGCGCCCCTGTTCTTTAATGCCTCTATTGCTTTATTAACAGCAACATATTTAGAGCACAACACAGGAGTAAAAGTGTTAATAAAATTCCAACTTTTTGGATTAGAACAATAAATTGTTTCCAATTCGTCTAAAGTAGGAAAACTTCTATTCTTCGCTTCCGAATCAGATTCTGCATTAAGAGTATCTATGATATTCGCTTTATGGTCAAGTAGTATGTTTTTTTCATACATTTGATCCACTAGCTCGTAGGCCTCTTTTGTAGAACTACTGACTTGGGGAAAAATAAACAAAATAAATAAATCTTTACGGGGTGTAATTTTCTTAATTTTTTCACCACGACCAGTCACAACCGCACAGCCAAAACCGTTTTCGTCACAGTGCATAAAGAAAAAAACATCACTTCCAGTCTTTGCAGCTATATAATCCAGCTGCTCATAAGAAAGTTTAATCCCACAAAACTTTTCAAGGACTCTGATTAAAGCAGCTCCATCCGAAGATCCACCACCTAAACCACCCCCAGAAGGGATTCCTTTAATAAGTTTAACAGTAACAGCCGGTACTTTACATCCGGCAATTTCTGTAAATGCCTGGTAAGCATTAGTCAATGTATTTTTTTGAGGAAGTTCCATAGAATCACATACAACAGTACAGTTTGATTCCTTTTCGGACTGATCAATCTGAACAACAAGCTCATCATATAAATCTACAGTCTGAAAAATACTTTTAATTGAATGAAAGCCGTCTTCGCGTTTTGGGAGAACTTCCAGGTTGAAATTAACTTTAGCGTAAGCCTTTTCCTTAAATTCAATACACATGACTATTATTTGCCATTATAACAAAATGAAGTTTAATGTCAAACTAAACGAAAATAAAAAACTAAACAATAACAAAGTATTTAAAATTAAATAAAATCACTTGACCTAAAAATCGTTTTGAAATATCTTCTTATTGGAAAGAGTAGTCTTTTTAGTCCAATGAGGTTTTTTGTATGACTAGTGAATCAGAATTAGAGGAAATGGCAGTTTCTTTTGCTTTTGGTGATGATGATTATGGCTTTGGGGAAGGCTTTGATGATGATTTAGATGACTTCGGTGACTACGAAGAAGATGATGAAGCCTTAGACGAATTTGATGACGCAGGCGAATTATCTTACGATGATTACTTTAAGGAAGAAGAAGAACCAGATGAACCTTTTGATGATGCAGAAGCAGAAGACGGTTACACTTCTTACAGCAGCTCTACAGATGATATCTTTAGAGATGACGAATTTTAATCAGAAATATAATTAATTAAATATAAAAAAGGGATTGCAATTGCAATCCCTTTTTTCATTATCGCATTTAAGTAAATAATCTGATTTTATGCTTTAAATTCAATAATTTTTCCAGCATGCCAGAGTTTTTCAAGATCATAGAACTGTCTTGCTGATTCTGACATAAGATGAATTACGATTGGCCCTAAATCGATTAAGTTCCAGTCATCTCCATCAGGGCTCTTTCTATTTGTAAGATGAATTTCAAGATCATTTTCTTTAATATAATCTTTTACCTGTTTATACAAACCCTGCCAGTGAGCAGAACTTGTTACAGTTGAAATTACAAAATAATCAGTCCAGCTGTTCAATCCACTAACATCAATCAAACTAACATCAATACCCTTTCCATCTTCTACAAGACGGGCGATTTCGATTGCCTTTTCTTCTACAGATTTCATATTTCTATACCTCTTTTCTAATTCCTGTTATCTTGGAACAACAACATTTCCATTAAAGTCTGCACCAAGAATGATTGTAAAATCTACTACAGCTTTTCCAGAGCCACTAGAAGCATCTTCTCCAGAATCATCAGTAATAACATTTGTACATTTTATAAGATCTCCAACCATTTTAGCAGCAGCATCATTGCCAATATGGTCGATAATTACAGTTTGTTCATAGTCATGTCTATCTGCATCAGATGGAGCCATAACCTTGTAGCTGGATCTGTTATACAAATCCGCAGTTCGTTTAGCAAGACCGTTCTGAGTTGTACCATTCTGAATTTCGATGGAATAAACATGTCCAGAATAAGCTCCTTCAGAAGAGTCCAGCATTGAAGTTGTCTGTTTTACAGCAGTTTTAATAAAGTTACCGTTATCAAGTGGGAACATCAATACTTTACCGTCTACATTTCGCAAAGAACCAGTAATTGTCTGACGGATAGTTGAATCAGCATCAACATCAGATAATCGTTCAAACAGATTTCGTTCATCAGGTTCAGACAAGTTTGAATTGATACATTCCCCATATCGCTTAAAGTTATTTTTATCAAAAATAATGAATTTCTTTTCGCTCAAACTTGAAAGAAAAGCTACCATTACATTCTGATACCGGTCCTGAATAGCATCTTCAGTTTCATCAGGTACCTTATATTTAAGATATACTGCAATTTTATCACCATCCAGATTTACAGCACCAGAAGGCAGCAACCATCGGTTTCCTTCTTCATCTGTATAATCAATAGGAGATGGAATAAAGACTCTAAGTCCACCAAGCATATCAGTAATCTTTACAAATTTCTTTTCAGGAATTACTGCAGTAAAAGGAATTTTAATACCTAAAAGTTTTTCAACTTCTCCTCTATATACATCAACTCCACATTCTTTATAAACAGTTTCCAGACTGTCACTTCTATCCAAAGACTGGAAAATAGCACCAGTATAACCTGGTAAATCAAAAGAAGCCGCTTTTGAAGATTTAGGGTCATAAATCAAAACTGTTGAAAAAAGTTCTTCTTTTGCATCCCCTTCCGCAGAATCTTTCTCTACAACAAAAAGCATTCGTACAAGACCGTCTCTGTCAATAATTTCCTGAACATCGTCAGTCTTTAAAGAAAAAACAAAAAATAAACTGACTGCAGCCATAATAACTACAATCAAAGCAATAAAAATTAAACCTTTCTGTTCATCTCTTAATTTTTTCATATTTATTCCTCAGAAGCTAATTCTCTATAATATTCTACCATTTTTTTAGTCTGTGGGTAAACTTCAAAACCTTTACTAATTACATATTCATAATTTTCTGTAAGTACTTCCGAAATCATACCATTCAAAGTATGAGCCAGAAGTTTTGCTCTGTATTCATCAGTAGATTGAGGACGACCTGGTTCAATTTTATCTGCAATAAAAAGAACTTTTGTAATATCGTTCATTCCAATCAAACCTGAAGTATGATTTGCAACAGCTTCCAGAATCTGTTCATCTTCAATCTTAAATTTCTTTTTAAGAATAACCGCCCCTGCCCGTCCATGAAGCAAGGCAACCTTCTTCATTTCAAAATCAGTAATTGGCTGATTATCCATAGAAGCATATTTAATCATTTTTTTATCATTAAATGATTTACAGATGTCGTGACTGATTCCTGCCAGATAGCCTTTTTTTTCATCAAGACCATACTTGCGGCATAATTCAACACACATTTGAGCAACTCTTTCGGAATGCTCATATCTGGAAGGTTTTATATGCTTCTTAGCGTATGATTTTATTTTTTCAATAGTTTTTTCGTACGCCTTACCGTAAAGTTTTTCATCTGTCATCTATCTGTACAATCCTTTTGCTTCAATATAATCATAAACTACTTTGGGAACCAGATATCTGTAACTTTTTCCAGAGGCAGCTTTTTTTCTGATTTCAGTAGAAGAAACAGGAAGTAATGGTTCTTCAAGATAAATGCATGGCCATCCAAATTTTTCCATATCAAACTGAACTGCAAAATCTCTTTTATAATCTCCACGAGGAATATTATCGTGAAGGGATGCTTCCAGAGCAGTTACTTCCGGATAACGATGTGTAATAATAAAATCTGCCAGCTGTGCAATTTTTTCAGGATTTTTCCACTTATGAAAATCAGAAGCAACCTCATCTCCCATAATAAAAGAAAACTTTCCTTCAACTATGCCTTTATATTTTTCTGTAAGATATTCTAAAGTATCACAGGTATATGAAATTCCACCCCGTTCAATTTCGCAGGATTCAACTTCAAAATGACCATTACCTTCTGCCTCACAAAAAGCCTTAAGCATTGCAAGACGGTCTTCAGCAGAAATCTGATCCTTTATAATCTTATGAGGTGGAGCATAGGCTGGAACAAAGAGAACTTTATCAAAACCTAATTCTTTAATCACTTTATCAGCCAGCATTGCATGACCAACATGAAGAGGATTAAAGCTTCCACCAAACACAGCAATCTTCATCTAGTTTTCACTTCCTGGATACTGAATATTTTCATCATCCTCGTCATCAATATAAGCACGACCAGCCATAAAGGAACTTCCAAACGCAGGTTTATTTTCTTCAATTTCTTCACCTGAACGATTTTCTTTTTCGTTTACAAGTTTAAGAATTGCCTGTTTAGCATCTTTCATTCCTCTTCCCATCATAACAGAAACAGGAATTACAGTTGTTTCAGGTTCGTTTTTACGAATGGTTTCTGCAATTTCAACAGCATGTTCAAAAGCATCTTCCACATCAATTTTGTTGCAAAGAACAATTCTTGGTTTCTCCATCAATTCATCTGAATAGTTGGCAAGTTCACTACACAAAGTTTCGTAAGCGGTTTTATAATTTTCATCAGAACAGTCAATCATAAAAATAAGACATGCAGTTCTGGTAATATGCTTAAGGAATGTATCTCCAAGTCCAAGACCTTCAGAAGCACCTTCAATGATTCCAGGAATATCAGCAATAATAATATCGCTTTCATCATCAATACGAAGTACTCCAAGATTTGGAATAATTGTAGTAAATGGGTATGGAGCAATTTTTGGTCTTGCATTTGTAAAAGCTGTAAGCAAAGAAGATTTACCCGCATTTGGGAAACCTACAAGACCAACATCAGCCATAATACTTAATTCAAGTTTAATAAAACGGGTTTCCCCTTTCTGTCCTGGATTTGCATGGCGAGGAGCCTGATTTGTAGAAGTCTTAAAGTGAACATTACCCCAGCCACCATTACCACCTTTTAAGAAAACATACTGTTCATTTTCACTTTCAGTAGTAAAGTCAAAAATAACTTCATCAGTTTCGGCATCACGAATTGTTGTTCCAGGAGGCACAGGAATTACAACATCTTCACCGTCAGCACCATATCTGTTCCAGCCCTGACCGTCGCCACCGTTTTTTGCTTTAAAACAATGCTGCTGTCGGATTTTAGCAAGAGTACGAAGGTTGCGTTTTACACAGAAAATTACATCGCCACCTTTTCCACCGTCGCCACCATTTGGACCACCATGAGGAATATATTTTTCGCGGCGGAAGGCTACACAACCATTTCCACCATTTCCTGATCTTACTTCAATAACTGCTTCATCAGCAAATCCCAGCATAATTTTACCTCCACAAAAAAGCAAAAAAAAAGCCCGGTAGATTCATCGTCAAACCGGGCATTTATATCAGTATTAACTGACTTATTTAGCAGCTTCTACAGAAACGACTTTATGGTTGTTGCGTTCACCGTAAACAACTTTTCCGTCTGCTGTAGCGAACAAACTGTCATCACCAGCTCTCATTACATTGTCACCAGGATAAAATTTTGTTCCGCGCTGTTTCAAGATGATTGAACCTGCAGTTACAGTTTCACCAGCATATTTTTTAATACCCAAGTTTTTTGGATTTGCATCGCGTCCGTTTTTTGCACCAGATCCACCACGTGTTCTTTACATAGTAATCTCCTATAAAATTAGTAACTAATTAATCAGTAATTAAGCAAGTGTGATTGATTCAACACGAACTTTTGTATACTGCTGTCTGTGACCGATAAGACGGTGATAGTCTTTCTTTGATTTGTATTTTAAAACCAAAACTTTTTTGTCTTTGAAAGATTCTTCAACAACAACTGTAACTTTAGCACCTTTTACATAAGGAGCACCAACACTGATTTTATCTCCGTCACTTACTAAAAGAACTGTATCAATGTCAATTTTTGTACCTTTTTCAGCGTCAAGCTTGTCTACTGTAAGGACAACATCTTTTTCTGCCTTATACTGTTTGCCCTTAAATTCAATAGTTGCGTACATATAATACCTCTATTAAAAAATTATATCTTTGAAACGCCAGGTGCAGCGGATAAAGGAAACGGCATCCTATCTGCAAAAGACTAGTAAAAAGACCGTAAAATACATATAAAACGGGGATTAAATATGACTTTAACTATGTCTAGTTACGTATCAAAAAGAATATCAAAAATCTATTTTTTATGCAATAGAATACAAGCCTTTAAAGCAATACTTATACTCTTTTTTAATGTTTATATTCATTATTATAGTAACTTGAAATGCTTTTTTCTATTCCATTTATCCTTTTTTTTTAGTATATTAAACTCATGTTATTAGAAGTAAAAAATTTAACCGCAGGTCTTGAAGACGGAAAAATGATTCTCAATGACCTTAATATAGAAATTGGTTCTGGCGAAACTCATGTACTTATGGGCCCAAACGGGGCTGGAAAATCTTCTCTTGGAAATACCTTAATGGGTAATCCTGTTTATCAGATTAAGGGTGGAAAAATCCTTTTTAAAGATCAGGACATTACAGAAGAAACTACAGACAAAAGAGCAAAACTTGGTATGTTCATGTCTTTCCAGCAGCCATTGGAAGTTCCTGGAATTTCTCTTGAATCATTTATCCGTTCTGCAATTCAGCAGAAAACTGGTGAACGAGTTAAATTATTCCAGTTCCAGAAGGAATTAAAAGCCTGCATGGAATTACTTAATATGAATCCTGAATATGCCAAACGAGATCTTAATGTTGGTTTTTCAGGTGGTGAACGCAAAAAATCAGAAATCCTTCAGCTTTTAATGCTTAAACCAGATTTTGCAATTCTTGATGAAACTGACTCTGGTCTTGATGTTGATGCTGTTCGTGTTGTTTCTAAAGGTATTGAAGAATATCAGAAACAAGTTGGCGGTTCACTTTTAATCATCACTCACAATGCAAAAATCCTTGAAAGCTTGAAAGTTGATCATACACATATCCTTGTAAAAGGACATATTGTTCATACTGGTGACGGCTCATTAGTTGAAAAAATTAATGCAGAAGGCTTTGAAAAATTTATTAAGTAGAAATTATGGCAGAAGAAAAAACACAGATTAATGATATCAACCGTGATTTTTACGATTTCCGTTACGAAGAAAAGGAACAGGATTTTTACCGAATCGAAAGCGGTTTAACTCCTGACATTATCGAAAAAATCAGTGAAGAAAAAGGGGATCCACAGTGGATGAAAGAATTCCGACTTAAATCCCTTGAATTATACAATACTCTCAAAGTACCTGACTGGGGTCCTGGAATCGAAGGACTTAACATGAGTGACATTGCAACTTATGTTCGCCCTAAAACAAAAATGAGCGGCAAATGGGAAGATGTACCTCAGGATATTAAAGACACCTTTGAAAAGCTTGGTATTCCAGAAGCCGAAAGAAAATCGCTTGCTGGTGTTGGGGCTCAGTACGATTCTGAATTAGTTTATCACAATGTTCAGGAAGAAGTTGCCAAACAGGGTGTTGTTTACATGGGTTTTGAAGAAGCTTTAAAATCCGAAGAATGGGGTCCAATGGTACAGGAATACTTCATGACCCTCATTACTCCAAAAGACCACAAATTTGCTGCATTACATGGAGCTGCCTGGTCAGGAGGTTCCTTTGTATATGTCCCAAAAGGAGTTCACCTGTCATTCCCATTGCAGTCTTATTTCCGTTTGAATGCAAAAGGTGCTGGTCAGTTTGAACACACATTAATTATTGTAGACGAAGATGCAGACCTTCACTTTATCGAAGGATGTTCTGCACCAAAATATAACGAAGCGAATCTTCATGCAGGATGTGTTGAACTTTTTGTAAAGAAAAATGCTCACCTCCGCTACTCTACTATCGAAAACTGGTCAAAAAACATGTATAACCTTAATACCAAAAGAGCCAGGGTTGAAGAAGGAGCCGTAATTGAATGGGTTTCAGGTTCTTTTGGAAGTCATGTTTCATATCTTTACCCAGAAAGCGATTTAGTTGGTGCCAATGCAAGAGCCGAATTTACCGGTGTAACTTTTGCAGGCAATGGTCAGAGACTTGATACTGGTGCAAAAATGGTTCACCTTGCTCCACACACAACCAGTTTGATTACAACAAAATCAATTTCTAAAGGCGGTGGTGAAAGTTTCTACCGTTCTGCTGTTTATATTGGCAAAGAAGCAAAAGGTTCAAAAGCTTCAGTTTCCTGCCAGAGCTTAATGCTGGACAGTGAGAGTCGTTCTGATACAATTCCTGCAATGGAAGTTTTGACAGACGAATGTGACATTGGTCACGAAGCAAAAATTGGTCGCATCAGTAATGATGCAATTTTCTACCTTATGTCCAGAGGAATCAGCGAAGAAGAAGCCCGCAGTATGATTGTAAGTGGTTTTGCTAATCCTGTAAGCAAGGAATTACCTTTGGAATATGCTGTAGAAATGAATAATCTTATTCGCCTTGAAATGAAAGGTTCAATGTAAAAGGAGGAACAGATGAATAACGAAATGATTTCAATTAATGAAGTTCCTTCTATCACATGGAACTGGCTCAGAACAAATAAGGATTTAGTTACTGTAAATCAGACTTTTTCAGAAGTAAAAGCAACTCTTTCAGAAGCAAAGGAACAGGCATTTGATAAAAGCCTTGCTGAAGATTTTCAGAAAGTTTCCAGCGGGGTTTTTAATAAATCTACTCCAAAAGCTTACGACAACAGAAAGGTTGACGGATCTTTCCTTACTGCAGAAGAATTAGAATCAGTTTCGAAAACTAAAAAAGAAGAACACGAAATTGAAAAGCTTATCAAGGCTACAGTTTCACAACCTCAGTTTATAAGACTTTCGGGTAAATATTCAAAACCAATTTTCTTAAATTTTGATTTTGAAAATTCACAGGCTGCTTGTCAGAATATCTATGCCGAAGAAAATACAGAAGCAACTCTGATTTTCATCTACAAAGGAAATCCTGATGCAGCAATTTTGCAGACCAAAGTTTATGCAAAGGCTTACTCTAAACTTCATATCATTAAAGTTCAGTTTTTAGGAAACGATGCTTTAATGCTGGATGACACAGGAATTGCAGAAGAAGATAATGCACAGGTTTATTTTACTCAGCTTGAATTAGGCGGTAAACATATTGATTCAGGACTTCATGTTAATCTTTATGGTTATCAGTCAGATTTTAAATCTAATGTTGCATACATGTGTCAGAACGAACAGTTCCTTGATATGAATCATATTGTCTATCATTACGGTAAAAAAACTACCTGTAACATGTTTGTAAATGGAACAGTAAAAGATAATGGTAAAAAAACTTACCGAGGCACAATCGATCTAAAAAAAGGATGTTGTGGGGCTAAAGGTAACGAAATGGAAGAAACTTTAATTCTTTCACCAAAAACTGTTAATAAATCTCTTCCAGTAATTCTTTGTGATGAAGAAGATGTTGAAGGCGAACATGGTGCTACAATCGGAAGACTTTCATCTGACATTCTGTTCTACATGCAGTCTCGTGGTATCAGCGAAAAAGAAGCAGAAAAGCTTATGTCTCATGCCAAGATTATTGCATGTGCTTCAAGAATCCCAGATGAAAAAACAGTTGAAATGATTCAGGAATATATACAGGAACAAGAGAAATAAAATGAATAAATACAGAAAAGATTTTCCTTTTTTTAAGGCAATTGATGAACACAAAACAAAAGAAAATGAACAGTTGATTTATTTTGATACATCTGCTACTTCTCAAAGACCTTTTCTTGTCATTGATGCAATGTCTCATTTTTATGCAACAGCAAATGCTAATCCATTGCGTGGGCTTTATGATTTAAGCGAAAGAGCTACACAGGCCTATGAACATGCAAGAGATACTGTTGCAAAATTCATTAATGCAAAAGAATCTTCCGAAATTATTTTTACACGAAATACAACAGAAAGCTTAAATCTTGTTGCTTTTAGTTATGGACTTTCACATCTAAAAGCAGGAGATGAAATCTGTATTACAATTATGGAACATCACTCAAATATTGTTCCATGGCAGATGGTTTGTCGCCAGACTGGTGCAAAACTTGTTTTTATGGAATGTGATAAAGACACAGGAATCATCAGTAAAGAAGAGATTGAAGCTAAAATCAATTCTAAGACAAAAATTGTAAGCTGCACACACATCAGTAATGTTCTTGGTGTAAAAAATCCTGTAAAGGAAATTGCCGCTAAAGCTCATTCAGTTGGGGCTATTATGGTGGTAGATGGAGCTCAATCAAGTCCTCACATTAAAATTGATGTTCAGGACTTAGATGCAGACTTTTTTGCTATGAGTGGTCACAAACTCTGCGGTCCAATGGGAATTGGTGCTTTATACGGAAAAAAAGCTTTACTGGAAGAAATGCCTCCATTCCTAACTGGTGGTGAAATGATTGAATATGTTACCAGAGAAAATGCAACCTGGGCAGAAGTTCCTCATAAATTTGAAGCAGGAACTGTTAGTGCAGGAGATGCAGTTGGAATGGCAGCAGCTATCAGATATATTCAGTCAGTTGGATTTGATGTTATTGAAGAACATGACCGCAAACTTTCGATTTTAATGATTGAAGAAATGAAAAAAATTCCTCACATTAATATTGTAGGTTCTAAAAACGGCGAAGACCGTAACGGTATCGTAACATTTACAATTGATGGTGTTCACCCTCATGATATTGCATCCCTTTTAAGTGATGAACATATTGCTATTCGTGCAGGACATCATTGTGCACAACCATTGGGCCAGTATCTTGGAATTCAGTCCAGTGCCAGAGCCAGTCTTTATTTTTATAATACAGAAGAAGAAGTTCATACTTTTATTGAAAAACTTTCACAGATCCGTAAGTGGAGCGGATACAAAGATTAGTTTTAATTAGCAGGAGAAATAACATGGACACAAAGGAACTTTATCGCGAAGTACTCAACGAACATAATATTAATCCTATTCATAAAGCAGATATGGATTCCCCTACTTTCTGTCTTGAAGGTGTAAATCCTAGCTGTGGAGATCAGATTACTTTGCAGATGAAACTTGGGGAAGATGGAAAAATTAAAGATGCAAGTTTTATCGGTAGCGGCTGTGCTATTTCACAGGCTTCTGTTGATATGATGGCAGATATTGTTATTGGAAAAACAAAAGAAGAAGCTCTTGCTCTTGCTGATATTTTTGACAGAATGATCAAGGGAAGTATTTCTGAAGAAGAATTGGAACAGTTAGATGAAGCTGCAGCCCTTCAGGACATTTCTCATATGCCTGCCAGAGTAAAATGTGCAATGTTAGGCTGGCGTACAATGAAAGAAATGTTTGGTATTGAAACAAAATAGTATTTATGATATAT
>JAZQOB010000132.1:0-37930 GCA_045627625.1 Treponema sp.
TTCGTCTACTGTTGTAAAGCAGAGGCCTACAACTGTATCTGCACAACCGTAGTAGATTGCGATTTTTCCGTCTTTTTCGTCTGTCAAAGCTGCAACTGGGAAACATACATTGTCTACAAATCCTGTTCTTTCGTGTGGCATGTCCTGTGTAAGCATGTAGTCGCCACAGCGGTAACGAACGATTGAAGGTTTGTCGTGATCCAAAATTGCTGCAGAGAATGAATATACAAAGCCGTTACAAGTTGTTGCAACACCATGATAGAACATCAAACAGCCCTGTTCTGTTTTTCCTTCTGGAGTTGTGTATACGATTTCTAGTGGAGCTGGACCACATCCGATTTTAACTCCCTGCCACCAGCCCTGTCCGCCTTTCTGCATAACAAGTCTGTGTTCTCCCCAGTATTTCATATCAGGAGACTGTGAAAGAAGAATATCACCAAAAGGTGTATGACCTGAATCAGATGGGCGAGAAAGCATTACGAATTTTCCATCAATTTTTTTAGGGAAAAGTACTGCATTTCTGTTGAATGGAAGGAATGGATTTTCTAAACGAGTAAAGTCTTTGAAATCTTTTGTTGTTGCAATACCAATTGAAGCACCATCAAAATCTCCACACCAAAGAATATAATATGTATCATCAACTTTTACACAACGAGGATCGTAAGCATAGAATGGATCATGTGGAGTTCCATCTGGATCATGCATGTGAATTTTTTCTCTCTGGAAATCCCAGTGAATACCATCGTCAGAATCTCCAATATAAAGGAATGGACGAGCAGAAGTATCTTCTGAACGGAAAACACCTTTGAATTTTCCCTGCCAAGGAATTACTGCAGAGTTGTAAATGCGTCCCATACCTGGGAATGGATTGCGCCCGATTACTGGATTTGCTGAATATCGCCAGATTGGAAGCCAGCAGTCAGCTGGTTTGTCCTGCCAAGGAATATTTGGTAAATTTCCACCGTTGATGATTTTTGACATAAAAGTCTCCTGAATAATTGTTTTTTTTATAAGGTTTAATTCCTTATGATTTTAGATTACAACGGTTTATTTCTTTTGTCAATAAAAATTAAGTAAAATTAAGTAAAAAATATAAAATTTAAGTAAATTAATTAATTTATAGATTTACTTAATATTTCGTTGTATATTAATAATATGAAGACTTTTAAAATCAATGAAATTAATGAAAAACGAATTCTTGGAAGAAATGTTCCTGACTGTGCAGATACCGAAAAACCTTTGAATTTGTTCTGGGGAGCAAGTGCTCTTGAAGTAAATGTAAAGGCAAAGGAAATCTGGGTAAAGCTTTCTTCTGATCATGAAAATATGGAAAACTGGGCGGCTGTTGAATGCAATGGAGCTTTGGTGTGCCGTTTTGAAGTTCCAAAAGAGCCTCAGTGGTTCTGCATTGGAAAAAATCTTAATCCTGAGAAAGAAAATCTTTTTACTATTATGAAGGATACTCAGCCAATTGCAGGAACTCCACGGCAGGCTTTTTATATTCACGAAATTGGTATTGAAGATGGGGGACAGTTCTGTCCTTTAAAACCTCGAGAATTAAATATTGAGTTTATTGGAGACAGTATTACCAGTGGAGAAGGTCTTGCAGGTGCTCCTGAAGAAATGGACTGGATTTGTCAGTGGATGAGTGCCAGCCAGACTTATGGTATAAAAACTGCTCATAGATTGAATGCTTCCTGGTCTTGTGTAAGTCAGAGTGGATGGGGAATTTGCTGGAGTTGGGATGGAAACCGAAATGGCAATATTCCAGCTCATTACGAAAATATTTGTTCTTTGCAAAGCAGTGATTTTGCAGAAAATCTTGGTTCTACCCAGAAATATGATTTTGGGGTTAAGAATGATTTTGTTGTTGTAAATCTTGGTACAAACGATAATGAAGCTTTTGACCAGGCCCCTTGGAAAGATGAAAATGGGGTGGAACATCCTTTACATAAAACTGCCGATGGAAAAGCCTGTAAGGAAAACGGAAATGTTGTAAAGCAGGGTGTAATAAACTTTTTGAAGCTTATCCGAAGTCATAATTCTTCTGCAAAAATCATATGGTGCTGGGGAATGATTAAAATTTCTACTGTAACTGATTTTATTCTTGAAGGAATTAAGGAATATAAGGAAGAAAGCGGGGACAAGTCTGTTTTCTATATTGAATTAGATTCCATGGATGAATTAGAAGTTCTTCCTGAAGACAAGGGAAGCCGCGGTCATCCAGGTCCTAAGACTCATACGATGGCCGCTGAAAAGCTTACTGAATTAATCAGAAGTTTGAGGTAAAATCTGGGGATTAAAAACTACCCGGATATTATCTATGTAGAAACTTGCAGTTTTGGTATTTGTAGTTGTTTCTGTTGAAACAATTACAAGTATTCCAGAAGTGTTGTAAAGGTCATCAAAGTCTTTTACATTTACAACTACAAGATGTTCTCCAGGAGGACACATATATTCTTCTGAAAGATTTGCGATTGAGTTTTCGAAAACAACTTCATTGTCTTCATTTTTTATTTTTTCTGAATATTCTGTACCAAAGGTAAAATAAAGACATTCTTTTCCTGGATTATAAACATTGAAAACAACATATTCTGCTCCAGTCCAGTCATTTTCTACTAAATCTTCGCAGACAAAATAAGCACGGTCTTTTACATTTTTTGTAAGGCTGTAATCACATTTAAGACTACTTTTTCCCGAACTTGCCCACTTTGTTGTGGTAGAGACATTATTTGCCCGATTACTGTTTTGAGTGTCTCTTTTCCAGTAGTTGGAATCTTCAAAATTATCAATTTCGAAAATATCTCCCGAAGGCATGACTGGTTCGTCGTAACCTGGCCAGATTACAACTTCTGCCTGGGCATCGGCATCCTTGTTCTTTTTCTTTTTGGATTTAGCCCAAATGCCATTTATTGTAAGAGAAATAATACATAAGATAAGTATAAATTTCTTCATATGATTTTCCTTGATTGTTTCTTTGTAAATATAACCCCTGCTGTAATCTGGGGTTACAAAAATGAAGTTCATTATAGCATAATGTAGTACAAAAATCCTACATAATGTATTATATTATTTATATGGATTATAACAATTTGAGAGCCAGAGCATATGCCCAGGCTAGTGGCAGTGATAAAAATAAATCAGATGAAAATAAGAAAAAAACTGTTTCTTCTTTTAATCCTGTAAAGTTTACAAAGCAGGAAATGGAAGAAAACAATTTAAGATATTCAAACAATTCTGATAATTCTAAAAATGAGGATGCTTCAAAACCTATGGAATTCAAGCGGTTCGATAAGGTTACTAAAACTCCTGAAACTAAACTAACTGCTTCTTCTCAAAAATCCATTGATCAGCGGCTTGATAATGCTACTGATTATTTAAAGACCAGCGGACTTATTAAAGTTCCTGTTTCGACTCCAGAAGAAACTGGTAAAGATTCTGTTTATCGTCGGGTTGCAAAATTTCTTGTTCTTATTGGCGAAGATGAAGCGGCAAAAATTCTGCCTCATTTGAGCGAAAAACAGATTGAACGAATTATTCCTGAAATTGCTTCTATCCGTACTGTTGGTAAAGACGAAGCTGCAGTTATTATGGCTGAATTTCAGAGTCTTCTGGAAGATGCAAGAAAATCAGGTGGTGTGGAAACTGCCAGAGAAATACTTCAGAAGGCCTATGGTAAAGATAAAGCCGATGCAATGCTTTCCAGAGCGGTTGTTAATGAAGGAAAAAGACCTTTTGAATATTTAAACGATGCTGATAACGAAAGAATTTATTTACTTCTTAAGGATGAAAATGTGGGCGTTCAGTCTCTGGTTTTAAGTCATTTGAATCCTAAAAAAGCGGCTGCAGTTATTAATTTAATGAATCCTTCTGAAAAAAAAGAAGTTGTAATGCGTCTTGCCAAGATGGAACCGGTTAATCCTGATATCCTGCGAAGACTTGATCAGGCAATGCACGAAAAATCTTTGAACCAGACAATCGAAAAAGCTGAAAATATTGACGGTAGAAATGTTCTTGCCCAGATTCTTAAAAAAATGGATGTTGGGGCCGAAAACGATATTCTTTCCTATCTTTCTGATGATGACCCTGATTTGGGACAGGATTTACGAAGCCGCTTGTTTACTATTGATGATGTTATTAAGGCGGATGACCGTTTTGTTCAGGATAAACTTCGATCTATGGAAGAACGGGATATTGCCTATCTTATTGCTGCCAAACCTGAAGACTTTAGAAACAAGGTGCTTGATAATCTTTCTCAGGGAAGACGGGCTGAAGTTCTTGATCAGGAAGAAATTCTTAAGCCAATGCGCCGTTCTGATTGTGAAAGAATTACTGCAGAATTTTTCAGTGTATTGCGCAGAGCCTACGAAGATGGTCATCTGATTATTAAAGACCGCAGCGACGATATTTTTGTTTAATTTGATTTGTTATTCGGGTGGAAATAATGTTTGATTTTACAGATTCTAAAAATATAGATAAAGAATACAATGGTTTTATTCTTTTGTCTGTTGATGATTTATCAGAAATCAATGGAAAAGGGGTTTATCTTCGTCACAAAAGAACCGGACTTGAAATTTACCATATTGTAAAAGACGATAAAGAAAATCTTTTTGCTTTTGCTTTCAGAACTATTGCAAAGGATTCAAAGGGTGCTGCTCATATTATGGAGCATTCGACTCTTTGCGGTTCCGAAAAATATCCTTTAAAAGAACCTTTTACAACTCTTGCAAGTCAGAGCCTCAACACCTTCCTGAACGCTTTAACTTATCCTGATAAAACTGTTTACCCTGGTGCTTCTCTTGTAAAAAGTGACTACTTCAATATGATGGATGTTTACTGTGATTCAGTATTCTTTCCAAAACTGGATTACACAACTTTTATTCAGGAAGGTCATCGTCTTGAAATGGACGAAAACGGTAAGCTTTCGATTCAGGGAGTTGTTTACAACGAAATGAAAGGGGAGTTTTCTTCTTTCACTCAGATTGCTTATGGGGATCAGATTGCCGCAATGTATCCTGGCAGCTTCCCATCTTTTGAATCTGGTGGAGATCCTCTTTATATTCCAAGTTTAACTTACGAAGAATTTCTTGATTTTCATCAGAAGTTTTATAATCCTGATAACTGTCTTTTATTCCTTTATGGCGATATTCCAACTGCTGAACAGCTGGATTTTCTTAATGAACGATTTATCCAGCGAATCGAAAAAAAATATAATTGCACTCAGGATGTTAAAGATCCTTATTCAAAGCTTCCGGTTCTAAAACCAGAAATTCAGGCTTTACAGAAGCTTAATCTCAATACTGAATCAAAGGAAATTCATTCTATTGCTCCAGAACAGGGAGCTACAGGTAGTCTTGTAACAATTAACTGGTATTCTGGTCCTAACAATGTTGAAAAAACTTTTCTTTCTGAAGTTCTTTGCGGAAACGACAGTTCCCCAGTTTCAAAAGCTCTTAAGGATTCTAAACTTGGGGATGAATTGAGCTGTGGAAATTACGGACAGTTTCAGGAAGAATTTTTTAATTTTGGAATCTGTGGTGTAAAAAAAGGCAAAGAGAAAAAGGTTTATTCTGTAATCGAAAAAACTTTGAAAAAACTTGTTGAAGAAGGCATTCCTCAGGAGCATATTGATTCTGCAATTATGGGAATTGATTTTAGTCTTCGAGAAGTAAACCGCTATTTTGGTCCTTATTCCATTACCCTTATGTCCAGAACCTTAAAAGGCTGGGGATACGGAAATGAATGTAAAAAATATCTTTCTCCAATCAGTGCTTTTGAAGAAGTAAAAGCCAAAATTGCCGCTGATAAAAACTTTACTGTGAATCTCATAAAAAAGTATTTCTTTGGGGATGGTCCTGTAATTAAATTCATTGCGGAGCCTTCTTCTCAATATTTTGAAAAACGAAATGAAGCAGAAGCCGAAACTGTCAGCAAGCTGGAAAAAAATCTTGATAAGCAGAAGTTAAAAAAGGAACTGGAGGAACTTCATGCCTACCAGCAGAAAATTGAAACTCCTGAAGAAACTGCCTGCATTCCTCATACAAAGGTTTCCGAACTGGACAGAAAGCTTGAAGTTTTCCCGATTGATTTGAAATTTATTGAAGGCTCAGATGGTTCAAAAGTTCCTCTTTTTGTAAATGAAGAAGAAACAAACGGTCTTTTTTATATTGATATAATGTTTCCTTTTGATAATCTTGATGTTTCTTACTATAAATATATTCCATTCTTTGCAGAAACCTTAAGTGATTTGGGCTGGGGTGGAAAAACCTGGGATGCCTGCATTGCAGAAGCTACTTGTATTACCGGCGATATCTGGGGAAGAGCCAGTACAGGCACTTATCCTGATTACGAAATTTCTAAAAAGCATTATGAAAAATATAAGGAATATAATTTCTGTGGTCATCAGTGGGTTGGTCTTGCCTGTAAAGCATTGACTTCTCATTCAAAAGAAACACTTGAGCTTCTTGCACGAATTATTACAACCATGGATTTTGAAGATAAGGACCGATTAAAGTCTTTGCTTCAGGAATATATTGCTGATAAAAAATACGGACTTGTTCAGTCGGGAAGAGATTATGCTTCAAGAAGAACAAGAGCTGGAATTTCAGAAAATTATGCCAGAACCGAAATCTTTTACGGAGTTTCCCAACTGAAAACTGTAAAAGATGAATTTACAAAACCAAATCTTGCAAAGCTTCTTCAGACTTTTAAGTATATTTATGAACAGATAAGAAAAGCAGGAGGGGTTGTTCATATTACTGCTGATTCTGAATCCTTAAAAAAACTTTTACCACAAATGGATGGTTTTATTAAGGCTGCAGAAATTACAAAACTTGTTCCTGTTAGAGAGCATGATATTAAAGAATATCTGGCAGAAATTACATCTTCTGAAGATTTGCAGAAAACTGAATATTCAGAAGTATTAAAAACCGAAACTCAGACAGGTTATGGTTCCATGTCTGTTCCTGTGGGATATAAATCGGGAGTTGAAGAAGAGGCATTATATGTTCTTTCTTCATGGCTTGATATGCATTTATTGTGGGATAAAATCAGAACTACAGGCGGTGCATATGGTGCTTCGGCACTCTTTAGTGGTACCGAAAAAGTAATGACAATTTCTTCTTACAGAGATCCTACTCCGGAAAAATCAATTGAGGTTTATTCTGAGGTTATGAAGCAGGCAGCCGAAATTGATTATCCTGATGAAGAAATTGAAAAAACAATTGTTTCGTTATACGGTGAAAGCATTATTCCTCTTTCTCCAAAAGAAAAAGGAAGAGGAGTTTTCGAAGCCTTTTTGTTTGGTACCTATGGATTAAAAAACTACAAGATTCAGAATCTTTTGAAAGTTTGTCCGGAAGATGTAAAAAATGCTGCAAATAAACTGTATGAAAATTCAAAGGCAGGCAGTCATAAAGCAGTTTTCTGTGATAATTCAACTGTATGTAGTGGAAAAATATTGAATTTACCTTTATAATTAAGTGACTTTAAGTTTTACTTAAATCAGGAGTCATATCTATGGATAAGAAAACAAAAGAATGCATTCAGATGATGAGAGATTTAGTATCTGCCATTCAGGGAGCTCCTTTCCCAGGTGGAGAAATCAAACCAGAACTTTATGGAATCTGGTATGAACATGCACAGAAATCTGCTGTTCAGTGTTTTGAATTTTTAAATGCTAACTTTCCAAAAGAACAGGCTGAACTTACTAAAACAATTGACAAATTATTTAATGATTAATTTATAAAAATCTGTCAAATTTATCTAAAATTTCCCTTTTAATTGCCGAAAATAAGAGTAAGAATACTAGTATAAACGGGTAAAAGGGAAAGTTTTAGTATATGTCTGCATCGAAAAAAATATCTAAGTATAATAAATACGGTTTCAGTACAAGCAAAAAAAAGTTAGGAATTAACTACTGGCGCTTTTTCTTCAATGGTCTTGAAAAAAACAGCGGTTCAGAATGTTTATTCTATATTGAATTTGAAATGCTGAATCCATGGACAAATCCTGCCGAAGCAACTTTAGGTTTTAAGCCTAGAGTTCAGATCAAAGAAGAAGACCTTCAGTATGCACTGTCGGGAACAGCTGCAGCTCGCGATATTAAAACCGAAGAAATTGTTGAACCATCTTATGTAGCAGTTCGTGTTGGAAAATTATGTGATTCTCCAAAACAGCTTGTTCAGTACATGGCATTGAATCAGATTCGATTCAATGTAAAACCTTTTGAAATTCACGCCGAAAACAATATTTTTACAGAATCTGAATTAAGTGGTTTTGTTTCTGTAAGTCTGACAGATAAAAATCAGCATTCAGAATATTTCTGTGACTGTGGTAGTGCCAACTGGAACCTTCAGTATGAAGTAATCAACGAATACGAAGAAGGAATGGATAATGGAACTGATAAATGGTTCCCTTCTGGTATGCGTACTGCTTTTACTGGAATCATCAATTTTGATGGTCAGGACTATATTGTAGATCCAACTCGTTGCGGTGGATACATTGACCGCTACTGGGGTAAAACTTTCCCTGAACAGTGGTTCCATGTTTCTTCCTGCAATCTTTCCAGCCTGATTTCTGGTAAAACCCTTACAGATTCAACTTTTGCCATTCATGGAATTTTCAATGATGATGTTTGTTTCCTTGGTAATTTTGAAGGAGCCGAAATCCTTTTTGCACCAAATGGTCCTGTAAAGAATTTCCAGACTGTGTGGAATTGTGTAGAAAGTCCAGAAGCTGATGAAGACGGAGACAGAACAATTCACTGGTCTGTAAGTATTAGCAGCAAACTGTGGGTAATTGATATTGATATTTTCAGTAAGATTAAATATCTGTATAACAAAAAGATGGAATGTCCAGAAGGCAACCGTAAGGTAATAAATATCCTTCAAAGCGGTACAGGATACGGCGAAATCAAACTGTACAAGAAAATCAAAAATGACCTTGAACAGATTGAATTTGCTCAGATTACAAAGGCCTTCTGTGAATTTGGTCATGTAGAAGAAAGTGAACAATAAACTTTGTTCATTTATGATAAGAAAGGTATGTTATTTTCTGAATTATTCAGAGTAACATACCTTTTTTTTTCCTCACAGAAATCTTTCAAAATATATTTGCCTTTATAAGAAAATCTTATTAATTTAATTATGGTCAATATAAAATGTAGTGGGGGTTATAAATGAATTTAGAAAATTTTACTATAAAAAGTCAGGAAGCCATTCAGGAAGCCTCTTCAATTGCTAATAAAAACGACAATGGAGAAATTGGTTGTGAGCATCTTTTACAGGCTCTGCTTGAACAACAGGACGGACTTATTGTTCCTATTGTTGAACGAATCGGAATTTCTTCCTCAGAATTATTAAAGAAAACAAAAGATTTAATTTCCTCAAATCCTAAGGTAAAGGGAAGTGCAAATGTTTATTTTTCTTCTGAACTTCAGAAGGTAATTGCAAAAGCCGAAAGCGAAATGGAAGCCTTGCACGATTCCTATGTTTCTACAGAACATTTCCTTCTTTCAATGGCAGATAGTGAAGGACGAACTGCAAGTCTCTTAAAAAACTCTGGAATTAATCGAACTTCTATTATGGAAGCTCTTAAATCTGTACGGGGAAATCAGACAGTTGATAATCAGGATCCAGAAAGTACATCCCGCTCTCTTGAAAAATTCTGTCGTGATTTAACTGCTGCGGCTAGAATGGACAAAATTGATCCTGTAATCGGACGAGATGAAGAAATCCGTCGTGTCATGCAGGTTCTGTGCCGTAGAACTAAAAATAATCCAGTTATCATTGGGGAGCCTGGTGTTGGTAAAACTGCTATTGTAGAAGGATTGGCTCGCCGTATTGCCAGTGGTGATGTTCCTGAAAGTTTGAAGAATAAACGGCTTCTTGCTCTTGATTTAGGAAGCCTTGTTGCAGGTACAAAATTCCGTGGAGAATTTGAAGAGCGTCTTAAAGCTCTGATTAAAGAAATTCAGAAATCAGAAGGCCAGATTATTCTTTTTATCGATGAACTTCATACTTTAGTTGGAGCTGGTGCTACCGAAGGTTCAATGGATGCTTCAAATCTGTTAAAACCTGCCCTTGCTCGTGGAGAACTTCGTGCAATCGGTGCAACAACCTTAAATGAATATCGTAAATACATCGAAAAAGATGCTGCTCTAGAACGCCGTTTTCAGCAGGTTCTTTGTCCTGAACCAACTGTAGAAGACACAATTGCTATTTTGCGAGGACTTCGAGATAAATATGAAATTCATCACGGTGTTAGAATTGAAGATGAAGCTTTAGTAGCTGCTGCAACTCTTTCAAACAGATATATTACAACCAGATTTTTGCCTGATAAAGCAATCGATCTTGTTGATGAAGCTGCCAGCCGCCTAAAAATGGAAATTGAAAGTCAGCCAACCGAATTGGATCAGGTTGAACGAAAAATTCTTCAGCTGCAGATTGAAAAACAGTCTCTTTCAAAAGAAGAAGATAATGCTTCAAAAGAAAGATTGTCTAAACTTGAAAAAGAATTGTCTGAAATTTCTTCAAAACGAGATGCAATGAAACTTCAGTGGGAAAACGAAAAGAATCAGATTGATAAAAGTCGTGAACTGAAAGAAAAACTGGAAGAAGCCCGCTTTAATGAAGAAAAATATTCCAGAGAAGGAAAACTAGAAAAAGCCGCAGAACTTAAATACAGCATTATTCCTAAATTAGAAAAGCAGCTTTCAGAAGCACAGGAACAGGAAAAAGGCAAATTATCTGACTCTCTGTTACGACAGTCGGTTACAGAAGAAGATATTGCAAAAGTTGTAAGTTCCTGGAGTGGTATTCCAGTTGCTAAAATGATGACTGGTGAAAAACAGAAGTATCTTAATCTTGAAGAAGTTCTTCACAAAAGAGTTGTTGGCCAGGAAGAAGCGGTTCAGGTTGTGGCTGATGCCATCCGAAGAAACCGTTCTGGATTAAATGATCCAAACAAACCTTTAGGTAGTTTCCTCTTTATTGGTCCTACTGGAGTTGGTAAAACTGAACTTGCCAAGACTCTTGCAGATTTCCTCTTTAATGATGAAAGGGCTCTTACTCGTCTTGATATGAGTGAATACATGGAAAAATTCAGCGTTACAAGACTTATTGGGGCGCCTCCAGGATATGTTGGTTATGATGAAGGTGGACAGCTTACAGAAGCAGTTCGAAGACGACCTTACAGTGTTATTTTGTTTGATGAAGTTGAAAAAGCTCATCCTGATGTTTTTAATGTTCTGCTTCAGGTTCTTGATGATGGAAGATTGACTGACGGTCAGGGTAGAGTTGTAGATTTTAAGAATACAATCATTATTATGACAAGTAATCTTGGTAGCGATTATATTCTGGAAGCTGCAGAAAACAATCAGATGGATGGACTTAAGGAAAAAATTGACAGACTGTTAAAACAGACTTTCCGCCCGGAATTCTTAAATCGTATTGATGAAACTGTAATGTTCCAGCAGCTTTCTAAAGACTGTATTGGAAGCATTATTAAGATTCAGCTGGAAAGAGTTGCATCCAGACTTGCTGACAGAAGAATTACTTTGTGCTTTGATGAATCTGCAATTGATTTCCTCTGCGAAAAGGGTTATGACCCTGCAATGGGTGCAAGACCTGTAAAACGGGCAATTCAAACTTATGTAGAAAATCAGCTGGCAAAAGTTCTTCTTTCAAATGATATTTCTGAAGGTAAAACTATTCGCGTTTATTCAGATGGAAGTGCAATTCTCTTTGAGTTTATGGATTAATATAGTTTTCAAATTGTTTTTATGATATTATAGAAACTATGAAATACGGAATGTTAAGATGTGCTTGTGCCAGTCCAGATGTAATTGTTGCTGACTGTGATACTAATGCCCAGAAAATTATTGAAAGTTCGGTGGAAGCTTCTTCCAAAGGTGCAGAAGTTATTGTATTCCCTGAACTTTCAATTACTGGATATACATGTGGAGATTTATTTTTCCAGCGAACTCTTCAGTCTGCCAGTGAAGAAGCCTTAAAAAAGATTATAGATCAGACTCAGAAACTGGATTCTATTATTCTTACCGGGCTTCCTGTTCCAACGGTTGAAGGAATATACAACTGTGCCGCTGTAAGTTATAAGGGACAGCTTCTGGCTCTTATTGCTAAATCTTATCTTCCAAACTATGGTGAATTTTACGAAAGACGCCATTTTATTCCTTTTACAAATACTCAGGAAACAAAGTTCGTTTCTTTTGCAGGTTTTACTGAAGTTCCTCTTGGAACAAATATTTTAATCAGTGATTCCAATAATCCTGATTTTGTACTTGCTGCAGAAATCTGTGAAGATGTATGGGTTCCTATTCCTCCTTCTTCTCATCATATTCTTGCAGGTGCAACTGTAATTGCTAATCTTTCTGCCGGAAACGAAATTATCGGTAAAGCAGAATACAGAAGAAGTCTGATTAAATCTCATTCAGCAAAATCTCTGTGTGCTTATCTTTATGCCAATGCAGGTCATGGAGAATCTACACAGGATATGGTGTTTGCATCTCACAATATTATTGCAGAAAATGGAACTGCTATTGCTGAATCTAAACTTTTTAGCGGGGAAACAATTTACGCGGATATTGATCTGGAAAGGCTTTGTCAGGAAAGAAGAAAGACTACTTCTTTTGGTTTTTCTTTCCATTCAGAAAATACTGAAGATTATTTAGTTATTCCAGTAGATTTTATTCCAAATAAGGCTGCACAGAACTCCTTGCTTCGTAAGGTGGATTCGCATCCATTTGTTCCTTCTGATAAAGCCAACAGAACCCAGCGTTGTCTTGAAGTAATTACACTTCAGTCAGAAGGTCTTGCAAAACGCTTAAGACATATTCATTGTCAGTCAGCTGTTATCGGTTTATCCGGTGGTCTTGATTCAACTCTTGCTTTGCTTGTAACTTGCCGTGCCTTTGATTTGTGTGGCATTCCTCGTTCTGGAATTACAGCAATTACAATGCCTTGTTTTGGAACCACAGACCGTACATATAATAATGCCTGTACTCTTGCAAAAGAATGTGGAGTAGAATTAAAGGAAGTTAGAATTGCAGATTCAGTAATTCAGCATTTTAAGGATATTGGTCAGGATTCTTCTGTTCATGATGTAACTTATGAAAATGGACAGGCAAGAGAACGAACACAGGTTTTGATGGATTATGCCAATAAAACCAATGGAATTGTAATTGGAACTGGTGATTTATCTGAACTTGCTTTAGGCTGGTGTACTTACAATGGTGACCATATGTCTATGTATGGTGTAAATTCTTCTGTTCCAAAGACTCTTGTTCGTTACCTTGTTGAATGGTTCGCAATGGATGCAAAAGAAAACGGAAAAGAAAAATTATCTGTTGTTTTACAGGATATTCTTGATACTCCTGTTTCTCCTGAGCTTTTACCACCTACTGACGGAAAAATTTCTCAGGTGACAGAAGATCTGGTTGGTCCGTATGAACTTCATGACTTCTATTTGTATTATCTGCTTCGTTTTGGTTTTTCACCTGCAAAAATCTTCTATCTTGCACAGCAAACCGATTTACCATATTCAAAAGAAATTATGCTTAAATGGTTAAAGACTTTCTACAGAAGATTCTTCAGCCAGCAGTTTAAGCGTTCCTGTATGCCAGATGGTGCTAAAGTTGGTACAATCAACCTTTCACCAAGAGGAGACTGGAGAATGCCTAGCGATGCATCCAGTTCAATGTGGCTTAAAGAAGTGGAGTCCTTGTGTTAAGTTACCAACATGCCTATCACGCAGGCAATCATGCTGATTTATTAAAGCATTTTGTACTTACCTTTGTACTTGATTCTCTTAATATAAAAGATAAACCATATACTTTTTTTGATACTCATTCTGGAAGTGGTCTTTACGATTTACTGGATGACCGTTCTATAAAAACATCCGAAGCTGCAAATGGAATTTCAAAACTTTTGCAGAATGAAGATATGATTGAGGAACTTGCTTCTTATATTTCTTTTGTAAAAAAATATACAGATAATAAGCGCTATCCAGGTTCCCCAGAAATTGAAAAACAGTTTCTTCGCCAGCAGGATACTCTGATTCTTTCAGAACTTCATCCTGCTGAATATGAAAATCTTAAAAATAATATTACTTGCGAAAAAGGAAAGGCAAAACTTCAGATTCATAAACGAAATGGATGGGAAATGATAAAGGCTTTGACTCCTCCTGTAACAAAAAGGGGTGGGGTACTCATTGATCCAAGTTATGAAGAAGTTAAAGATTATACAGATGCTGCAGAAGTTATTTCTTTTATTAACAGAAAATGGAGTAATGGAATTATTCTGTTATGGTATCCTTTGCTTTCTCATCGGGAAAACGAAATTGATACTATGGTCTGTTCAATTATTGAAAATGCCAGAAAAGTTAATCCTAATGTGGAAATTGAAAATCTTAGGCTTTGTGTATTTGATAAAGATGCTCATGTAGAAACTTCACTAGATGAAGTATTAAAAGATGAAGACAAAAAAAATCCGCCTCGTCTGTACGGAAGCGGAATGCTTGTTATAAATGCTCCCTGGAAGTTAGGTGAAACCGCTTCCAAGGTTATTAATTATATTGAATCAAAACTAAAGAATTAGCTTATTTTCTGCCTTTCTTTTTTCCAGAGATTAATTCAACAATTTTCTGGAATAAGTGTTTGAAGAAAAGATAGATTCTATAAAAGAAGCCTGGATGACGAAGTCGTTCAAGTCTCTTGTATCCTTCGTAAAGTTCTTCTTCTGTAAATTCCTTACGCTGGTTGTTTTCTTCAATTTCCATTTCAAGTTCGTCAATTTCTGTAAGATTATCAACGATATTTGCATTAATATTTGTCCAGCCAATTTCTTTTGCTGCAGTCAAACGGCGTTCTCCTGCAATCAACTGATATTTGCTGTTTATTGTAATAGGGTTCAAAAGTCCATAGGTTCTGAGGCTGTCTTTTAAATCTTCAAGATTACCCAAATCTTTTCGTACGCGTCTTTTAACTTTGATGTCTCTAATAGGTACTAACATTTCTCACCCCCTTTACAATAATTAATTTTATTCCATTAAGAAGTTGAAATCATCTTCCTCTGCAGAAACTGGTGTTGTTTCGGCAGGTTTAACTGGTTCAACATAGTCATCATTCAAGAAGTCAAGATCAAGAACAAGACCAGAAGTATCGATATCACCTAAGATATCAATACCAGATTTTACCATTTCTTCTTCCATACGGCTTGTACTGATAATTTCAGTTGTATGGTTAGTATGAATTGGACAAACTTTATATGGCTGAGTTCCAGTAAGATACCATTGTGTTGTAGTATCATCACCACATTCTTTAGAAAGTAATGCACCAGATTTTGCACAAACAGTTAACTGAACAACACCACTATCAGGTTTTTCAAACTGTTTTGCTGGCAAGTCTTTATGGATTTCTTCAAAGAAGTCACCCCATGCATTACCGGCCAAAGTAGCACCAGTTGAGTTCAAACCGAGTGACTGTCCAGGTTTATCAAATCCGAACCAGAATACTGCAGTGTAGTAGTTAGTGAAACCAACTGACCATGCATCGGCCCAGTTCTGTGTAGTACCAGTTTTACCTGCAGCAGGCTGTCTGTAAGTTTTACCTTTTTCATCCTTAAAGAAGAATTTTCCTCTCTGTGACTGCAAAGTACCACCGTTATTAACAGTCTGTTCCAGCATTTTTGTCATAACAAAGGCTGTCTGTGGAGTAATAACCTGAGCTTTATCTCCCATAGCAGCAATTTCGTTTTTAGCATCCTGTTCAGGATTCATTACAATATCACCGTTTTTATCTTCAACAGTTTTAATTGCAATTGGTTTTACAACTTTACCGCCGTTCTGGAAGATAGAGAAGGCTCTAAGAACTTCAATAGGTCTAACAGAACATACACCAAGACCAATTGGATAGCCTGGTACAAAAGCGCGGGATTCAAGTTCATCATCAGAAATACCAAGAAGAGAAGCAGCACGATTAATTGCGGCATCAAATCCAATTCCATCAAGTACTTTCAAAGAAGGAACGTTCATAGAGCGAGTCAAAGCATAGTAAACAGAGACATTACCCATCCATTCACCCTTGAAGTTCTGTGGAATATAAGGTTTTCCATCTGGAGTATAGAATACTACAGGAGTATCTGAAATCTGTGTTGTTGGTGTAAATTTCTTTGAATCAATAGCAGCAGAGTAGTACAAAGGTTTGAATGTAGAACCTGGCTGGATTCTTGCCTGTGTAGCACGAATGAACTGGTTGTCAGAATCATATTTGCTACCACCAATCAAGGCATTGATATATCCAGTACCTGTTTCCATAGAAATCATAGTACCTTCAATTGTGTTTCGTTCATCTTCTTCGCGGGCAAGTTTTGTACCCTGATTTGTAATATCAGCTTTAAGTACGTCGTTACCTGTCATCATGGCAACTAAGTCAAGTACAGGGTTTACATTGTTGATGTATCGGGATTTAGCCAGCATTTCGCCACGCTGTTTTCCAACCTTAAGCTTTGGAATACCAAACATAACGGCAAGAAGTTCAGCAAATGGAATATAAGTTCTGTAAGCCATAACTGTACGCTGATCATGTTCACTTCTGTAAGATTTATTTGCCTGATCAATGTATTTAATCATTAATTCCTGTGCAAAATCTTCATGAGCAAGGTTTAAAGTTGTGTTTACAGTAAAACCGCTGGAATAAATATCATCTGAACCATAAAGCATTTTTCCAAGTTCACGACGAACATATTCAGAGAACCATGGAGCTTTATCAGCACGCATCATATATGCAGAGGTTGAAGTTCGAGTAAAGTCAAATTTTGCCCAGTAATCTTCGTAAGAAAGATCAGCCTGTTCTCTTGTAATATAGCCTGCATCAACCATTGAATTAAGAACATCCATCTGGCGTTCCATAGCACGGTTAGGATGATCAAAAGGATTATAGAATGCAGGGTTTGAAAGCTGAATTACAAGAATACCAGATTCAGCTGGAGTAATTTCAGTTGCAGCATGACCAAAGTAATATTTTGAAGCAGCATTTACACCGTAAGTACCACCACCAAAATAGATTTTGTTCAAATACAATTCAAGAATTTCGTTTTTAGAATAGCGGCGTTCCATCTGTAAAGCCCACCACAATTCTTTAAGTTTTCGTTTAATAGACATTTCGGTACGGTCACAATAAAGAGTACCGGCAATCTGCTGTGTTAATGTAGAACCACCACCAAGTGATGAACCAACAAGTTTACCTACAATCGCACGAGAAACAGCCTTAAAACTAAATCCGTTATGAGAGAAGAAAATACGGTCTTCGCGGGTAATAAGGGCATCAATCAAATGCTGTGGAAGCTTCTGATAAGCAATGATTTCTCGTTTTTCATCTGAAGCAAATTCGGTGATGATTTCACCATTTATATCCAGCAATTTAGTTGGAAGCGCTGTATTGAACTGAGTAAAATGCTCGGTGTTTTTAATATTAACAGTACTTGCCATCATTCCGCCTAATGCGGCACCAAAGATGACAGCAAATAATAAGAGCAGACTTAAGAATACAATTCCGCTAATTTTAATTCTTTTCATACTTATATTATATAGAAAAAACAATAGTAACTCAATAAGAATTTATGGTTGTGAAAAGTTCAAAAGGGCAAAAAAAAAGGCACGGAGAAACCGTGCCATGCCCATCAGGCATTCGGGAACATGGGTGGGAGGGGAAAATGTTCCCGATATATTATATATCGGGGTATAGTCCCAAAATCTTTAATGTTTTTATTACAATTTCAACTTTTTTTCAGGATCCTGAGGAATTCCGCCTTTTCTGATCTCAAAATGAAGGTGAGGACCTGTAGACATTCCTGTTGTTCCAACATAACCAATGACCTGACCTTTCTTAATATTTTCATAAGTATCTACAATGGTTTTTGACATATGAGCATAAACACTGGTCATAGAGCCTTTGTCGTGGGTAAGTATTACATAATTTCCAAAAGTTGGATCATTGTTGATTTTTACCGAGACACTGCCATCTTTTACAGCATACACAGGAGTTCCTGTTGGAGCCGCTAAATCTATTCCGTTATGATTTTTCCACTGTCCGCTGAAGGGATTCTTTCTTCTTCCAAAACTTGAAGAAACATAAAAACTGTCCCGGCTTAAAGGAAGTCCCAATCCTACATCAAGAAAGTAGGCCCGTTCTGTTGGACTGAATTTTTTATTTACAAGGAAAACATATTCATTTTCCCCGAATTTATACAGTACAGTGCCTTCTGGAATTTCTTCGTTCAGGTAATGTTCCCTCATTAAAATTTCCAGGGAAGTTTTACCTTTATTCACTTTTACAAAAAGACCTGGAGCAGTTGGAAGAATAAGGGTTTTTCCGACAATAGAATCTTCTGCATTTTCCAGATTATTGATTGTGGCAATTGTGTCGTAACGGATATTAAGTCTGGCAGCCAAAGCTAGAAGAGTGATTTTTTCTTCGACCTTGTACTTAAAAAATACCATTTCTGGTGCTTTCTGTTGCGCAATAAGCTTATAGTTATCAGAAACAATGTAGGAATATTCCTTGTAAACCTGATCCTTTGCATTTATAGAAGTCATTACTGGAATATGATCTTCTGTTACGGTAATTACAGGTAAATTCAGTTCTTCGGCAGTCGAAGAAGCTTCCTGTGAAAAAGCAGGGAAGAGTAATGAGCAGAAAAGAACAGAAATAAAAATCAGTTTATTTTTCATTTTTCAGTTTATTCCATAAAATATTAAACAGGATTGTGATTAATGCTGCTATAAATATAACAACAAAACCAATAAGTCGTTTCTCATTTATTACAAAAAATATGAATAAAAACAGCCCGGAAAAGACTAAAAGAAAATTAATCAGGCCTTTTATTACAGGCGCTGGTTTTAGTTTTCCATAAGGAATAGAAATTAAAAGGAAAATCAAAAGAATTGAAATTGCTGTAACTGAAAAAATCTTTCTGGCATTAACAGCCAGAAGCCACAAAGGAATTACATAGGCCAGGGAAATGAGAAAACAGCAGGTAATAATCAGCAGAATAACTTGAAGGTTATTTTTCATACTTTGATTATAGACTATTTTGGTTAAATAAAAAGGGCTGTCCACCAGAAAAATCTGTTTGACAACCCAATTAAAGTTAATTCAAATATGAATTATTCTTCTACGATTGCATTTGTAGGACATGATGCAGCACAAGAACCACAGCTGATACATTTGTCAGCATCGATTTTTCTTGCGTCTCCAGCATCTGCAATTGCTTCTACTGGACAATCAGCTTCACAAGCACCGCAGTTTACACATGCGTCAGTTACTTTAAATGCCATAGTCGACTCCTATATTAAAAAACTAATATACTAATGATATTACAGTATAGTAAGTTTTTTTGCAAATGCATTACCGCCTAAAATTGCAAAATGAAATTTTCTGAATTATAATAAAATTATGACAAAGAACGAAATAGGGTCTTTAATTGACCATACAATCCTTTCTCCAGATGCTGGAGAAGCTCAGGTAACTAAAATTTGTAACGAAGCAATTGCAAATTCTTTTGCTTCCGTTTGTATTAATCCCATAAATATTCCTTTAGCAGCAGGTCTTCTTAAAAATTCCAGTGTAAAGGTTTGTACTGTAATTGGATTTCCTTTAGGGGCTTCTACTTCACAGTCTAAAGCTTTTGAAACTTCTGATGCTATTTCTAAAGGTGCTGATGAAGTTGATATGGTAATTAATATTGGAGCTGCAAAAGACGGAAAATTTGAGGCAGTTGAAGAAGATATTAAGGCCGTTGTGAAAGCTGCAAGAGATTCTGGAAAGACTATTGGTAAAAAAATTATTGTTAAGGTAATTTTAGAAACCTGTCTTTTATCAGATGAAGCTATCGAAAAATGCTGTATTGCCTCTAAAAACGCAGGCGCTGATTTTGTAAAAACTTCTACAGGTTTTGCAACTCCAAAGGACAGCGAAGGAAAGCCTTTACCAAACGGTGCAACTGTTCATCATGTAGAATTGATGAGAAAGACTGTAGGTTCTCAAATGGGTGTAAAAGCTTCGGGCGGTATCCGTTCTGCAGAAACTGCGGCTGCAATGGTAAAAGCAGGAGCTAACAGAATTGGAACTTCCAGTGGTGTAAAAATTATGGAAACCTGGCAGGATTCTTTGGTATAAGTTTTAATTTTTATAAAATGTTAAAAAAAAAGAACTTCGATTCACATCGAAGTTCTTTTTCGTTTAACCCTTAATACTAGAAGTTAGCTTTTTTAATAGCTTTTACAGTATAAGTCTGTTTGTTTCCATTGATTGTGAAAGTGCGTTTTTCGTCTTTCTTCATATCCATGATTGCTTCTCCAAGTGGAGCCTTGTAAGAAATAATCTTGTTGTCTGGATCTGATTCCCATGGACCAAGAATTGTATATTCGATTGTTTCTTTTGTATCTTCGTTGATAAGTGTAACTGTTGTACCAAAAGAAACGAGTGAAGTAATAACATTTGCAGGATCGAATACAACTGCTGCAGAAATTTCTTCCTGGAGTTTTGTGTGTTCGCGAGTAAGCTGTTCTTTCTTTTCTTTTGCTGTAATGAATTCAGCATTTTCTTTCAAGTCGCCCTTTTCGCGAGCTTCAGATACTGCTTTTGTAATTGCAGGAATCTGTACTTTTTCAAGGTCTTCAAGAAGTGCGCGTTTTTCTTTAAGTTTTTCAGCAGTAACCATAAGACCTTTGAATTTAGCAGTGTTATCCTGAGTTGTGATTACACGGAATTCATAGTCTGGGTATTTTTCAAGAATCTTGTTTCTTGTCTGTGCTTTGCAGTCTGGATCAAGGTCTTTAATATCTTCAAGCATTGTGTAGAACTTGTTTACCAAATCTTTGCTTCCGTCTTTTCCAAGCATGTAATTGCAGAGAGCGTCTTCTTCGAAAAGCATATCACAGGCATTTTTAATAAGTTTCTTGTTTTCTGTTGAATTAACATGGTTATCGATTTCTTTGTAGCCAAGTTCAATGAGCTTGATCAAAGTAATCAACTGTTTTTCGTAAGGAACAACATCTTTGTACCATTCTTCATTCTGACAGTTCTTGAAGAAGTAAATTACAGTTTCGCGGAAATCTTTGAATGATTCGTAGCTTGTCTTAACAAGTTTCTGAACATCAGCTGTAAATCCACCTTCAATAAGGTCTTTAAGAAGTGTGTCCGAAAGTACAGTAGGGAAGAGTTTAATATATTCTTCGTTCCAGTTAGGAAGCATTTTAATAGCTTCAAGGAATCCCTTCTTAAGGTTAGTATTTTTTGTGTCTTTTAAGTTCAGGTAAACATCTTTTGGAGAAGTTTCCTGGAGTTTTGAATAAAGACTTGCAAAAGTTTCGTTCATTTCATAATCAAAAGTATTGATTCTTGCTTTTGTTTCCTGTGCAACCAGGTAAGAAGCGATAACCTGTTCATCAACCTTATAGATGTTCTTAAGGAAGTTTGTGAAGTAAGTTGTCATTTCATTGAAATATTCACTTGTCTTCTTTGTTTCATCGCTGTTGAGGTATTTCATGAAGATGTCAATGCGTGCAAAGAATACTTTCTGTGCCTTGAATTCAGTAGCAAGCTTTTCATCCTGTGTAATAGCCTGTTCACGAACCATGTACATTGAGCTGTCATCCTGTGTTGTAGCAAAAGAAGGATCACTTTCAAGGATTTTCTTTGCAGCTGTGTGCCAAGATGTCCATTCACCCTGTGTAAGTGGATATGGAACAAGTTCTTCCTTGATTTTTTTCATATCACAGCAGTTGTCAAAACTCTTGATAATCATTTTCAAAGTTTCTTCTTTGTTGTCTTTAATGATTTTTACAAGATCATCCTTTGTTTTAGTTGCTTTCAATACCCAGATGTGGTCATTAGCCAATGGTTTGAGGGCTGTAACTGCCATTTTCAGGCTCATTGTCTGTTTTCCGATGGCACCACCAAAGTTGATTGTAAGTACATCTTTTTCGAGTTTGATGATTTTACCAACACGGTATTTTGTGTGGTATACGAAAGTTCCTTTGTCAAAAGAAATGTGTTTTTCAAAGTCATTGATAGCTTCGAAAACATTTCTGTAAGATGCCTGAAGGTTAGAAGATTTAATGTATTCTTCAAGTTTAGAGTGTTTTGCGTATTTGCTTCTGTAGCAGTCTGTAATTTCTTTTCTTGCCCAGATGTCTTTTGCATCAACTTCAAGGTTTTCTTTAAGGATTTCGATAGCGATATCCCATTTTTCGTTGTCCTTGTACCATTTGTACAATTCCTGCATCAAAGTTGCAGTCTTGTATTCACCGAAAGTTTTAGACAATTTTGGACGGAGGAAGTTGAAATAGTCGATTTCAGAAGGGATTTCTTCAACTAATTTAGACCATACTTCTTTAGCAGAGTTGTAGTTACCCTGATTTGTGTAGCGGATAACTGCTTTTTTGTAGTTTTCAATTGCATTGTCTCTGTCACCAAGAGATTCATAGTGTTCAGCAAGAGTTTTTGCAAGGTCAGCTTCTGTGCTGTCTACATGTACGATTTTTTCACAGAGATCCCAATATTCGTCGTTTCCTTCTGCTGCGTAAAGGTTAGCAAGAGTTTTTAATGCGAATTTGTTTGCTGGTCTGTCAGCAAGAATTGTGTCACAAAGATAGTGAACAACATTTTCCTTATGATTTTTCTGGAAAATATCAACTAAAGTTTCAAGATTAGAGTTATCAATTCCGCCTTTCTGGAGAGAAAGGATACCTGCAAGGTAAAGAGCAATAATGCTTTCTTTTGAGTGTGTAAGATATTCTTCACAGATTTCCTGAATTTCATCAGAACAGTTTTCTTCGTTTGCTTTTGCAACTAAGTCTGTTAACTGTTTCAAGTCATTCTGTGTGTAATTGCTGATTGTTGCTCTAGTCCAGGTTTCTTCTTTGAGCATTTCCTGGATTGACTGTACTAAATTTTCTGACATAAAAAAACTCCTTAAATTAGTCAAACTCTTAATATCAAAACTTTTTATTTGCTATTTAATAATTCAGTCGTTTTGGAAACTTATTTTGTATACATTTCGTAAATTGACTGATCCCATAAATACATTTTGTTTTTCAGATCTCTGATTTCTTTTGCATTCTCTTCTGGAGAAAGATTATAAAAATCAATTAATCTGAAGGCATAATTAAGCAATCGAGGAATAAGAACTTTCTTATCGCAGGAAGGATCTTTATATTCATTTTCCAGTGCGTAAATATTATTCTTAAGCTGTCTTACTTCGTGTGGTTCCAACTGACGGGAAATGTTGAATACTCTGAAAAGGCTTCCAAAAACTGGAATCCAGTAAAGCATTTCATTTCCTGTATAGCCTTTTTCTTCTGTGATTTTGATTACATTGTTGATTAAATCAGAATCGAGAAAGGTTATATCAATGGATTGAGGCTCTTTGAAAAAAGCTTCTCTAAACAGAACTTTAGCCTTTCTTTCTTCACCGCAAAGTGCATAACAGTCAGCCATTTCAGCAAGAATGGATGCTTTATCCGTTTTTGTTACCTTATGGCAGATGTCATTAGCTTCAACAAGACAAACTCTGGCTTTGTCAAAATCGCCGATTTTTTTATAGCAGATTCCGGCATTGCGGTAGATATCAATCTTTTTAAGAGGATCCCGTTCGTCCAAAAGCTTTGAAAAAAGTTCAAGAGCTGCAGAAAAATACCCGATTTGCATTGCAACTAAAGCTGGCTGGTAAATTGGTGTTTTTTCCCGCTTGATATAGTCCTGAAAGGATTTCCATTCCGGAAGAATCTTCTGGCTGCGTTCATAAGGATCCGCAATAGCCCTAAGTCTTTTTGAAATATCAATCCATATGACACAGCAGTGATTTGTGCAGCGGAGTTCCATTGCTTCCAGATCATGTTCAAAGAGCTGGGCAATCAAATCTCTGGCCTTAACAGGGTTTCCTGCTTCCAGTAATCTGAGAACTTCCTTTGTGCCACTTTCAATCTTACTGTTCATAATTATACAATGTCATAATAAAAGAAATTGTCGTTTTAATCAATTCAAAATTATTAAATTTAACGAAAAATGGAGTAAAGTTTATATACTGAATATATAAATCTGTCAAGTAATTTTTTAAAATATTTATTTATTTGTGATTTTAACACTGTTTCTACTATAATAAATTGAAATTTTGATAAATATCCTTTAATATTATTAATTACAATGAAAAATCCTGTATTAGCTCCATCGCTGCTTTCTGCTGATTTCTCTAATCTTTCAGAAGCATTAAAACTTATAGAAAAAAACAAAGGTTCGGTTGTTCATATTGATGTTATGGATGGTCAGTTTGTACCAGAAATTACATACGGACAGCCAGTAGTTCGTTCCATCAGAAAAGAATCAAAACTTCCTTTTGATGTTCATCTTATGGTAGAGCGTCCGGAACTTCAGATTGACTCTTTTGCAGATGCAGGGGCAGATTGGATTACTTTCCATGTGGAAGCAACTGCTCATGCACACAGATTGATTCAGATGATTCACGAAAAAGGTAAAAAAGCTGGTATTGCACTTTGTCCTGGAACACCAGTTTCTGCTTTAGCTGAATTGCTTGAATGTGTTGATCTGGTTCTTGTAATGACTGTAAATCCTGGGTGGGGAGGACAGAGTCTAATTCCTTCCTGTGTTAAAAAAATTGAAGAATTGAAAAATATCCGTGAAGAAAAAGGATACAATTATATGATTTCGGTTGATGGCGGAGTTAATCCAAAAACTGTAGATTCAGTTGTAAATGCCGGTGCCGATGTAATTGTTTCTGGATCTTCTTTCTTCAATGGTTCTTTAGACTGGAAATATTAATTTTCCGGAAGGAGTGCCTGTGACTTTGATTACTTTTAAAAATAAACTTACAGCTTCTATAGCCGCTTTAGTTTTATTTCTGATTACTCCAATGTGTGCCGTTTCGGCTTCTACAGCATCTTATTTTGAAGGTTGTTCTGCCTATTCAAAAGGGGACTGGAGTTCTGCTGTTTTTCTTTTAAGAAAAGCTGTTGCTTATTCAGAAAATGACACTCCTGATGCTTATTATATGCTTATTACTGCAGAAATTTATCTTGAAGATAATAAATCTGCATTAACTGATTGTGATATTTTTTTGAATTCTTTTCCGACTTCTTTGTATGCACCTAGAATTAAATACCTGAGGGGAAAACTTCTTTACAGTCTTGGTGAATATGATAAAGCAGTTGTTGCCTTAAGTGATTTCTGTCATACAAATCCTGACAGTGAACTTTATGCTTCTGCTTTGTTTTATATTGCTGAATCATTCTATGCCGACTACAAATTCGAAGACGCAGAAGGAATTTACGAAACAATCGTTACAAAATATCCTGAATATGAAAAAGTTGCTGCGGCACAATATCGAATTGACAGTATTGCCCAGCGCTCAAGAGAAGAGAAGTTGCTGTATCTTTTGAAACAGACAGGTGAAGAATATCTGGCTGCAAAAGAAGAATACGAAAAGCAGCTTAAATATTTTAATTCAGATGCAATTTCTTCAACCAGAGATAAACTGAATGATTCTCAGGCTGAATTAGAAGAAAGTCTGCAGCATAATCTGGAACTTAAAGAACAGATTGCAGATCTGGAACAGGAAATTGCACTTTTAAAAGCAGAACGCCTGGAACGGGAAGCTGAAGAAAAAAGAATTCTTCAGGAACAGGAACTGGAAAGAATCAAAAAGCAGCAGGAAAACGAAGAAGCTCTTGCTCGCTTAAAAGCAAAAGCCAAATTGGTTGAAAGCCTGATGAACAGTGAAAAATAATGGGAGTATAGCATGAAAAAGATTTCCTATGGTTTAACATTAGCATTGATTACAGTGTTTCTAGGCGGAAAAGTTTATTCTGCTGGAAATGTTTCAAATATTACTCTAAGAACTATTGCAGAAGGCTCTCTCGTTTATTCAGAAGAAACTGAAGATGAAGAAGTTGATGTAGTTAAACGAACTTCTGGAACTAAAACTGATAAAGAACTTAAAGCCGAAGAAAAAAAGCGTCAGAAGGAAATGGAAGCTGCCTTAAAAGCAGAAAAAGCTGCTGCAAAGAAAAAGGCTGATGAAGAAAAGAAAGCGGCTGCAAAACAGACTGCTGCAGAAAAAAAAGAAGAACAAAAGCGCCTTATTGAAGAAAAGAAAGCAAAGGCTCGTGAAAGAGCAGAAGCTAAAGCTGCAGAAAAAGAAGCCGCTCTTGCTGAAAAGAATAAAAACTTTGCAGGTTGGGATGCAGATGCAGAAACAAAACCTTTTGAAGTAATTTCTGGAATCATGCGTTTTAAGATTGATCCTGAAAAAGGAACTTTTAATTTTGCTCTTATTGATCCTGATGGAAAAATCTATCCTGTATTTGCAACAACAAATCAGTATACTACAACTTCTTTTTATTTAAGAAGAAATGACCGTATCATTAAATTAAGTGAAGATTTGAATGTAAAATCAACTGCCCGCAAAACCGAAACTGGTTTTCAGATTGCCTATAAGGTAGATGGAGTTGTATTTGTACTTTTGGATTTTGACTGTTTCAATACTGTAGTTGCGGCTCCAGAAGATACAGTAAGAATTAAGGCAACAGTAAAAAGCTTGTCTAAAAAAACTTCTAATTTTGACTTAAAGCTTGTTATGGATACAGTTTTAGGTGAAACAGACAGACATCATTTCTATTCTGCAGATGGTTTACCTGTAAAATCAGAGATTGGTGTTAGAAACATGAACGAACTTCCTTGGGTTCTTTCAAAAAATAATCACGGAAGTCTTCAGGTTATTTTACAGGGTTATGATATTACTGTTCCATCGCTGGTTGCTTTAGGTAACTTTGGAACATTGGATACAAAATTCTGGGAACCTAATTTAATGTCTTCCAGATCTTTTGATACAGTACTTTCGTACAACAACTCTGCAATAGGAATTTTATGGCCAAAACATAAAATGCAGATTAATCAGACTTATTCCGAAGTATTCTATCTGTCAGTTTCTAATACAATTAAAAATCCTACAGGTGCTTTGTTCATTAAGTCAAACAAAGATAATCTTCCAATCGAAGAACCTGATTATGAAATTCCAGATGAAGTTGTTGAACTTGCTTCTCGAACTCCAAAACCTAAAAAACAGAAACCGGTTGAAGTAGAAACTCCAGCGGTTGAAGAAAAACCAGTTGTTCAGGAACCTCCAGTTGTTGAACAGCCTAAACCGGTTGAAGAACCAAAGCCTGTTGAAGAAGTTAAGCCTGTTGAAGAGGTTAAGCCTGTTGAACAGCCAAAACCTGTAGAGCAGCCTAAACCTGTGGAAGAAGTAAAACCTGTAGAAGAAACTCCAAAACCCGCTCCTAAAAAGGATGAAGAAAAACCTGTCGTTCAGGAAGAAGAACCAGTTGAAAAAGTAACAGGTATTGGTTCCGGGGCAACTCCAGTTGTAGGAAAACGCAATTCCGCAAGTAATAAACCTTCTGTACTGGATAAAGCAAAAGCCGCTAAAAAGGCACAGGAAGAAGCTGAAAAAGCTAAACTTGAAGCAGAAAAGAATAAGAAAGACACTGTTGTTCAAGAACCTGTAAAGCAGCCGGTTAAAGAAGAGGCTAAAAAAGAAGAGCCAAAGGTTGAACCAAAGAAAAAAGAAGTTAAGAATGAAGAACCAAAGGTTGAAGAACCTAAAAAACAGGTAACTAAGGAGCAGTTGTCTCCAGAATATATTCAGAAACTCTTAAAGAGAATTGCAGAATTAGAAACATCAGGTGCAGAAATTGATAGAGAAGAACTCATTCAGTTGAATGCAGAACTTGATGTAATTCTTGAATTCTTGCAGAAGTAAAAAAGTATGTCACAAGATATTTTAACAATCGCATGGAAAAGCATGTGCCGTAGAGATTTTACTACGGCCATTAAACTGCTGGAAAGCAGAACCGAAACTTACGAAAATAATTTTGAATTTTATTTAATGCTGGGAACTGCCTGTCTTTATGTAGGAGATACAGGTTCTGCCATTACAAATTTTCAGAAGGCTCGTCAGATTCGTATGACTGATTCCCGACTTTTATTGGGACAGGCAGCAATTTACTTAAAAAGAGGGGATACAGATAGAGCCCTTCAGTACTATCTTGAAATTAAGGAAAATGATCCTGAAAATCCAATTGCAATTAATGCCATTGAATTTATTCGTACTCGTGGTGATTTTGATACAATCTGCCGCTGGGTTGATACAGGAAGAATCAAACAGTTTTATCCTCCACTGGGAAAAAATCCTAAAGTCATAACAAAATATATTGCTATGGCAGTTGCTTTTGTTGTTATTCTTGCTGTTGGAATTGCATTGATTCCAAAACAGGCAAAATACTACGAAGGAACCCGCAAAAATCTTGAAGATTTTGCTCTTACTTCATTAGAAACACGAAAACCTCAGGAACAGGATTTATCAAATCAGTCTTATCACTATATTTTGAGCGATAAAGATATTAAGAACAGCTACGAAAATATTTTGAAAATGTTCCAGCAGAGAAGAGATAATGCTGCTCAGATTGAAATCAACAGAATTTTAAATTCAAATGCAACTCTCTCAATCAAACAGAAAGCACAGATTGTAATGACTTATCTGGAAATTCCAACTTTTGATACTATTACTGATGTTCCAGATTTTAAGCAGGTCGAAAAAGATACTTCACTGTATATGGACTGCTGGGTAAAATGGGGCGGAAAAATTGCTGATGCCCAGGAAAACGAAGATGGTTCTTATACCTGTAAGCTTCTTGTCGGTTATGAATCAGGAGAAAAACTGGATGGAATTGTAACTGTTAAATTCAGTCATAATCCAAATATTGCAACTGATATTCCGGTAATTATTCTTGGAAAAATCCTTGTAGAAGATGGAAAAATCTATATTAAGGGTCGTGCAGTATACCAGAGTGTTAAAAACGGAATGCTTTAATAAAAAAAAATGAAAAAAAATTAATTTTTTTTCGTTTTTACCTTGCATTTTTGTCTTTTTTTAGTAAGTTAATGCCATATTAATAATAGGGAGGAAGGTGGCTAATCATGTCAAATAATTCAACTTCGATGGATACATCGGAAAAAATGAAGGCACTGGAGGCAGCTCGTCTTCAAATTGAAAAACAGTTCGGCCAGGGTGCTATTATGAAGTTGGGGGATAAAGCAGATGCCTCTGGTATTGAAGTTATTCCTTCAGGCTCTATTGTCCTTGATGAAGCTTTAGGTATTGGTGGATATCCTAAAGGTCGTGTAATCGAAATGTACGGTCCAGAATCATCTGGTAAAACAACTCTTGCTCTTCATGCTATTGCTGAAGCTCAGAAAGCAGGTGGTATTGCTGCATTTGTTGATGCAGAACATGCATTGGACCCAAATTATGCCAAAAATCTTGGTGTAAATATTGATGAACTTTGGGTTTCTCAGCCAGATACTGGTGAACAGGCTCTTGAAATTACAGAAAATCTTGTTCGCAGTGGTGGTGTTGATATTGTTGTAGTAGACTCTGTTGCCGCTCTTACACCTCAGAAAGAAATTGAAGGTGAAATGGGTGATGCTGTAATGGGTATGCAGGCTCGGTTGATGAGCCAGGCTTTGAGAAAACTTACTGCTGTTATTGGTAAATCAAATTGTATCGTTATCTTCATTAACCAGATTCGTATGAAGATTGGTGTAATGTTCGGAAATCCTGAAACAACAACAGGTGGACAGGCTCTTAAATTCTATTCTTCTGTTCGTCTTGATATCCGTCGTGTTGAAACAATTGATGGAAAGGGTGACGAAGAAGCTTTAGGAAACCGTGTAAGAGTTAAGGTTGTTAAGAATAAAGTTGCGCCTCCATTCAGAAAGTGCGAACTTGATATTTACTTCGGTAAAGGTATTTCATGGTCTGCAAGCCTTCTTGATTCTGCTGTAAAACATGGCATTATCGATAAGCGTGGGGCTTGGTATACTATGGGCGATACAAAAATCGGTCAGGGTAAAGAAAATGCTGTTGCCTTTATCGAACAGAATCCTGAAATTGCAAAAGAAGTAGAAACAAAGGTTCGTGAAATTGTTTTCCCAAATCAGGTAAGCAAAGAAGAACCTGCTAAAAAGGCAAAAAAATCTGCAAAAGCTGATGCCGAAGCTGTAGTAGGAATTACAGAAGAAGGTAAAAAAGCTGCAGAAGCAGAACCAATTCAGGATGGATTATTCTAAAAATTGAAACAGGTTTTTTTAGGTTTAGGTTCAAATAAATCTTTTCAGGGCATGTCTTCTATCGAATTACTTCAGAAGGCATGTCTTGAAATTCAGAATCTTTTACAAAATCCAGTTTTTTCATCAGTGTACAGAACAAAGGCTATGTATGTTACAGATCAGGATGATTTTTACAATATGGTAGTCTGTGGTTATGTAGCTGATGAAACAAATCCTTATGAACTGTTGAAACAGATTAATTCAATAGAAGCAAAGTATGGACGGGACCGTTCAAAAGAAATTCGTTTTGGCCCTCGTTCTCTGGATATAGATATTGAAATATTTGGGGATCAGATTATAAATAATCCCGTTTTGACAGTTCCTCATCTGCGTTTAAAAGAACGTGCATTTGTTTTAATTCCGGCACTAGAGATTTTGAACAAATCTGCCGACAATAAGAAGAGAGAACTTTTTAAAAATTGGGTAGATCAATTACCGGATTCCGAAAAGAATCTCCAAATTGTCGATGCAGGTGAATTTGTTATATGGAAGAAGTAGCTGAAGTTTCAACAGTTGTCACAAAAGAAAAGCATGCCTATAAAGCCGGGGAATTTGAAGGACCTTTAGATTTGCTCTGGGCTTTAATCAGAGACAGCAAAATCAATATTTATGACATTCCAATTGCTCAGATTACAGAACAGTATCTTGAATATCTGGATTATTGTGTTCAGACCGATTTAAGTGATCTTTCTGAATTTTATCGCTGGGCTGCAAAATTAATCTATATAAAAAGCCGAATGCTTCTTCCTGTTGAATTTACATATGATGGGGATGATGATGAAGATCCTCGTCAGGAACTGGTTGATCGCCTTATTGAATATCAGAAATTCAAGAAGCTTACAAACCTGATGGAAGAGCAGGAAGATGACTCTGAATGGAATTATGAACGAAAAAAGATTCAGAGAGTTCTTCCTTTTGATGATGCAGATAAAATGTGGGAAGAGGTTGATACCTGGGATATTCTTCAGCAGATGCAGTCCATTTTCAAGCATATGATGAACAAGTATTCCAATACTAAAATTCTTAACACCTTTGAAGAGATTTCTGTAAATGAAAAAATCACATTGATGACAGAACTGCTGGAACGAAATCAGGAATGTATGTTTTCTGATTTACTGACCCGTCCAGGAAATGAGATGGATTTAGTTTGTGCGTTTATGGCAATTCTTGAAGCTGTAAAATTTAAATTGATTACTATATATCAGAGTCGAATCTTTGGAGATATTAAACTTTGTGCCCGTCACGAAAATGACTCTCAAAGGCCAAGTGAACAGGATTTGACTTCAAACTAAAAATATAAATTGAGGAAATATAAATGGAATTAAAAAGAGAAACTGCTTTAGTTGAAACAGTTTTATTTTTGGAAAGCGAACCTTTATCTGTAAAAGTAATTTCAAATAAGGCTCAGCTTTCTGAAGAAGTTGTAGAAACTTGTATTGAAAATCTAAAAGAAAAATATAGCGACGAATCCAGCGGAATTGAACTCACAATGGTTACTGGTGGCTGGTGCCTTTCTCCAAAAAAAGAATATTGGGAAAACTTAAAAGAACTTTATGGTTCAAAGAGAGAAGGTCGCCTTTCAAAATCTGCAATGGAAACTCTTGCAATTATTGCCTATTCTCAGCCAATCACTCGTTCAGAAATCGAAGACATTCGAGGAGTTGGAGTTGATAATATGATTAGAATTCTTATTGAAAGAAATTTAATCAAGGAAGTAGGAAAAAAAGAAGCTCCTGGTCGTCCAACTTTGTTTGGAACAACAAAAGAATTCTTAAAATTATTCAGATTGAACAGTATTTCGGAACTTCCAAAACTGGATGAAAATGAACAGGAGAGATTCGAACTTGCCCGCTAGTGATTTTGTTAAAAAAAATGAAAAAGAAGAAATGCGACTTTCTGTATTTCTTGCTCATTCAGGAGTTGCCAGTCGCCGTGCTTCTGAAAAAATTATTCTCGATGGAAGAGTTACTGTAAATGGAAAAGTTGTTCTTGAATTGGGAACAAAAGTTACAGGTAAAGAAGAAATCTGTGTAGATGATAAAAAAGTAACTCTTGAAGAAAGCTTGAGATATGTTCTTTTGAATAAACCTGCAGGATTCGTTTGTTCTCTTTCTGATGAAAAAGGTCGTCCGGTTGCTGCTGATTTATTGAAGGAAAAATATTCTGAACGCCTTTACAATGTTGGTCGTCTTGATATGTATAGTAAAGGTATGGTGCTTTTTACAAACGATGGAGAATTTGCAAAAAAACTTTCTCATCCTTCAAGTCAGATCGAAAAAGAATATATTGTAGAAACCAGTCAGGATGTTCCCCAGGATTTTCCTGAAAAATTCCAGAAAGGAATCAGAGTTGAAGAAGTCTTCTATAAATGTAAGCTCTGTCAGATTCTGAAACCTAGAAAATTAAAGATAGTTTTGATTGAAGGTAAAAACCGTGAAATCCGAACTGTTCTTGAAAATCAGAATATGGGAACAAAATCTCTTGCCAGAGTACGAATTGGAAATGTAAATCTTGATGATTTGAAACCCGGAGATTCAAGGGAACTTACTCCTTCTGAAGTAAAAGGGCTTTTACAGCTTTGCGAAAAAAACAAATAGAGTGTTATAAAATACAGGAGAAATAAAATGATAGTAGCAATTGATGGACCAGCTGGAACCGGAAAAAGTACAATCGCTCAGATGCTTGCAAAGGAACTGGATATTGTATTTTTGAACAGCGGTGGTTTTTACAGGACATTAACTCTTGCGGTTTTGGAAAATGGAATTGATTATTCTGATGAAGTGGCAACTGTAGAATTCTGTAAAAAACAGAAAATTGAATACACAAAAGACAGTCATTTTATTCTTAATGGAACAGATGTTACTGCTCATCTTCATGATGATAAAGTAAGTAATAATGCAGCTCAGGTTTCTGCAATTGTAGAAATCAGACATCTGGTAAATGATTTGATGCGACAGATTACAAAATCATTGAGTATTGTCTGCGAGGGCAGAGATATGACAACAGTTGTATTCCCTATGGCAGAATACAAGATTTATCTGGATGCATCGGTTGAAGTCAGAGCTAAACGCCGTTTTGATCAGGGTGTCAGCGACATGACTTTCGAAGAAATTAAGGAATCAATTGCCAAACGGGATGAAATCGACAGAAACAAGAAAGAAGGAGCTTTACGCATTGCAGAAAATGCATTGTATATTGATACTTCTAACTTGACGATTGAAGATGTTTGTGCGATAATATTAAACAAAATTCAAAAAAAAGGGTTTACAATGGAAGGAATGGAAGTGGAAAAGGAAACATCTCAGAACTCCAAGAGTGATTTCCGAACACAATTAGAGGAGTCTCTGAAGTCATTCAGTGCACCAGAAACAGGTAACTTTGTTGATGGAATCGTAGTTCAGATTACAAATGACTATGTTTATGTTGACATTGGTGATAAGTCAGAGGGTTTAATCCCTGTAGCGGAGTTTGCAGATGATCTGCCTAAAGAAGGGGATAAAGTTAATGCTTTATTAGTAGGACATAATTCAAGTGGTCCTGTGCTTTCTAAAAAGAAGGCTGATTCAAAAAATAACTTGAAACAGATTCAGCAGGCTTATAAAGATAAGACACCTGTAGATGGAAAAATCGCTAAAGTTGTTAAGAGCGGATACGAAGTTGACCTTGGTGTTGATCGTATGGCATTCTTACCAATCAGTCAGGCTGATGCTGAAAAAGTTGAAAAACCTGAATCATTACTTGGTGTTAAATCAAAATTCTATATCGAAAGACTTTACTCGGATAGCAAACTTAATCCAGTAGTAAATCGCCGTAAATATCTTGAAGAAGCAATCAACGAAAAACGCGATGCATTCTTCAACGATACAGTAGTTGGCGATACTGTAAAAGGTTCTGTAAAGAGCTTTACAAGTTTTGGTGCATTCATTGATCTTGGTGGTTTCGATGGTCTCCTCCACATTAATGATATGAGTTGGGGTCATGTAGCTCGTCCTAAAGACTTTGTAAAGAAAGGTCAGGAAATCGAATTGAAAGTTATCAAACTCGATCCTGCAGAAAAGAGAATCAATCTTTCTCTTAAACACTTTACAGACGATCCTTGGGTACACTTTGATGAAAAATATCACATCAATGACATCGTAACAGGTAAAGTAACAAAACTTACAGAATTCGGTGCTTTCGTTGAACTTGAAAAAGGAATCGAAGGTCTCGTTCATATCAGCGAATTCTCTTGGACAAAGAAAATCAGTAAAGCAAGTGATATGTTGAGCGTTGGCGACGACGTTAAAGCTATGATCTTGGGTTATGATGTTCAGGGTGGACGCGTTTCTCTTGGTATTAAACAGACACAGGATAATCCATGGGATACAATCACTGAAAAATATTCAGTTGGAACAAAAGTAACTGGTAAAGTTGTAAAAATTACAAACATTGGTGCATTTGTTCAGTTGGAAGATGGTATCGATGGTTTCTTGCATGCAGATGATATTTCTTGGACAAAGAAAGTTAAGCACCCAGGTAGCGAACTTACTGTAGACCAGGAAGTTGAAGTTGTAATCCTTGATTGCAACCAGGAAGCAGGAAAAATCAAAGTTGGTATCAAACAGCTTTCTGACAATCCATGGGAAGCATTTGCTAACGAATACGAAGTTGGATCAACATTGGAAGGTGAAGTAACTTCTATTACTGATTTTGGTGTATTTGTAAAAGCTCCAAACGGTATTGAAGGTCTCGTAAACAAATTCAGCTTAAGCGAAGATAAGGATGTTCCTTTTGAAGAAGCTGTAGCTAAATACAATGTTGGCGACAAAATCAATGTATATGTTACTGATATCAATGTAGAAAAAGGTAAAGTTGGTTTCTCTGTTCGTGAATTCAAGAGAAAGCAGCAGCGTGATGAAATTTCACAGTACATTTCAACATCAGATTCAAATGATGGTTTTAGTATTGGTGATGTTTTCAATTCACAGAAATAAAATCTATTAAGATTTATCTAACATAATTCATATACATAATGAAACGCATTGTATGTTTTACACTACAATGCGTTTTGTTAATTGTATGGATTTTGTGAAAATAATATTTATTTTTAAGGACTTAGTGTAGGAAAACTTAAAGTGACACCTTTTCTTGGAAACAGTACTTTTGCAAATGAAGTAAGAAATTTAATCAAAGTTGTTTCAGAAAATAATGCATCTGTTTTACTTAAAGGTGAAAGAGGTACTGGTAAACGATTGTTTGCTCAGAATGTTCATTTTAATGTTTGTGGATCTTTTGCTGATTTTTATGAAATCAACTGTAAATCCTTTGATGTTTCCAATTGTCAGAAAGTGCTTAAAAAAATCCAGGTGTCAGATTTAACTGCTCGAAAGACTTTGTACATTAATTATCTTGAGAGTATGCCTTTAAATTTTCAGCTGGAGCTTGCCGCTTTTATTAAAAATTGCTGGCAGCAGAAAATAAATATTAGAGTAATCTGTTCATCAGAAGTTAATATTTCTGAACTGGTTGCTCAGGGGAGTTTTTCATCTGATTTATTCTATTTGTTGAATAATATCGTTTTGAATTTTATTCCTTTAAGACAGAGAAGAGAAGATATTCTTCCAATCTGCCAATATTATTTTGAGTGGCTTAAACGAGATTCTGGAACATTATTTGAAAAGTTTTCTGAATCCGCTGAGACTTTAATGACAGAGTATTACTGGAAAGGTAATGCTGATGAAATTATTAATGCAATTCAAAGAGCATTTATTGTTGGAGAATTGCCGGTAATTAAAGCGGAAGATTTAGGAATTGGTTTTCCAAAAGCTTCTGATTTTACTGCTGTTGTTTCTGAAACTGATTTATCGTTAAAAGAAGCTGTTGATAGTTTTAAGAAATACTATGTTACTAAGGTGTTGCAGGATAACAACTGGAACCAAACTCAAACAGCCAAGATACTTGGAATACAACGGACTTATGTGATAAGATTAATGAACGAATTGCAAATCCGTAAATAAATATAATAACTGAGGTTATAAAAAATGTCTGATACAAAAGAAAAAATGACTGCTAGTGCAAAACTTAATTCTGTTATGGAAAAAAACAGAAAAGTTCTTTTAGGATTACTTATTGCTGTAATCGTAGCATTAGTTGCTGTTGTTGTTTTTGAAATTGTTAAATCAAAAACAACAGAAAAAAATCTTGCTGCAATTGAAAAGATTTCTTATGAATTAACAAATGCTTCTGCTGATTTGTCAGAAGATGATTTAGCAAAAAGAGCAGATGCTGCTTTGGAAGCTATTCAGGCTTATACAGGTAAAGCTGGTGTTGCTGGTGTAAGAGCAAACTTACTTGCTGCAGATTTGTCTTACGATAAAAAGAATTATGATGCTGCAATTTCTTACTGGACTGCTGCTGCAGAAAAGGGAAAGAAATCTTATACAGCTGCTGTAGCTTATTACAACATCGCTTCTTGTGATGAAGAATTAGGCAAAAGTGAAGAAGCTGCTGAATTGTACAAAAAAGCTTCTGAAGATAAAGACTTTATTTTGAACTTCCATGCAAAATTCTCATATGCTCGTATGCTTGAAACAATGGGTAAATATGAAGAAGCTGTTGAAGTTTATAAAGTTATGAACGAAGAAAGACCTGCTGATCAGTGGTCTCAGCTTGCTAAAACAAGAATTATTACTTTACAGGCTGAAGGAAAAGTTCAGTAATATCCTTTTTTGAATTAAATTATATGAAAAAGACATTCCATTCTAAAACAGGTAAAATTATTTTTTCATTGTTGTGGGTGGTATGTCTTTTTTTATTTAACATTTCATGTGGTCTTGATACCTACGAAGTTTTTGAATCTCCAGAACAGACTGTACATGAACCTGATGCTGATAATCTTACAGTATACGATAATTATTTTGAGTTCTATACAAATGAGCCATCTTCTTCCGGTGCCTATTCTACAATTACTTATTTAGGAACTTCGGTATATTATAAGATTTATAATTCCAAGACTCAGGCTGATTCTGAAATTCAGACTTTAATTACCCGTTCTGAAGATTCTGAAAATAGTGCTAATGCATCAACCTATCTTATTTCTTCATATTCTTATCAGGAATTATTATCAAGTAGTGGAAAGAATAATGTTTTGATTCCTACAGCTTATAAAAATCAACTTGTTCATATCAGATTAAATAATACTGCCACAGAAACTGCAAAAATACTTGTTGATGGAAAGAATATAAAAAACTCCCTGGAATTAAGTATACCAAGACGCTATAAAGAGGATCTTTCATTTAATTTCGATTCTTATGACAAGGAGTTTGATGGAAGAAAAGTTTATAATGATTCCTCTGATTCTTTGTATAGAGATTTAGATGTAAAATATTCTTCTAACAGTGATGTAGAAGAAGGTACCTGGTATGTTGCTATGTTTGCAGTTGGAGTTGCCAGAGATATTACCTTTACAACAAACTACAGTAATATTCTTTATTTAGGTACTGTAAAAATCACGGAATAAAAATCATTGTTAAATAAAAAAAGCAGTCTAAAAAGACTGCTTTTTTTGACGCTTGGCAGAATCGAACTGTCGACCTACTGCTTAGAAGGCAGTTGCTCTATCCAGCTGAGCTAAAGCGCCGTTGAAATCTATATTATCATAAAATGATTTTTGTTTCAATAGTGCGGAAG
>JAZQOB010000133.1:0-1634 GCA_045627625.1 Treponema sp.
CTCTTTCACTCCAAGCTGAAGTTTTGTCAAATCCTTCAATTTTTGGAACTTTTTTATCCATAATCTGGCACATTCTCGAAACTAAAAACGGATAGCCCGAAGTATATTCTGAAGTGCACCCCACTTATTGGACACATTAACTAGGCTGATTTTAAGGACTGATTTCTAAATTGTAAAGGAGTCAGTCCTTTTAATTTAACCTTAATTCTCTTTTCATTGTACCATTCTAGATATTCAACTAGTTCATTCTTAAAATGCTCTACAGAATCAAACTCTTGTAAATATAAAAGTTCCGATTTTAATAAACCGAAAAAGTTTTCCATCACGGAATTATCAAGACAGTTTCCTTTTCGGGACATACTCTGCCTGATTCCTTTTTCTTTCAACCGACACTGGTAATCATACATCTGATACTGCCATCCTTGATCTGAATGAAGAATGAGATTTGTACCATTTGGAATCTGTAAAAACGCTTTTTCAAGCATATCAACTGTCTGAGCGTAGTTTGGACTTTCAGAAAGATTCCAGCTGATTAATGACTGGTCATGAAGGTCTAAAATTGGAGACAGATATAATTTAGTTCCCAAAATATTAAACTGAGTAACATCCGTTACCCATTTTTCATTGGATTTTGTTGTCGTGAAATCCCGTTTCAAGAGATTTGGTGCAATTCTTCCAATCTGTCCTTTGTAAGAATTATATTTATGTTGGCGAACTTTGCAAACAATGTGTTCTTCATGCATAAGCTTCTGAATTACTTTGTGATTAGTTGTAAGCCCTCTGTTTCTGAACTCTAATGTAATTCTCCTGTAGCCATAGCGACCTTTATTCGCATGATAAATCTGCTGTACAAGTTCTCGTTCATATTTGTGTTTATCCTGTTTTGGATGAGATTCTGAGTAGTAAAATGAGCTTCTTGGCAATCCTGTAAGTTTTACTAAATCTGAAACATTAAATTTTGACCTTAGTTCCCTGACAGCTGAGATTTCCCTTTCTCTTTTTTCTGCTGCTGTTTCTTTTTCTCGTCTTCCTGAACTAAGGCCAGATATTTTTTTAGGTATTCATTCTCCATTCGAAGATATGCAAGTTCTTCGTCTTTAGTCCATTCTTCTCTTGGTTTGTTTGGTATTAAACTTTTCTTTGGCCGTTTTTAAAGCTGGCCTTGTTTTTGAAACAGAGCTTCTGTACCACCGGTAATATACTTCTTTCGCCATGCACTGATTGTTCCTTTGTTTGTGATTCCAAATATCAATGCTGTCTGTAAATCTGAAAGATGATGCTCTTGCTGATAGTTTAGCACTTTTAGCTTAAATTCTCCGCTAAAATGTCCTGTTGGCTTTGTAAAACTCCCTGTTAATTCATATTGGGCTATCCATTGTTCAATCTGACTGTAATGAACACCGTATTTCTGTTGCAGCCTTTTTGCCCCTATATGCGTTTCGTTATGTTCTTTTACGATTTTTAATTTAAACTCTTCTGTGTACTTGGACATAAAAAATGCACCTCCTAAAACTGAACTTTATTTGTCCAACTTTAGGGGTGCACTTCATTGTAGCCGTTTTTTATTGACAATGACTTATTATAACGCCGCCGATTATTGCGGAGAAGATTTGACCTGAGACATTTGCGGCTAC
>JAZQOB010000134.1:0-1981 GCA_045627625.1 Treponema sp.
CTTTGCATTATGTTTGATACCCAGCGTTCGGTTAAGGTTTTGTTTGATGAAAACTTTGAAGGCAAAAAGGTAATTATCCATCCATTGAGAAATACAGCTTCTGTAAGCATAACTTTTGATGATTTGAAACGATTCGTTGAACATTACTGTCATACATATCAGCTTGCTGATGTTTATAAGGAAGAATAAAAAGGACAAATAATCACAAAAATTGTCGGGTAGACCATCTGAAAAAAAAATAAACTATCTTTCAGAAAGGATGAATGAAGGTAAAAAATGAGTTGGTTAGAAGCTATCACGTCTTCCATCAAATACATGGAAGAACATCTTACAGATGACATAACTGCAGAACAGGTTGCTCAGGAAGTAAACATTTCGCCTCTGTATTTTCAAAAAGGATTTTCTATTCTCTGTGACATTTCGGTTTCGGAATATATCAGAAACAGAAGACTCTCTCTTGCCGGCAGAGATTTGAGAACGGGCGATATTAAGGTTATTGATGCAGCACTGAAATACGGTTATGACTCCCCTGACAGTTTCACCAAAGCATTTACCAGATTTCACGGAATAACGCCTATACAGGCGAAGTTAGGTGAGGGGGAACTTAAAGAATTCCTCCCACTGAAATTACATGTTTCTATGAAAGGTGGTTTTGATATGGAATGCAAGATTGTTAAGAAAAGTGCTTTCACAGTAATTGGAAGCTCAAAAGTAATTAAGGGTGAAGATGGATTTAGGGAATGTCCAAAGTTCTGGGACGAACATTTTGAAAATGGAGACGGAAAGTTCATCTGCGGAATGTATGGAGTTTGTATCGACGAGATTCCAGAAGGTCCTGGATTCTTCAAATACATGATTGCAGATGATTATGCTCCAGGCCGTGAATACCCAGAGAAATTTACTACAGAAGTGATTCCTGAAAATACTTGGGCTGTTTTCCCTTGTAAAGGACCAATGCCTGAATCCTTGCAGTCAGTGAATCAGAAGATTTACAGGGAATGGCTTCCACAGAATCCTGATTATGAAATAGCAGGGAAGTACAATATTGAAATGTATACAGATGCTTCCAAGTATCCAAATGGAACTGCAGATGAAAACTATTACAGTGAAATCTGGATTCCAGTAAAGGCAAAATAAGATCAACCGCTGGCAATAGCCTCAATTAAAGCAGTAGTTTATTGCCAGTATTTTGAACAAAAAGTAAATTAGTAAAATGAAAAACTTAATTCTTTACATTCATGGAAAAGGCGGAAATGCAGGTGAAGGGGAGTACTACAAGAAATTCTTCCCGGATGCAGAAATCTATGGATTCGATTACAAAGCAAATACTCCCTGGGATGCAAAATCTGAATTTTATGAAAAGGTGAGTGAGCTTTCAAAACAATACAGCAGCATTACTTTAATTGCAGGAAGTCTTGGGGCATATTTCTCACTTGTTTCAGGAATTGATAAATTCATTTCAAAAACTTATTTCATTTCTCCAATTGTAAATATGGAAAAGCTGATTCTTGATATGATTGGCTGGGCAGGAACAACTGAAGCAGAACTGAAAGAAAAGAAAATCATACCTGTAGATTTTGGTGATGATCTTTCATGGGAATATCTTCAGTATGTCAGAACTAATAAAATCCAGTGGAAAGTTCCTACAGAAATCCTTTATGGAAGCCTGGATAATCTTCAGTTGCAGGAAACAATTCAGCAGTTTGCAAAAGAAACTGGTGCTGGCGTTACTGTAATGGAAGGCGGAGAACACTGGTTTCATACTGATGAGCAGATGAAGTTTCTGGATGAATGGCTGCAAAATTTGTGCTAAAATAAAGCAAATAAATTCAAAGGAGGCTGGATGTCAAAATCTAGCAAACAGTTGGGCATTGTATAAGGCCGGGAGTTGCTGAACCTATCGTTGGGTTAGTAATAAACGGCATCTCCCGGTAGTTGGTATTAAATCAAATATTTGGAGATTACAATGAACAATTATTCA
>JAZQOB010000135.1:0-13966 GCA_045627625.1 Treponema sp.
AATATTCTTAAGAAAAACTCTTTATTTTCATTTGAAGAAACTGCTGTATTATTAATATATAGGGTGGTTTTAATTCTGCAGAAAAAATAGTCATTCCTAATAAAAAGTAGGAGTATTAAAAAAAATGAAAAAAATTCGCTGTTTAGCAGTTTTGACTGCAATTGTAGGATTAGTATGTCTTTCAGGATGTAAAAATCCTGTTAATGGAACTGAAGTAAGTGCTACTGATGATTCACGAGCTGTTACTGTTAATTATAACAACACTGGTTGGAACGGAGGAATGTATTATTCTTTCTGGACTGATGGTGGTGGTAATGTTCAGATGACATTAGGTGATGGTGGAAATTATGCTGTTTGGTGGCAGAATTGTGGAAACTTCACTGCAGGTAAAGGTTGGAATCAGGGTTCTTATAGAAATATTAATTATAATGCAGGTGCTTGGAATCCTTCTGGAAATGGTTATATTGCTGCTTATGGATGGACAAAGGGTTCTAAATTAGTTGAATACTATATTGTTGATTCTTGGGGAAATTATCGTCCAACAGGAACTTATATGGGACAGGTTTGGTCTGATGGTGCTTGGTATGATATTTATAAAACTACAAGATATAATCAGCCTTCAATTTTAGGAACAAGAACATTTGATCAGTATTGGAGTGTAAGACAGTCAAAGCGCCCACAGGGAACTAATAATACTATTACAACTGCTAATCATTTTAATGCATGGGCTAGATGTGGAATGTATCTGGGAAATCAGTGGGATTATCAGATTCTTGAAGTAGAAGGATATCAGAGTAGCGGTTATGCAAATGTAACTGTTTGGTAAAATTATACTTTTAATAAATATTATAAATACCATTTTGAAAGAAAACTTCGGTTTGCTTTTGGAATGGTATTTTTTTTTACATGATGATTTGATATAATAGAATTTATGGGTATTAGAATATTTAATTTAAGTATGGCATTACTTGGAACTTTAATTCATGGAATACTTTACTTTATAAACATATCACATGATTTATCATCCATTTTTTATGGTATTCTTCTATTAATTCCTGTTTATATTTTATTGGCACTTGGTTTCTGTGCTATTTATTGGATTTTTTTATGTGCATATTCATTAACTTTAAGTCGTACAAAAGAATATACTAAATTATCTAAATTCAATACCATTGTAATGCTTAGCTGGTTCGAATATTTTCTTTTATTTATGCGAACTAAAATAATTGCTTCTGGCCTTGAAAAGATTCCACAAAATAAAAGATTGATGATTGTTTCTAATCATCGTTCAAATTTTGATTGTTTTGTAATCAGTTCTATAATTAAGAAAGAGTATATTTGTTATATTTCAAAAGTTGAAAATTTCTACATTCCTTTTGCTGGAAGAATTGCCAAAAGAGCTATGAATCTTTCAATTCCAAGAGGAAACTTAAAAGAAGCCTTAAAAACTTTGTTAAAAGCAATTGATTATATAAAAAGTGATTTTAGTTCTATCTGTGTATTTCCAGAAGGAACTAGAAGTATGACTGGAGAGATTTTAGAGTTTAAACCAGGATGTTTTAAAATTGCAGAAAAAGCTGAATGTCCTCTCGTTGTTTTGTATATGGATGGTACTGAAAAAATCCACAGCAATCGAATAATTCATAAAACAACAGTTCATTTTGAAGTATTAAAAGTTTTTACTCCGGAAGAAGTAAAACAGTATAATACTGTAACTCTTTCTGATGAAATTCGAAACATCATGATTCGCAGGCAATCTGAAAATATCATGAGTGGAGAAAAAAATGATTCACATTCTCTATAATCCTCTTTCTAATAATCAAAGAGGAATTCTGAATTCTGAAGATTTCGAACAGTTATTAGCCAGAGTAATTTCTAAAGAGGAAGAATATAAATACTACGATATTACAGCTATTTTATCACTTTCTCAGTTTTTTGAATCAATTCCATCTTCAGAAGTGGTTGTAGTTGCAGGTGGTGATGGAACTATTTCTAATTTTGTAAATTCTATATATGAACTAAAACTAAAGCATCGAATTTATTATTATGCCTGTGGAAGTGGTAACGATTTTTATAATGATGTAAAAAATTATTCAGGAAATTATGGACATCTTATTTCATTAAATCAATATATTGAATCTCTGCCATATGTTCTTGTGAACAACTTAAAGAAATATTTTATTAATGGAATTGGTTTTGGTATTGATGGTTATGCCTGCGAAGAAGGTGACAGAATTCGTGCAAAATCAAAGAAAAAGGTAAATTATACTTTAATTGCAATAAAAGGACTTCTGGGAGCTTTTCATCCAGTAAATGCTGAAGTTACTGTTGATAATGAGACCGCTTCCTATAAAAAAGTCTGGCTTGCTCCTTCTATGATTGGAAGATTTTATGGAGGAGGAATGAAAGTTGCTCCTTTTCAGGAAAGACTTAACAATGAAAAAACTGTAACAAGCATTGTTGCACACGATTTGTCTATTCCTAGAATAATTCAGATTTTCCCTAAAATATTTAAAGGTAATCATGTTAAATATACAGATTATGTTACTATTAAAAAGGGACATAGAGTTACTGTAGTCTTTGATGTTCCTCAATCACTTCAGATTGATGGCGATACTATTACAAATGTCACAACTTATACAGTTGTTTACGAATAGGTATGAATATGAAATTTGACAGTATTATATTGGATATTGATGGAACTATCTGGGATACTACAGAAGTGGTTGCTGCAGCCTGGAACGAAGTTATTGAAAAATTTTTTCCTCAGGTAAAAAGAGTGACTGGTGATATATTAAAAACTCAATTTGGAAAAACTATGAAGGTTATTTCTGATAATCTTTTTCCAGAATTAGATGATGATCAAAAAAAGTTTTTGATGGATCAGTGCTGCATTAATGAACAAGCCTTTTTAATGAAAAATACTAAGGATCTGGCTTTTGAAAATGTAATAGAAGGTATTAAGAAATTAGCTGGAATTATTCCTGTATACATTGTTAGTAATTGTCAGGATGGTTATATTGAGCTTGTTATGGAAAAAAATAATATTACTCAGTGTATTTCTGATTACGAGTGTTATGGTAAAACTGGTTTAGGAAAAGGCGAAAATATAAAGCTGATTTGTAAACGGAACAATTTACAGAATCCTGTTTATGTAGGAGATACAAAAGGGGATGAAGAAGCTTGTATGGAAGCAGGGGTTCCATTTGTCTTTGCAGAATATGGTTTCGGTAAATCTGATAAATATTTAAAAAAGATTTCGAATTTCTCAGAGATTTTTGATTTAATTGGTTGAGGAAAATATGCTTTTTATTTTTGATATGGGTGGTGTAGTAACCAATACTTTTGAATTGGATAAAATGCTAAATAAAATAGGCATTTCTAGAGAGATGTTCTGGTCTATATGTAAAGATGAAAATCAGAATATTTGGGATAAGGCTCAAAAAGGATTGATTGATGCAAATGAATTCTGGCAGCTTTTTAATGAACAATCAAAAAAGTTGAATATTGAACCGGTTGAGCATGACTTATTTAGATTATGTTTTCATCCTTCCAAGAAACCTGTAACAGTTGAATTAATTAAAGCTCTTAAGAAAAATAACAGAGTAGTTTGTGGAACTAATACTATTCAGAGTCACTATGACAATCATATGGAACGAGGTGATTATGCTTTATTCCATCAAACTTACGCTTCCAATAAGATTCAGGCTGTGAAACCTGATCCATTGTTTTTTGAACTTATTATGGAAGCTGAAGGTTTTAAACCTTGTGAAACTTTTTTTGTAGATGATAAATTAGAAAATTGTAAGGCTGCTGAGAAACTTGGTATTAATACAGTTAATTTCTCAACAGAAGAAGATTTATATAATAAATGGAAAAAGTATTTTTAATCTGATATGATGATTTAGTTTTGGAGTTTTTATGATTCGTGTATTTTTAAATTCAAAAGAAGAAAAAGAAATTCAGCAGGGTTTTCCCTGGGTATTTGATAATGAAATTTCTCATATTAAGCATAGACCTGATGAAAAATCTGAATGGAAAAATGAAAATTTAAAGGAATGTTCTGTTGAAGATGGTTCTCCTGTTGAAGTCTATACTAAAGCAGGTGGCTTTTTAGGAACTGGTATTTTCAATAAGAAATCAAAAATTACTATCAGACTTATTGGTAGTGAACATATGGATCAGATTTATGCTGATTTAGATTCTTACTGGGAAAATAAAGTTGCTTCTGCCTATGAATTGCGTTCATATAATTTTACAGAACTTGATTCCTATCGCTTGATTTTTGGTGAAGCTGATTTGATTCCTGGTTTAATCTGTGAAAGATTGTGTGATGAAGAAAACAAGGTTTATCTGGTAATTCAGTTTCTTTCAATGTCTTGCGAAGTTTTCAGAAAAGAAATTATGAAAGCTTTGATTAAAGTTGTAAAACCAGATGTAATCTATGAAAGAAGTGATGCTTCTGTTCGTGAAAAAGAAGGTCTTCCTATGATTTACGGCTGGGTAAACTTTAATACTTATGAGCCAGATTCTTCTATTCAGGAAAATCCTAAAATTACTATTATTGAAAATGGTATTAAAATTTCTGTTGATATTGAAAACGGACAGAAAACAGGTTACTTCCTTGATCAGAAATTTAATCGCCTGTCTGCTGCTCAGTTCTGTAAAGGTAAAAAAGTTCTTGATACATTTACTCATACAGGAGCCTTTGGCTTAAATGCATTTAAAGCTGGTGCTAAAGATGTAACCTCAGTTGATATTTCTGAAGAAGCAGTAAAGATGGTAAATCACAATATCAAGATGAATAAAGCCGATAAGGTTATGAAAGCTGTTTGTGCAGATGTTTTTGATCTTCTTAAAAAATATGAAGCAGACGGTGAAAAATTTGATGTAATTATTCTTGATCCTCCTGCTTTCTGTAAATCTGCAAAAATGATTGAAAAAGCTTATGGTGGTTATAAAGAAATTAACCTTCGTGCGATGAAACTGTTGCATAAAGGTGGAATTCTTATTACCTGTTCATGTTCTTATTTTATGGAGTCACATATGTTCTGTGATATGCTTATGCATGCTGCAATGGATAGCCATAAAAAAGTTCAGATTCTTGAAAAAAGAGGGGCAGGTCCTGATCATCCTGTTTTACTCGGTTATCCAAAATCTGAATATCTAAAATGTGTAATCTGCAAAATCAACTAGGAAATGGAGTTGTCGTTGGAAAATAATAATTGCATTGTTGTTTTAGGGCCTACAGCAGTAGGAAAAACATCTGTTGGGGTTGCAATTGCTGATAAATTTAATGGGGAAGTGATTTCTGCAGATAGCCGTCAGACGTATAAATATCTGGATATTGGTTCTGGCAAAGATCTGAAGGATTATGTTGTGGACGGAAGACCAGTCCCTTATCATCTTATCGATATAGTAGAACTGCCAGAAGAATATAATGTTTATAATTATCAGCAGGATTTTTATAAAGCCTTTAAGGATATTACTTCCAGAGGAAAACTTCCGGTTATTGTTGGTGGAACTGGAATGTATCTTGATGCTATTGTAAGAGACTATCAGCTGGTAATTCTTCCAGAAAATAAGGAGCTTCACGAAAGATTAGAAGCATTAAGCCTTGAAGAACTTGGAGCTATGCTTCTTAAAGAACAGCCTGATCTGCATGTAAAGGCGGATTTAAAAGAAAAAGAAAGGGTTATTAAAGCGCTTGAAATTATTGAAGCAAAAAAACAGGGAATTGATTCAACTTCAGTTCAACGCCCTGAAATTAAGCCTTTTATAATTGGAACTACTTTGCCTCGTCCATTAATGTGGGAAAATATTTCTTTGCGATTGAAGGAACGACTTGATAATGGAATGCTGGAGGAAGTTCAGTCAATTCATGATTCTGGAATCAGCTGGGAACGATTGGAAAAACTTGGGCTGGAATATAGATACTGTTCTTTATATTTACAGGGAAAAATTACTTCCAGAGATGAACTCTTTGAACAGCTTTTTATTGCAATCCGTCAGTTTGCTAAACGTCAGGAAACCTGGTACAGAATGATGGAAAAGAAAGGTGTTGAAATTCACTGGCTGGTTCAGGAAAAAGACAAATCTGTCAGAATAAATCAGGCTTTTGAAATGATTAAAAATCTTGGTTAAATAAAAAAAGGAGGTTTTCTACCTCCTTTTTTTATTTTATGCATTTACTGCAACAGGTTCTTTAATTTCTGTCAAATAACCTGTTCTGATACAGCTGTCGAATAATTCTTTGCTGATATAATCTGTTTTAATATCTTCGTAGCCGTCCATATCACGAACAATTTTTACTACAAAACCGTCATTCATTTCTCTTACAATTGTCATGTAATCTGTTTTTTTACCAATACTTTTAAGTGTGTATCTTTTCATTTTTTTTCTCCCGTTATCCCATTATTAAATGTAAAATTATTCACATAAGTTTTATGGCATTTACTTTATTTTCGGATATAATAAAAAAAATGTTAGAAAAAAAAGAAAAAAATCTTTATTACGATGCACATTTTCATCTAAGTGATTGTATAAAATCTGATTCATATATTGTAAATCCTCAAATAGCAGGGGTTTCCTGCGCTCATTCTGTGCCGGAATGGGAAATTCAAAAAAAATCTGGAGCAAATATTTTTAAATGCTTTGGTATTCATCCACAAAATTTACTTATTCAGAGTAAGGAAGAAATTGAAGAGATAAAACAATTTCTGAAAATGCTTCTTTTGAATAATGAGATTGTTGCTATTGGGGAATCTGGTTTTGATTTTTTTACGGATGAATTAAAAGCATTAGATAAAATACAGACGGAATTATGGGAATTTCAACTTCATCTTGCCATTCAATACAAAAAAAGCCTGATAATTCATTGCAGAAAGGCTAACGAAAAACTTTTTGAATACAGTTCCAGTCTCGCGAAACTCCCTTCTGTTTTGTTTCATTCCTTTATGGGGACAAGCATAGAAGCCCGTTCTTTATTGAATAAAGGCATAAATGGATTTTTTAGTTTTGGAAATCAGATTATAAAAGGCAACAAAAAGGTTCTGGATTGTATTGTTAATTTACCGATTGAACGACTTCTTTTGGAAACTGATGCTCCTTTTCAAACTTTGGAAAAAAGTATTCCTACCAAAACATCAGAAATTATAAATATATATGAAGCAGTCTGTTCAATTAAAAATAATTTGAATAATGAAGATTTTTGCAAATTAATTCAGAACAATTTTAACAGAATGTTTGAATCAAATCTCAAATAATATATGTTTCCTAATTGCTGTAAATTTGTTATATTTTATATATGAACAAGTCAAAACGTTTTTCGATTTATCTTTATATTGAATTGATATCGGCAATTCTTTTTTCTTTAGTATCTCTTTCTTTTCATGGGGATATTTCTTTATCAGCCTTTCCTCTATCGCTGATTTTTACGGGAGTTACAGTTTATTTTTCATTCTTTAAGTTTTTAAAACCAAAAGACGGTAAAAAATCAACTGTAGTTCTAAAACTTATCCAGTATCTTCCATTTGTACTTTTTGTTGCATTTATTTTACGAAGAGCAGGAAACTACGGAACTAGTTTTATTTACGATGTGATTTCTGTATTTATATGGTGTGTAAACTTTGTTTTTTCATTGATTATTTCAAACTGTATGAATGATAAACATATTGGCATTTATACAGCAGACTGGAAAATCCCTGGTAAAAAGATTCAGAAACCAAAAGGAACACTTCGTATTCTTTTTGAAGTTGTAGACTGGGTTGATGCTTTAATTCAGGCTGTATTCATGGTTCTTTTAATTCAGATTTTTATCCTTCAGTTGTATGTAATTCCATCTGAATCAATGGTTCCTACTTTCCTTATTAAAGATCGAGTTGCTGTTTCCAAATTAAATTGTGGTCCAAAGTTTCCTTTAACAGAAGTTGGTCTTCCTTGTATGACTAAATATAAGAGAGGGGATATTGTTGTTTTAAGAAATCCACATTACAGCATGGATCGTAAATCTGAAGTAAAAAGTGTTACTTCTCAGTTGATCTACATGCTTACTTTTATGTCTGTAAACTTAAACAGAGACGAAGATGGAAATATTAAAGCTGATCCTTTGGTAAAACGAATTACAGGAGTTGAAGGGGAACAGCTTGTAATGCAGGATGGAATTTTATATTCCAGAACAAAAGATAATCCTGAATTTACACCTGTAACCCAGGATGCTAAATTTGCCTGCTGGAATTTAAATACAATTAAGCAGAATTTAAAACCTGGTGTAAAGGAATTCAAGCTTACTAATACAGAATATGAAGCTATGCTTGAACTTGAAGCTGAGAGAAGAAATTTCAGTTTATCTGTGGCAAAACTTCAGACTGAAGAAATTGTAAATAAAATGAAAATGCTTGTTTCAGATGGAAATAAAACCGGAACCTTTGGAGAACCTGTTTTGCATATTTACAATATGTTCTTGAATTCTTCTGATACAGCCCGCCGTATCTATTCCCAGAATGGTGGTATTGAATGGTTTGAAAAATTTATGACTTCATGGTTTGATTCTGCTTCTGATATGCGTGATATTTATGCTGAAGCAAATTTCAAATACAATGTAATGTCTAAAATCTGTTTTGGAAATCTTATTGTACGATATGCAGAATTATTAAAAGATAATGTCAGTTCCACAGAATGGAAAAGTGACGATTATGTAATCAAATATCTTACTGAAGCTCAGACTTTAGTATGGTATGTTTGTGTTCTTATGGACGAAAGAAACATGCCTGTATTCCCTGCAAATGCAAGTGATGGAACTCCAAACTATATTCCTCAGGATTGTTTCTTTATGATGGGGGATAACCGTTTTAATTCGCTTGATTTGCGACATAGATATACTGCTTTGTCTGTAAAACTTTCTGATTCTGATAAGTATTCTTTTGAATATGAATCAATTATGGAACCACAGTATATCAATAAAAAACTTATTCTTGGAAAACCTATGTTTAGATTCTGGCCAGCTGGAAGAACTGGCGCAATCAATTAGTTTTTGAAAATAATTTATGAATAAAAAAAAGAACTTTCCAATTAATTGGAAAGTTCTTTTTTTTAACTTCTACTACAGGTTTAGTGCCTATAGTCTATCTTTTATTTTGTCAGATTAGCGTCCGTGACACTGTTTATATTTTTTACCGCTTCCACAAGGACAAGGATCATTTCGTCCAACTTTAGGAAGAGTTCTTCTTACTGTAACATTGTCACCCTGGGATCTTTGCTGCATAGCACCACTTGCGGCCTGTCTTCTTGCCTGGTCTCCATTGAATGTAGACTGAGCTGAATGCTGTGCTTCACTGCGTGCAATCTGAGAACCCATTGTAGCAGCTGCAGAGTGCTGTGTATTCATCTGTGTCTGCTGTTCGTTCATTCTCTGTTTTCTAGCTTCCATTGCTTCTGGAGAAAGCTGAATCTTAACTTTGAATACTCGTGACATTACAGTTGTTCTGATAGTATCAAGCATATCATAGAAAATATTAAAACCATCAATTTTGTATTCTGTAAGAGGATTTTTAGAACCGTAAGAACGAAGTCCAACAGCTTCTCTAAGTCCTTCAAGAGTTTCAAGCTGATCAAGCCATTTTTTATCAATAATACTTACATACTGATAACGGATGAACATATTAAAGTTTTCTTTGCCTGCAAGAGTTTCTTTTTCTGTAATATCATTCTGGAGTTCTGCAAGGACAGCTTCTTTTGTAAGGCGTTCAGCTGGCAGCTGGAATCCAAATGTACTTCTGATTTTATCATTAAGCTCATTGATTGCAGAATTGTCATGCTTGTTGTGTTTTGCATTTGAGTGATATTCATCAAAAATGTCATCAACAACTGAAACCGCATTATTCATTACACGCTGAGAAAGGTTTTCATCCGCAAGAAGTTCATCTCTCTGCTGGTAAATGATAGTTCTCTGTTCATTAAGAACATCATCGTAATCAAGAAGGTGTTTACGGATTTCAAAGTTTCTGTCTTCAACTTTTGTCTGAGCTTTTTCGATACCTTTATTAAGCCATGGATGATCAATTGGTTCTCCAGGTTTCATACCAATACGGCTCATCATAACCTTCATTTTTTCGCCACCGAAGAGACGCATCAAATCATCATCCATAGAGATGTAGAATTTAGAGCGTCCTGGGTCTCCCTGTCGTCCTGAACGACCTCGGAGCTGATTATCAATACGGCGTGATTCATGGCGTTCTGTACCAATTACATACAAACCACCGGCATTACGAACTTCTTCGTAATCTTTTTTCCAGTTTTCTTTTTCGATTTCAAGAGCTGCCTTGTACTGTTCTTCAGTAGCATTTGTACCTGCTCGTTTTCTTGCACGGAATTCTGGCGAACCACCAAGTTTAATATCTGTACCACGAACAGCCATGTTTGTAGCAATTGTAACAGTACCTTTTGCACCAGCTTCTGCAATAATTAAAGCTTCGCGGGCATGATTCTTTGCGTTCAATACTTCGTGGCGAATACCTTTTCTTGTAAGAAGAGCAGAAAGCAATTCAGATTTTTCTACAGATATTGTACCAACAAGAACAGGCTGTCCTTTTTCGTGAGCAGCTTTAATTTCGTCGGCAATTGCTTCCCATTTTTCTTTTTCGTTCAGATAAACTTCGTCATTTTCATCAATTCTGGCAACTGGTTTATTTGTTGGAATTGAAACAACTTCAAGATTATAAATCTTTGCAAATTCAACGGCTTCTGTTGCAGCAGTACCTGTCATACCAGAAAGTTTGTCATACATGCGGAAGAAGTTCTGGAATGTAATAGTTGCCATTGTACGGTTACGCTGAGCAATTCTAATGCGTTCCTTTGCTTCAATAGCCTGATGCAGACCATCTGAATAGCGGCGTCCTTCAAGAACACGACCAGTAAATTCATCAATAATTTCTACTTTTCCATCTCTAACAAGATAATCAACTTCATTGTGGAAAAGGAGGTGAGCTCTCAAAGCCTGTGTAAAGTAGTGTGTGTATTCAAAGTTTTCTTCATCTTCAAGAGATCCTTTAATAAGATTGTGCTTATGAAGAATTTCGTTGATATGAAGCATACCTTTTGCAGTGAAAGAAATGCGTTTTGATTTTTCATCAATAGTGTAGTCACCTTCGATAGCAGCTCTTTCTTCCTGAGTCATCATTGCTTCGTCAGGGTATTCGCCTTTTTCATCTTTAGCAACTTCTTTTAATTCACCAACATATTTATCTACTTCGTGATATTTATAAGTATCATCTTCGCCGGCACCAGAAATAATAAGTGGAGTTCTGGCTTCATCAATTAAAATAGAGTCAATTTCATCGACAATACAATAATTAAATCCGCGCTGAACCTTCTTTGAAAGTTCAATGTGCATATTGTCGCGAAGATAGTCGAAACCAAATTCGTTATTTGTACCATATGTAATATCACAGTTGTATGCTTCACGGCGGGCATCGTTATCCATATCAGAAAGAATTGCACCAACTGTTAAACCAAGATATGAAAAAACAGGACGCATTGTATCAGCATCACGACCAGCAAGGTAATCATTTACAGTAACAACATGAACACCTTTACCTGTAAGGGCATTAAGATATGAAGGAGCAACCGCAACAAGAGTTTTACCTTCACCTGTTTTCATTTCTGTAATACGGCCCTGATGAAGATTGATGGAACCCATAATCTGTACATCGAAGGATCGTTCACCACGAACACGATAAGCAGCTTCTCTTACAAGTGCAAATGCTTCTGGAAGAATATCATCAAGGGTTTTTCCGTTTTTAAGTTCTTCTTTGAATCTTTTTGTCTGTTCTGGAAATTCTTCAGCTTTTAAGGATTTTGCCCAGTCTTCTTTTGCGTTTACTGCGGCAAGAATAGGTTTTAAGGCTTTGACAAAGCGGTCATTTTGTGTACCAAAAAACACAGTCAATAATTTATCAACAAACATTTTTATTTCCTTTATTAATATTTATTTTCTATAATAATATTCTATTATTATAATGCCTTTTTATTAAATTTACTATATTATTTCTCTAATTGACAAGTAAAAAATGAAAGTTTAAAATTGGTAAAAAACAGGAACTTATGAAAAAAAATATACTAAAAAATTTAATTCTTATTCTGTCTGCTGTATTTATGCTTAATGGCTGTAATGGTCGAAAAGGGACAGAGTCAATGAGTGAAGATTTATTGTTTTCACTGAATTATGGCAATTTTGCTGATGAAATTTCTCCTTCGGATTTAAATAAAGTTGGTGCTGTTCGTTATGGTATTGCAATGCAGGACGGCTTCTTTTATATCGTTGATGGCTGTTCCAATAAAATTCTGGAAATGAATTCTTACGGGGATTTGCTGACTTTATTTTATAACGAAGATTCAGAGCTTTCTTCTATCCTTAAAAAATCTGAAAGTTCTGCAGACAGTTTTACCTGGGAAATTACTTTCCCATTTGATTTTAATGGTCCTGTTGCCGTTGATTCTTCTAAAACAATTTATGCTGTATGTAATCTTCCTGATGCCCGAAAAGAACTTACTGAAGAAGGGCTTTTGTGTACTCAGGTAATTATGCGAATGACCAGGGATGGTTCTTCGATCGATTATATTGGTATTCAGGGACCTGGTGGAAGCCCTTATCCTAATGTAAAGAATATTTATATAACAAAATCCGATGAACTGGTTGTTGTATGTAATACTAACACCGGTATTGTTGTGTACTGGTACTCAAAAGAAGGTTTTCTGAAGAATACAATTCCTGTAAGCCTTAAAAATATTCCAATGATTAAAGCCGCTTCTGCAGAATCTGAAGTTTATCTGACCCTTGATAATATTATTCCGGATCCTGTTGACTATAAAATTTATATTAAGGCGGATTATTATAATTCGTACATTGATGAAGATTCCAGAATTCAGTCGGGAATTAATTTTGTGCAGACATTACTTTATCCAATGAATTGTGATACCGGGGTTTATGATGAACCTGTAAGTATTCCTTCTTTTGAAGAATCTATTATCATTGATTATAGTAAGCTTACATATAAAGTTCCTTATGATTTTGTAGGAGTTACACCTAATGGCTGGAAATATTTTATTATCAAAACTTCAGATGGTTTTGATATTCAGATGCTCCAGAGTGAAAGTCAGAAACTTATTCGTCGTCATTTTAATGTTGATTTAAGTCAGAATCTTTTCTTCAATCTTTATTTGTCACAGGATGGAATTGTTACAATGCTTTATCTGGATAAGGATAAACCTAAGATTGTATGGTACCGAACTGACAGCCTGATTGATGCTTTATTGAAAAACTAATTAAATCGGGAAAAGTTTATGTTTGAAGATGTTGAAGAATCTTATGCCGATGGAGAAAAGCCTGTAAAATACTATTACAATCGGGAAGAACGAATTGCAAAAGCTCCCCAGATTGTAAAAGATTTTTACGCAGGTAAAATGCAGCCTCTGAGAGGTTTTAAGGTTCTTTATAAAAATAAATCAAATTTATACATTCTTCTTGCTCTTATTTTTTTTGTTGGATTTACCTGGCTTTATACAGGAATTAATAATTCCAGAAACTATGCAAAAATAAATAGTGTGATTTTTGAACTTCAGGCTTTCTGTTATGAAGAAGAGATTTATTCCAGCATAAAAATTGATCCTAATAAGGCTAAAAATTTTAAACCTCTTCGTCCTTCATTGGAAGAAACTGTAACTGATGATGAAAACGGAAATCTTGTTACAGTAGAATTCTTTTTTATCAACAATGATAATCTCTTGATTCATAAAGAAGTTCAGAATATGGTTTTAGAAAACAAGGAAGAATATTTAAGGACAAAAATTCAAGATTATGATATAATCAGAGTTGATGTAATAATCAGTTTTGGTGGAAAAGAAAAAGAACTTTCTGTCCGAATAAAACACTGATAGTGACCGTCTGGAGTAACTATGTTTCAATTTTATT
>JAZQOB010000136.1:0-41332 GCA_045627625.1 Treponema sp.
ACCCGCTCACTTCGTTCGGGTCAGGCTATCCGCAGTTCCGCGTCAAAGCGCTCCATTCCTCCTAAAGTCGGAACGCCTTGCGGCGCTGCTACTATCCTTTACGCAAAAATTATCTGTAAATTAAAAAACTCCTCTGTCCCCCTTCTTCCTTTTCTTGCCATTAATTGTCTTAACCATTTTTTTTCTATATAATAGTAGAACAATTTTTTATTTTTTTAGAGGCAAAAAATGAGTAAATATCCTTTTGAAAATATTGAGCCTAAATGGCAGAAATATTGGGAAGACAACAAAATTTTTAAGGTTAGAGAGGATCAGTCATATCCAAAAGAAAAAAGAATGTATGTTCTTGATATGTTCCCTTATCCTTCAGCAGCAGGTTTGCATGTAGGACATCCTGAAGGCTACACTGCTACAGATATTTACTGCCGCTACTTGAGAATGAACGGCTACAATGTTCTTCATCCAATGGGATACGATGCATTTGGACTTCCAGCTGAAAACTATGCTATTAAAACTGGAACTCATCCAAAAGTAACTACAAACGCAAATATTGAACATTTTACACAGCAGATTAAATCTCTCGGTTTCAGCTATGACTGGGATCGCTGTGTTTCTACTTGTGATCCTGATTACTACAAATGGACTCAGTGGATTTTCCTCCAGTTATACAAAAAAGGTTTGGCTTACGAAGCTCAGACTCCAATCAACTGGTGTCCTTCTTGTTTAACTGGTCTTGCTAACGAAGAAGTTAAAGAAGGTAAATGTGAACGCTGTGGTGCTATTGTTACTCACAAAACAATTCGTCAGTGGATTTTAAAGATTACTGATTATGCTGATCAGCTGGACAAAGATCTGGAAGGTTTGGATTGGCCTGAATCTGTAAAAGCTATGCAGCACAACTGGATTGGAAAATCAACTGGTGCTGAAGTAACATTCACTGTTGCTGATAAAGACGGAAAACCAACTGCAAACAATCTTACTGTTTATACAACTCGTTGTGATACTTTGTTTGGTGCAACTTATATGGTTGTTTCTCCAGAACATAAAATCATTCCTGAAATTACAACTCCAGAACAGGCTGCTGCAGTTAAAGCTTATCAGGAAGAAGCTGCTAAAAAATCTGACCTGGAAAGAACTGATCTTGCAAAAGACAAGACTGGTGTTTTCTCTGGAAGCTATGCAATCAACCCTGTAAACGGAAAATTGATTCCTATCTGGATTGCTGACTATGTTTTGATTTCTTACGGTACTGGTGCAATTATGGCTGTTCCTGCTCATGATGATCGTGACTGGGATTTTGCTAAAAAATTCAATTTGCCAATTATCGAAGTTCTTAAATCTGAAGTTGATGTTCAGCAGCAGGCTTGGACTCAGGACGGAATTCATGTTAATTCTGAATTCCTTGATGGTTTGAACAAGAAAGACGCTATTACTAAAATGCTGGAATTCCTTGAAGAAAAGAAAATCGGTAGAAAAGCAATCAACTATAAACTCCGCGACTGGATTTTCAGCCGTCAGCGTTATTGGGGTGAACCAATTCCTTTGGTACATTGTCCTGACTGTGGAACTGTTGCTGTTCCTGAAGAAGAATTACCTCTCAAATTGCCAGAAGTTAAATCATATCAGCCAACTGGTACTGGAGAATCTCCACTTGCTGCAATTGAAGAATGGGTAAACTGTAAATGTCCAAAATGTGGAAAAGCTGCTAAACGCGAAACAAATACTATGCCTCAGTGGGGTGGATCTTGCTGGTACTACTTGCGCTATCTTGATCCAAACAACAAAGATGCATTCTGTTCTAAAGAAGCTGAAAATTACTGGATGCCAGTTGATTTGTACATTGGTGGTGCTGAACATGCTGTTCTTCACTTGCTCTATGCTCGTTTCTGGCACAAAGTTCTTTATGATTGTGGTGTTGTTTCTACAAAAGAACCTTTCCAGCGCCTTGTAAACCAGGGTATGATTACTTCTTTTGCATTCCAGCGCAAGAATAAAACTCTTGTTCCTGTAGATGAAGTTGAATCAAGAGATGATGGAAAATACTACGAAAAAGCAACTGGCGAAGAATTGGAACAGATTGTTGCAAAAATGTCTAAGTCTTTGAAAAACGTAGTTAATCCTGATGATGAAATCAAAGCATACGGTGCAGACTCTGTTCGTATGTACGAAATGTTCATGGGTCCACTTACTATGTCTAAACCATGGGCAACTCAGGGTATTGTTGGTATTCATCGCTTCCTTGAAAAAGTTTGGGCTGTTTCTGAAAAACCATTGGCTGACATTGATATTTCTGGAAAACTCGAAGACAAAGCTCTTGTTTCTGCAAGAAAAACTTTTGCTCAGACTGTTAAAAAGGTATCAGATGACACTGCTACTTTGAACTTCAACACTGCAATCAGTCAGATGATGATTTTCATTAATGAAGTTTCTAAATTACCTGAAGTTCCTAAATCAATGTGGGCTGATTTTGTTAAGATTCTTTCTCCTTATGCTCCTCACCTTGGAGAAGAACTCTGGCAGAAACTTGGCAATGACAAAACAATCGCTTACGAAAACTGGCCAACATTCAATGAAGATTTCTTAAAAGATGATTCAAAAGAAATCGTAGTTATGGTAAACGGTAAAAAACGCGATACTTTCGAAGCCGCTCCTGGAACTGCTGATGATGTTTTGAAAGAAACATCACTTGCAAGAGAAAATGTAAAGAAATTTACAGACGGTCATGAAATTGTAAAATGCATTATCGTAAAAGATAAATTGGTAAATCTTGTTATTAAATAAGATTATCTGATTTAAAAGTAAAAAGGTTGCAGATTCAAATCTGCAACCTTTTTTTTCGTAAATGCCTTCATGGATTACTTCGTCGCAAATGCTCCTCGTAATGACAATTCATCATTCCCAATTCCTAATTAGCATCTGCGTTTATCTGCGGTTTCTTGCCTATTTAACCTCGGTTACAGAGTTTATAAGATTAAATAAATACTTAAAACCTGTGCTGGCAATTGCTTTTTCGGCTTCGTTTGACAAAGACAAGAAATACAATTTGTGTTCAGAATCTTCTGAATCGTTGAAGGCTGCCATAAGCATTCCTAAACCAGAAGGATCCATTTCAACAAGTTTTGACATATCCAGTACAACATTGCTTGTTAAAACTGAATTGTAAAGGGTATCCTGAAATTCACCAATAGTGTAGGCATTTAAAGCCCCTTCAAGAATATATAATTTATAGTTTGCACCACTTCGTTCAATTACTGTTAACTGTTCCATTTATAACTCCTATAAATCAGATGAAATTGGATTTACAAACATATCTGCCGCATCGCTTTCTGCTTCGGCCTGAGCCTTTGCAATTACAGCAGCAAGTTCATCTTCAGAAAAATCTGGTAAATCCATATCAAAGTTTTCTGCAGGAGCAGCTTCGACAGGACTTTCTTCTACAACTGCAGTTTCTTCTACTACAGGAGCTTCAACTGTTTCTGCTGCATCAACTACAGCTTCCGAAACTCCTTCTGCTTCAGCCATAGCAGCCGCAATTGTACCTTCATCAATCTGTGGAATATCCATTTCTTCAGTTTTTTCTTTAACTGCAGTTTCTTCAACATTTTCTTTAATTGGAGAACCATACTTCAAAACCAGGATAGAAACATCGTCTTCCATTTCTTTTGACATAAACTTCTTCAAGCTGTCAAAAGTAAACTGTGCCATTCGCTGTGCTGGGTAAGTAGAGTTATCAAGAATACACTGCTGAATTCTTTCCTTACCAAACTGTTCACCACGAAGTGAATGTGACTGAACCAAACCATCAGTACAAGCCATGATGATGTCACCTGGATTCAATTTTGTAGATTTAACCGAAAGATATGGAGAAATATCTTTAACGAATCCAAGAATATGTCCACTACCCTGAATTTCAATTACATTGTTGTAAACCTGAGTATAAAGCATCAAAGTTGGAACACCACAGTTGATGTAATACATTGTATCAGTTTCAAAATCCATAAGAGCAAACAAACCAGAGAAGATTGTACCTTTTCGGAATGAAGTTCTGATGAATGAGTTGATTTTTACAACCAGATCCTTAAAGTCATGAGTTTCGGCAAGGTAAGTACGAATAATAGATTTAAGGATGACCATGTTCATAGAAGCCGCAATACCTTTACCACTCAAGTCACCTACAATTAAAAGGTGTCTTGTATCAGTAAGACGAACCATATCAATGAATTCACCACCAATGTTTCGGGCAGGAATCATCATATAGCCTGTATCAACTTTAGGATTCTTAATATGGTCAATATTTTCCTGAATAGATGTAATGATCTGAGAAGACATGCGGATTTCGCGGTTTACGACAGAAATAATTTCCTTGTTAGAAATGTTACGCATGTAGTATCCAAATACGAAGAAGTATGAATACAACTTATTGAATACATTCAAATCATATTCCTTGTAGTGGTCACCAGAAATACGCTTTCCAAGAGTAATCAAACCAAGAATGTTACGACCTTCGTTCAATACGAAAAGTGCATCTGATTTAGTTTCTTCAAAGAATTTTTCAAGCTGATCATCAATTGCAGAAATATCGTGAACATGTCCTACTTCGGAATAAACAACTACGGATTTTTCAATATTCAACAATTCATCAAAAATAGGATTTGAAACAGGAATTTCTTTATGAAAGTTGTTTGAAGAATATGCAGTTTCCAACATACCTTTATTGTTCAAAACATAAACATTCATAGAAGAAGATTCTACGTTTTTACGGAAGATTTCATTCATTCTTCCTGTAATTTCATCCATTTCGCCGGAATAATTAATAGAACCAAGATCCTTTTCCAAAGCTTCTGCATAATCAGCAGAATAGATTTTTGTTGAAGTTGAAAGAACCAGGCTTAATTTTAAAGAGAAAATAATAGCAACAATTGAAGCTGCTCCAAATGCAATGTAAATGAGTGTTGTATTTGGAACTCTTGGCTGCATAAAGGTTACTAAAGCAGCAACAGCACATGCTGGGAAGATGTACGAAACAAAAGTCTGAAGAACAGAACCTAACATTGTTTTTCCAGAAGGAACAGAGGTCTGTCTTAAAGCTGTTACTACAACTCCAAGCATAAAGAAATATGGGAAAATGAACAGACAAGTAAAGTCATTGTTTACAACTGTCATGAAGTTCTTTACAAAGTACGAAAGTATCCACATTACTACAAGGCTTATACCAATTAAGAATCCCTGATATCTCTGTAATGTTGTTCCAGATTTTTCCTGAATCATAATAAGGAATAAATATGCAAAAACTGGAATAAAGCCTTTGAACATAAAGTCATAAAAATCAACCCAGGTAAATGGGAAGAATTTTGCAGCATCTCCACTTAATAAAAGGGAAGAACCTACATAAATATTATATCCATCTGTAATATTTACTTCTGTAAAGAAATCTTTTGAAAAAACAATATGACAGGCACAGGCCATCAAAAACAACTGAAGCACAAAAATGAAGAATTTTCTTGTATTAGCTGCAAGTCCAATCAATCCAAAACTGAAGGCAACAAAGAAAATACCATCGAGAGCAAAGATACAACGAAGCAAACCTTTAATAAAGGCATCTTCCCAGGTATTTTTGAAGAACAGAACAAAACAAAGAAGAATTGATTCAATCGAAACCAGCAACAATGGAACAAGAAGCGAAGATGAATCTTTTACATCATTACGAACAACTTTATCTGTATAAACTGTAAGGAATACCAATAAGACTGCTAAAAGAATGTTTAATAATAAAAATGCCATATTAATAACCTACCTTTGCGATCATCATTGTAACGTCATCATGAAGTTTTCTGTCGCCGTTATATTTCATAATCAAATCTACAATATCATCTACCATTTCCTGAGGCTGTTTTGCAGCACCAGCAACCAGTGTCTTCTTATAAATATCTGTATCACCAAGTTCTACACCATTTTCATCCATTACTTCGGAAACACCATCAGTTGCAATCAAAATGGTATCACCACGGAAGAGGCGTTTTTCCTGAACCTGAATATCACCCATATCCAAAATACCTACAAGTGAAGCATTTGAAGTAAGAGGCTTCATACGATATCCGTTTGGTGAAGGTGAAAGAATAATAGGGTCAGACATTGAAGCATTGATATAACGAATTTTCATTTTATCAGTATCAACAATACCTACGAAAACTACAGTATATTTATCCTGAAGGTGCATGCCTTTAATAGCCTTATCTACAGACTGAAGTACACCAACAAGATTTTCTTTATCTTCAATAATTTTAACAGTATTCATTACCAAACCCATGATGAGGGCAGCTGGAAGACCTTTACCAGATACGTCACCAAGCATTAAAAGAGTTCGGTTTTTATCAATAGGAAGAATTGAGAAGTAGTCACCAGATACGTTTACCAAAGGACGGAAGTATGTGGCAATCTTTAATTTATTGATATTAGGAATCTTCTGAGGCAAGAATGACTGCTGTGTTTCGGCAAGCTGCTGCCATTCTTTTGTTGTAGAAGCAATTTCGGAAAGAGTTGAAATAGTCTTAGTTCTTGCAATAAATCGTTTGTATTCTTCAAAAAGCTGTTCAAAGATACTTGCATCAAAAAGACGAGTATAGTTACAGAATACAAAGAAATGCTGATTTTCTGCACAAAGGAAGAAACCTCTGGCCTTTTTAATTCTTGAAGTAACACCAAGGTGACGGTCAAAGAAGAAACAACCATCTGCCCAACCTTCTGTAAAGCGCATATTGATTAATTCGCGGGTTGATTCCGATGTTGTAAGCTTATCAGGACTGTTATAGAGAATATAATCCTTTGTTCGGTCAATCAAAAGAACAGAACAGTCACCTTTGATTTCGAGACATTCAGAAATTGTTCCATAGAAATCTTCAAGGGAATAACAGAAACGAAGTCTATCAATAAACTTCTTAATAATTACAGTTTCCCCTCGTTCCAATGTATTATGTCGAACCTTATTTATTAAAGCAGTTCTAACTCTGCTGAAACAAAGAATTACAACCATAAACAAAACAGCAATAAGAGCAAAAGTATAAATAGAATACTTATCCTTGATTGCTGGAGGAAGAAGATAAATTCCTAATAAAACGAATACTACAATTGCAATAATGTAGATACAAACCGATACAATTTTCTTTTGGGTCTTATACATAGTTACCTCAAGAGTATGATACTATTATTCTATCATAATATCGGCAGAATTAAAAAAAAATAAAGGAATTTTATCTTTCAAGTTTTGATAATGAAATCAACTTAGGTTCTTTTGTTGGTTTTTCCAATTCCATGAACTGTTTGAGTAAATCTTTCTGTTTTGTTGAAAGATGAGATGGAAGTTCAACAATAATCTTGATATACAAATCCCCTTTCTTGTCGGAATTCATAACAGGAACACCTTCGCCCTTTACACGCAAAAGTTTTCCGCTTGTAGTTCCATCTGGAATTTTGATTGAAATCTTTTTACCATCAAGACCTTCAATTTCAATTTCACCACCAAGAATTGCCTGTGTCATTGAAATTGGAACAGCACAATAAAGATTTGTTTCGTCTCTTTCGAAGAACTGATGAGGTTCAACATCAAGAATTACATAAAGATCTCCAGCAGGGCCGCCATTAGCACCAGCATCTCCCTGACCACGAATAACAATTCTCTTACCGTCTTCAACACCAGCAGGAATCTTCATGCTCATAGTTTTCTGTTTTTCCTGGAGACCAGTACCTCTACAGCTTGTACATGGTTTATCAATAGTTGTACCTTTTCCACGACAAGTTGGACATGTCTGCTGAATTTTAAAGAAACCGTTACCTTGAATTACCTGACCAGCACCACCACAAGTTGAACATGTTTTTTTAGAAGAACCTGCAGCTCCACCAGTACCATTACATGCATCACAAACTTCTGAATGTCTGAAATGAAGTTCTGTTTCTGTTCCGTAAACAGCTTCTTTAAATTTAATATTATGATTTAAACGGAGTGAAGAGCCTTGTGCAGGTCCGCTTCCTCTTGAAGAGCTTCTTGAACCGCCAAAACCACCACCAAATCCGCTGCCGAAAATACTTTCGAAAATATCTCCAAAGCCACCGCCAGAGAATAAATCGCTGAAGTCATTATAAGCATGAGAATAACGAGCTCCACCACCCTGATCCATTCCATCTACGCCGGCATAACCATATTGATCGTACAAAGGACGCTTTTTTTCATCTGACAAAATTTCATAAGCTTCTGTTGCTTCTCGGAATTTTTCTTCAGCTTCCTTGTCTCCTGGATTTCTATCAGGATGATATTTTACTGCAAGCTTTCTGTAAGCCTTTTTAATTTCATCTGCAGAAGCTGATTTTTCAAGTCCTAAAATTTCATAACAATCGCGTTTTGCCATAACAACCGTCCAAATATTTTATAAATACATAATACTAAAAAAACACCCCGTCCACAATAAGACAGGGCATTTTTCAATTCAAGCAGTGTTGAAAAATAATTTTGTTGCTTTAGCTAACAAAATTATTTTTCATCTTTTACCTCATACTCCACATCATCTGCAGAACCTTTGTCGAAACCTGATGGGCCTGAAGATGCACCTGCGTTACCACCCATGTCTGGGCCTGCTCCGGCTGCACCGTCTGGACCTGGCTGAGCACCTGCGGCACCCTGCTGTTTGTAAAGTTTTTCAAAAATTGAATATGAAGCTGTTTTCAATGCTTCTGTTTTTGCTTTGATATCTTCTGTGTTATCGCTCTGAATAGCCTGTTTAAGAGCTGCGATAGCTTCATCAATCTTCTGTTTTTCGCCAGCTTCAACCTTGTCACCAAGATCTTTTACAGATTTTTCAATCTGATAAATCATGCTGTCTGCTTCGTTTTTAGCATCAATACCTTCGCGTCTTGCTTTATCTGCTGCAGCATTTGCTTCGGCATCTTTTACCATTTTGTCAATTTCAGCATCAGAAAGACCAGAAGAAGATGTAATCTGAATATGCTGTTCTTTTCCAGTTCCCAAATCTTTTGCAGATACATGAACAATACCGTTAGCATCGATATCGAATGTAACTTCAATCTGTGGAACACCACGAGGTGCTGGAGGAATGTCTGTCAAATCGAAACGACCAAGTGTACGGTTCTGATCAGCCATTTCACGTTCACCCTGAAGAACATGGATTGTTACAGCTGTCTGACCATCAGCAGCAGTAGAGAATACCTGGCTCTTCTTTGTAGGGATAGTTGTATTTCTTGGGATAAGTTTTGTACAAACTCCACCCATTGTTTCAATACCAAGTGAAAGAGGTGTTACATCAAGAAGAAGAACATCTTTTACATCACCACCGAGTACACCACCCTGGATTGCAGCACCAATAGCAACTGCTTCATCTGGGTTTACAGCACGGCTTCCTTCTTTACCGAAAATTGCCTTAACAACTTCCTGAACTTTTGGCATACGAGAAGAACCACCAACGAGGAGAACTTCATCAATTTTGTCAGCTGTAATTCCAGCATCTGCCAAAGCTTTACGACAAGGTTCCTTTGTTCTTTCGAACAAATCATCTGTCATCTGTTCAAACTGAGCGCGAGACAAAGACTTCTGCAAGTGTTTTGGACCTGTTGCATCAGCAGTAATGAATGGAAGATTAATATCTGTTGTTGTCTGATTAGACAAGCTGATTTTTGCATTTTCAGCAGCTTCGCGTAAACGCTGCATAGCCATTGGATCATTAGAAAGATCAATACCTGTATCTTTTTTGAATTCAGCAATGAGCCAGTTGATAACAGCACGGTCCCAGTCATCACCACCAAGATGTGTATCACCATTTGTAGATTTTACTTCGAATACACCGTCACCAAGTTCAAGAATAGAAATATCGAATGTACCACCACCAAGGTCATATACAGCGATAGTTTTTTCCTGATCCTGATCCTGTTTAAAACCAAATGCCAGAGAAGCAGCTGTTGGTTCGTTGATGATTCGTTTTACATCAAGACCGGCAATTTTACCTGCATCTTTTGTAGCCTGACGCTGAGCATCGTTGAAGTAAGCTGGAACTGTAATAACAGCTTCTGTTACTGCTTCACCAAGATAATCTTCAGCAGTTTTCTTCATTTTCTGAAGAATGAAAGCAGAAATTTCCTGTGGAGAATACTGTTTAGCTGAACCTGATTCTTCAATTTCAACACGACAGTCAGCACCGTTATCAATTACTTTATATGGAAGCTTTGTAGCTTCACCCTGAAGTTCACCAAATCTGTGACCAATAAGTCGTTTTACAGAGTAAACTGTGTTTTTAGGATTTGTAACCATCTGGTTTTTAGCAGGAGCACCAACAATTCTGTCTCCGTTAGGTTTAAAACCGACGATAGATGGAGTAGTTCTTCCACCTTCTGAGTTCTGAATAACAACTGGTTCACCATTTTCCATTACAGCAACACAAGAGTTTGTTGTACCTAAGTCAATACCAATAATTTTTCCCATAATATTTTTACTCCTTATTATTTACCCTAGTTCGATTTTGGCACGCTTACCATTACTTTAGCATGTCTGATAACTTTATCTTTTAATTTATAGCCTTTAAGATAAACCTGTTTAAGTGTTTCTTTTTCAACACCTTCTTCTTCCATACGACCAATAGCTTCGTGTTCATCAGGATTAAATTCATCTCCTTCTGCACCATAACCAGCCAAACCGTATTTAGATTCCAGCATATTTACCAGGCTAGTACTGATCATTTTGATACCATCAACAACAGATTTTACATCAGTTGCAGTAGCCCCTGCTTCAACAGTTCTGTCAAAATTATCAAGACTATCCAATAAATCAGCAAGAAGAGATGCATTTGCATATGTAACAGCATCTTCTTTCTGCTGCATCATTCTTTTACGCCAGTTATCATTTTCAGCAGCTTTATACAAAGCCTGATTTTTCAAATCTGCGATTTCTTTTTCCAAAGCAGCAATTTTTTCTTCAGGAGAAAGTTCCTTTTCTTCGGCAGGAGCTTCTTCAGTTGTTTCTTCAGTCTGAACTTCAGCTTCCTGATTTTCTACTTTTTCCTGTTCTTCAGTTGTGTTTTCAGATTCCTTCTGTGACATTATTAAGTCCTATTTATTATATTTGCTTTATATAAAATAATAATTTGTTATATAAATCGTCAACATTTTTTGAATATTTTTTTACAAATTTACATAGAGAAATTCTTTCCCAGATAGATTTCGCGAGCCAGTTCAGACTGAAGAATTTCATCCTTTGTCCCCTGCAGCATAATTGTTCCGGTATTAACAATAATTGCTCTGTCAGTAATTTCGAGAGTATCGCGAACATTGTGATCGGTAATTAAAACCCCAATTCCTCTGTTTGCCAGAAGCTTAATCACAGATTTAATATCTGCAACCGCAATCGGGTCAATTCCCGCAAAAGGTTCGTCCAGCAAAAGGAATTTTGGTTCAATAGCAAGAGAACGGGCAATTTCGGTACGGCGGCGTTCTCCTCCGGATAAAGTATATGCCCTTTGTTTACGGATACGACCAATAGAAAATTCTTCAATTAATTCTTCAAGAACTTTTTTCTTCTGATTATGATCCAAATCTTTTCGAGTTTCCAAAACCGACCAGATATTTTCTTCAACAGTAAATTTCTTAAAAACAGAAGGCTCCTGTGGAAGATAGGAAATACCAAGTCTTGCCCGTTTATACATTGGTAAAGGAGTTATACACTTTTCATCAAGAAAAACATTACCTGCAGTAGGTTTATAAAATCCTACTACCATATAGAAAGTTGTTGTTTTACCAGCACCATTTGGACCAAGCAAACCAAGAACTTCCCCATTTTTCATGGAAAAATCAATTCCCTTTACAACTTGTTTTCTACCAAAAGATTTATATAAACTGGATACCCGTAAAACAGATTCTTTATTGCCTTCCATTTGATACCTCATCCGATTTAGCAGGAGCTGTTGCTTCAGGTTTAGAAGTTTCTTCTGTTGGATTCTGCTTTGGTTCTTCTTTTTTGCCCATAGCTTCAGAAACAGAACCTTTTACATTACCAATAAGCTTAATATCCTGAGTCTGCATATTCAAAGTAATCTGCTGGGCTCTGAACATATCAGCACCCTGCTTTACAGAAGCATTTCCAGAAATTTCCAGAAGCTGATTCTTCTTCTGATAAATTGCATAGGAACCAGAACAAACATTGTTTTTCTGAGTAAGCTTAACCTGAATCTGCAAAACTGCAATTTCGGTAGACTGATTATATTCAATTATCTGTGCATTGGCAGATACATCATTTTCCGCATCAATAAGAGAAACATCCCCTTGTAATATAGCAACATTTGTTTCTCTGTCAAATTCTATGGAGTTACAGGTGAACTCCATTTTAGATTCATTGCTTTTTCCAGAAACATTTCCAGAAGCTTTAATATTACGGTAATTTTCGCCACTAAGTTCAATCTTGTCCGCAAGAATTTCCATCTGGTCAGTTTTAATAAAAGCATTTCCAGATAAAACTGTAGCGGAAGTTGCAGTTCCAGCCTGCCCTTTCATTTCTTCCGCAGAAAAAGTGATTTTTTCGGCAAAGAGAGCCAATGGGGACAGAGGAAAAAATGCCAAAAATAAAAAAACAAGAACTTTCTTCATTTATTCCTCTCCTCCCATAGAATTTGCAGTTGATTGAGCATCCTGAACTGCCTGAGTTTCGATTTTACCTTCAACCGAATTCTTAAAACTAAAAGTTCCACTTACACCGCTGGCAGAAAAACCAGAACCGTAAATGGAAGTATCATCTTTTTCAATAAAAACATAATCATTTCTGCCACTGGTCAATTGCTGGTTTTTACCATTCCAATGAAGCACATTGGCAGAAAAGCTGGCACCAAAAGCCCCCGAATACAACTGGATTCCATCAAAAAATTCATAAACCTCTTTTGTTGTATCTGCATAAAGCAAACCACAGGAACCATCATTTTCGACCTGACCATTAGAACCATAAGTAGAAAAATTTACATCCTTTGCATAAATGGCATCAGAATTTTTATATTTTTCCATTGATTCAGCCTGTACTGTAGCAACCTGACGAGATTTTTCATATTTAGAATATTTTGTTCCCTGAAAAATAAATTCAGGATTTTTCTCTTCCGCCTTATCTGTCTGATTATATTTCAGAGAACAGGAAGCATTGAGAAAAATCAAAGAAAAAGTCAGCGCAAACAGTACAGAACTTAATTTCATATTAGATAGCAGCCAATGCCTGTTCCAGATCGGCAATAAGATCAGCTTTGTCTTCGAGACCACAAGACATACGAACTAATCCAGCAGGAACTCCAGCAGCTTTAAGCTGTTCATCAGACATCTGACGGTGAGTAGAAGTTGCAGGATTTAAACAGCAGGTACGAGCATCAGCAACATGAGTTTCGATTGCAGCAAGCTTAAGATTCTTCATAAACTTTTCAGCTGCTTCACGACCACCCTTAATTTCAAACGAAACAACACCACATCCACCATTAGGAAGATATTTTTTTGCAGTTTCAAAATATTTATTAGAAGGTAAAGTTGGATAGTTTACTTTTTCAATTTTTGGATGTTTCTCAAGGAATTCAGCAACGGCCTGTCCATTTTCAACATGACGAGGCATTCTTACATGCAATGATTCAAGTCCAAGATTCAAAATAAATGCATGCTGAGGAGCCTGAATACATCCCAAATCACGCATCAACTGAACAGTAGCCTTTGTAATAAAAGCTCCTTCCTTACCAAATTTTTCAGCATAAGTAACACCATGGTAGCTTTCATCTGGAGTTGCAAGACCTGGGAACATATCAGCATGAGCCATCCAGTCAAATTTTCCAGCATCAATAATAGCACCACCAACAGCAGCACCATGACCATCCATATATTTAGTTGTAGAGTGAGTAACAATGTCAGCACCCCATTCAATTGGACGACAATTTACAGGAGTTGGGAAAGTATTATCAACAATTAAAGGAACATTATGAGCATGAGCAATCTTTGCAAATTTTTCGATATCAAGAACAGTCAAAGCAGGATTTGCAATAGTTTCGCCAAACATAGCACGAGTATTTGGCTTAAATGCCGCATTCAATTCTTCTTCTGTAGCATCAGGACTAACAAAAGTAGAATCAATTCCCATTTTTTTCAAAGTAACAGAAATCAAATTAAAAGTTCCACCATAAATTGATGAAGAAGCTACAATATGACTTCCTGCTTCACAAATATTAAACAATGCAAAAAAGTTAGCAGCCTGACCAGAAGAAGTAAGCATTGCAGCCGAACCACCTTCCAAAGCCGCAATTTTAGCTGCAACATAGTCATTTGTAGGATTCTGAAGACGAGTATAAAAATATCCGCTGGCTTCAAGATCAAACAATTTTCCCATTGCTTCACTTGTATCGTATTTAAAAGTTGTAGACTGAATAATTGGAATCTGACGAGGTTCACCATTTCCTGGAGTATAACCCGCCTGAACACATTTTGTATTAATAGAATAATCGCTCATTTTTTTACCTCTGATTTTTTTATTATAGCAAAAAATTTTTAAAAAAAGAACAGGTTAAATAAAAAAGAGGGAGGAGGCCCTCCCTCGCTGCAAGCTTTAGAACAGTTTCGCAGTACTCAACTGTTCTAAAGTTTTCCGCTACCTACCCTGCGGGGGCACCCCCGCAACGCCCCGATAGCCTTTTATTACTACCAGGCAGCTTTTCGCTTCATCAGGTAGATTTCACCTTTCATATACATAACCTTCAGACTTGAATTATCAGATCTGAAAATTGGAATAACATTCAAGGTTGGATTACATGTTCCACAACCAGAAGTAATTACCAAAGGATTTGTTGAAGAACTGATAGAAACACCAATCTTTGCACTACTTCCAAATGCACTGGTAACTGTAATTTTCTTTGTCCCAAAAAGATATACATTTGATGAAGTATTTTCATAGATGTAAGCATTTCCACCAACATTCAATGTGGCAGCATTATAAACACCGGCACCATTTGTTGCTTTATTTTTAGTAATCTGACCACCAGTAATATTCATTGTACCGCTGTAGTTATAAACACCAGCACCATTTGTTGCAGTATTACCAATTACAGCACCACCAGAAATTGTCAAAGTTCCAGTGTTATGAATACCTGCACCCAATGCAGATCCTGAAGATTTATTACCTACAATTGAACCGCCTTCCAAGTACAATTTTCCCGCATTTCTAATGGCAGTTGCAGAACTTCCGTAAATAATACCGCCATTAATCTGTTCAGTACCATCACTGGAATTAATTGTCCACTGACCATCATTTGTGGCAAAGATATAAGTTTTATTTAATGAGTTACAGTCAAGAATATGTAATTCACTTGTACTTGGAACCGAAATAATAGCTGCAGTAGTTGAAGTTGTACTGATACGGCTACCATTCAAATCAAGATAAACTGTACCAGAAGGAACTGTCCAGGTTGAAGAAAGCTGAACATTCTGTGAAAGTACATAAGTTCCTGCAGTTGTTGGCAAACTTGTATTACTTGTCCAAACTGTAAAGTTCAAACCGTCATGAGAAGCATGGGACCATTTTGCATAAAGTTTTAATGCACCAGTCATTTTTGTTCCTGCAGCAGGAGCTGGAGTTGTAAAATCAGCATCTGTATACCATCCGCCAAAATCAAAACCAGTAAGAACAGGAGTTGGTAAAGTTGGAACTTTAGAAACAACTAACTGACTGCAGGAAGAACCACCGTTTGTAACAAAGTCAATTGCATAGAATTTTTCGGTACGAGTTACATCTGCACCATCAGTCCAGTAACCACCATCTTCATCAGAAGGATCTTCTACCCAGTACATATCAGCTTTACATTTAAAAGTTAAGTTTTTCATATAACCTTTAACAAAGCCGTCTCCGTCACCATAAGGAGATTTACCAACATAATAATCCGGGAAGTCATAAACTCCATTTCTAACGGTTTTAAGGTTAGTTACTACATTTGTAATAGAAGCAGAGTTTGTTGCAGAAGCTTCAATCCAAACTAAAGGTTTACCATCAACAACCAGAGTCGAATAACCGGTTCTGGCAACAATCAATTTAAATTCGTGCCATTTGCCGTACAAATCATTAACACTTGAAATTGGAGCAGTTGTTCCAGTTAATTCAACATCTGTTGTAATACCTTTTTTTAGATTTGGATTTGTTCTGCTACCTGCCGATTCCCCATGATTAAAATAAGCAGAACGAGCTTCTGTATTTCTCCCAGGGTAAGCATAGGCAATTTCAAAAGTCTGCTGGTCATAAATGCCATTTGTAGCTGACTGTTTTCCACTACCAAGATTTAAGAAAAGATAATTTCCTACAGTTTCGGAAAAGTTTGAATTCATTGTTGAACGGTTATTAATATCAATGATTCTTGACCAGTCAGAACTTTTTTCAAACTTAGCAGTAAAACTGATTGTAAAACCAGAAATGTCTGTTGTAGCAGAAAGAGGTTTATCTGCAATTGTTAACCATGATGCGTTGCCATTAAAATATGCCGCTTCAATTTCGTTTCCTAAGTTATCTTCTGTAGTTTCCCAGGTAACATTATTAATAGTTAATGCAGTATCACCGCTTACAGCAGTTTTAAGATATTCTTTAATAGAAACATCTACCTGCCCTTCATCCATACTCTGTGCAAATGCACCAGAAGAAGTCGCAAATACAACTGCTAAAACTAAGGCTTTTTTAATAAATCTATTCATTTTCATATTCGCCTCCACTTAGTTCTTTACTGGTCTTACATTAAATTTCTGGTTTCTTGGCCAGGTTGTAATTCCAATTCCATCTTTTGTAACATAAACAGCATAAGCCTCAGAAGAATCATAAGTATCACTAAGCCACAGGTTTCCATCAATGTTGTCGTTCAAAAGACTTGAGTCATAATAACCACGGGCAGAAAGGATTACAGAGTTTGAATCTGTTCCAGCTTTAATTCCGTGTACCCAAGTATTAATCTGAGTCATTGTTGCAGAAGAAAGTACTGCAGCATCAGCAAATTCCATAAGACGATAACCTGAACCAAATACTGGATCATTTGTCAAAGCATTTTTAGCTTCTGCATATGTGTAATAATTTCCTTCTTCGTATGGAGAATATGCTCCAACATTATGAGTAGCAACTTTAACTCCATCAACTATTACATAATGAGGGAGAACTTCCATTGCGACTGTGTAAGAAGGCATTGTTCCTTTTTCAATAGAAACTCCAGCAGATTCACTGTTAGAAATTGTTCCACAATAGTAGTTGTTGTCAGAATCAATAAGAGTTACAACAATTTTATTTCCTGCACTACCATAAGTTCCTGTGCTTACAGGAGGAATCATAGCGGCAACAGAAAGATTTCCATCTGTAGTTTTAATATTGTTTAAAGCAATTTCAAAATGAATATCAGATTCAGTTGCAGTCAAAGCAGCAGTTTTGAAATTAACAGTTCCTTTTGTAAGGAATTTATAATTAGGAGCATACATTACAACTTTTTTGTAAGTCTTAGCAGCAGGAACTCCCTGCAATGCTAATGTAACTTTTGAACCTAATGCGTTCATTGTAAGAACACCATTTGAACTTGAACTTGCATAACCTGCAAGATAATTGTAGTCATCAAGATGAGCAGTTGAACCATTAGATGCAACTACCTGACCTGTATAATCTACAGAATTACCTTTTTTACTTGCAGGCATAAAGGCATTGTATTCATTTTCAATTCCTTTTAAGCCGCCAAGATAAGCAGTTCCGTCTTCAATTTCGGCAACAGAAATTTCTGTCCAGGCTTTTTCAAGATCGTCTGTAAGTTTTCCATAAATTGCAATTTTATCAGAAGCATTCCAGCTGCGCATGTTTGCACTGATAGTTGCAACAATTCTGAATTTTGCATAAAGGCTGATATTTCCACTGCTAATAGATTTAATTGCTTCTCCATCAAAAGCATCGTTATCATACCAGCCCATAAACTTAAAGCAGGCCTTTGAAACTACAGGCATTGTTGTTACAGGAGAAAGTCTTGAATAATATTCAGGAGCAGTTCCTGTAAAATTACCACCATTTAAAGTGTATTCAATAGTATAAAGATCATTCACAGAAGCAATTTCTCTTGATCCTGCACTTAAATCTCCTGCCGCAATATTTACGATTTCTCTGTAATAACCAAGAAGGACTCCTGTTTCGCTGTAGAAAACAAAGTTTGCACGGTAAGGTCCAGAAGGAACGCTGTCTTTTGCATAAACAATTTTATTACCAACTGCATTAATTCTTTCTGCTGTATAACCAGATATTTCTGCACCAGAAGAATTCAACAAACTTGCCATTGCATAAACAACTTCATCAGGAACAGTCAAAGTAATGCTAAAACCACCGTTTCCAGAACCAGCAACAAACTTAAACTGCTTCATTTCAAAAGCAAGCTGATTTACTGCATAATCAGAAGTAATAACAATGTCTTTGTCTAATTCTTCACCTCTGTAAGTAAAGTTTCCTTTTACACCGTAGAGATAAAAATCGTAAGTTCCTTCAGGAAGAAAAACTATATCAGCAGACGCAATTTCATAAGCAGAAACGCCATCTTTTGCAGTCCAGTTCTTTAATTCAGTTTCTGAATCAGAACTTCCAGAAATTTTATATTTAAGAGACAAATCAGTAAAATCTTTAATGTCACTAACTGATGAACCAATTGTTCTTGCTGAACTTCCAATAGAAATTGCAGCTAAGTTTGATTCAGGCTTAATTTTTTTGACTGTTATGTCACAAGAAGCGGTCATAAATAAACCTACAAGACATAATGCAGAAGCAAAAATCTTAAAATAATTCTTTTTCATGGCCCTTCCTCCTATCTGTTGATTGTAATATTAATCTGAACGGAATGGTTATTAGAGTCTTCGATATAAAGAGAATAAACACCATTTACTAAAGCAGATGAATCAAGAGTATAAGTATTGCCGTTTGCAGTACCGCTTAAAGATTCACCAAGCCAAGTCCAGGTAATTCCAGAGTATTTTGCAGGAACAGTAAATACATAAGATCCATTATTTTCAGTTACTTCTACAGAAATATCTTCGCCAGCAGCATCAGACTGAATAGTTGCTGTGAAAACTCCACCACCCTGAACTTCAATAAGATTATCATCAGCATCGTAAATTGACTTCAAAGCCTTAAGATATTTTCCAGTTCCATCCTGAACAGTGTACTGAACTGAACGACCAGTATTAGTGTAAACTGTCAAAGTTTTTTCAGTCTTTAACAATGCACCACCAGAATCTTTTGTAAGAACAGTTTCGCAATTTTCAAGAAGATTATCTGATGCATCCCAAAGGTCTTCAGAAATTGTTTCAACATTTGGATTTTCTACATAATCAATTATAGAAACTTCAAGAGTACGCTTGTCAGAGTAATTTTTTTCGATAGAATGAGTTTCTTTTGCCTTGTTATCCTGACTCTTATATTCAATTCTCAAAGAATCTTCAGTTTTAACTCCAGCCGAAGTACCTGAAACAGTTGTTGTTTCAATATAGGCTCTGGTTTTATCTGAAAGCCATACAACATCACCATTTTCTAAACTTCCAGCTTTTGTATTTCCTTCAAAATATTCTTCTGTAGTAACTCCAGCATTTACAGTTCTTACAGTATAGTTCATTTCAAATGGCTTATTTTCAAAAGAAACATCCTTACATGTATAACCTTCAACACCATCTTCTATAATACCAAAATACTTAACATCATCCGAAATAACCTTACCATTTAAATCATAAACAGGTTCTTCAGAAGGTTCTATATATTCAGAAGAAGTTGTTGTCTTCTGTAGTACATAAGCTGAATTATATTCAGAGAATGTTTTTGTAACTAAATTTACAGTACCGTCAAAAGAAATATCTGTTACTTCGATTTTACTAAGAGCCTGAGCATCATCAAAATATCTTTTAGTTTCACCACCAAAACCATCTGCACCGTAAGAACCATCAATTCTATAACTTGCTCCAGATACATTTGACTGCTGAGTAATAATATCTTTTGAACCGTCAGAATAAGTAATAACAAGAGAATCTCTTACGGCATATGGAGTATCAAAAGAATCTGTAATTACAGTGTTAGTTTCTTCTATAAATATAGTTTCATCTCCACAAGCAGCTATTTTTTCTGAAACACCAGAATATTTTGCATTCAAAGCAGAAATTGCTTCAGAATCAGACAAATCTAAAGTTTTTGATGTTCCTGTTGAACTTTCTTTAAGATTTGGAGTTCCATAATTTATGCTGGCTGTTTTTTCTTCAGTTCCATTGTTATCTGAATCAATAGTTTTAGTAGATTTTGATGTATAAAGAACATTGCCGTCAGAAGCCTTTCTTGAAGATTCTGTTACAACAAGTTTTTCACCTGATTCTTCAACAGTTGTAATCTGAATGTACGAATCTACAGTTCCGTTTGGTAATTTAACAGTAATATATTTTTCAGTACTTGAATCTGATTTAGTTACTGTCTTAATTTCAACAACTTCACCATTCTTCTTTTCGATTCTTTTAGTTTCAACTTCTCCACCATTATAAGCGCGCAAAGAAGTATAAAGAGCTGAACAAGAGGTAGTGAGTAAGAAGGCAGCTAAAGCAGAAACAATAGCAAAGGATTTATTTTTCATTTTCATAATCTTTTCTCCTATTCAGTTGCTACTGCTGAATTTCTGAATTTGTAAACGACACCAAGTCTTGTAGAAATATAGTGTCCCAAATCACCCTTTTCAAAAATCATTGAATAATCAAATCCTGCTTCAAAGAAAAGATTTCCATTTGCAAGATTTTCGTTTGCAACGAGGAACGAAACGCCACCACGAAGCATCTGATCACAGAAAAGACCAGTTGCAGCAGGGGAATTCAACAATTCCAGTGCAACACCATATGAGATTTGAGGGCGAATAATGAATAAAGAATCAATATAGAATTCTAAATTCATTCCAACCAGATAGTTCATATCCCACCAGCTATTTATGAACTCTTTTTTTCCTAAAACAGAATAAAATCCTGCATCTAAAAATAAACCGATAGTTTTAAGTTCAGATTCATCCGAAACTGGAAACTGATACCCCATTACCAGATTTCCACCAATTCTTCCAACCTGGAATTCCAAAGTCGAACCTGCAGCCTGAGAATACTCCAACTCTGCACCCAATTCAAAACCTGCGTAATCAGATTCAACTGCATAAATTGCTGACATAGACAAAACTATAGCAGCAAGGAAAGAAATAATTCTTTTCATATGCCTCCAATAGCAAATAAATTACCATAGTAGAAAATAAATAAATGTTTTGTGATTTTTTTAATAAGACTTGTTTATTAAATAGAAGACGTTTTTATTCAATATATAATATAAGGGACTTTTTCAATATAATAAAGTAAATTTATTGTTATAAATAGTATATTTATCTACTTTACAGGCTAAACTTGGAACAATTGCCCATTTTCAGTAGAATACAAATATGAGTGAACGATGCTACAAATGTTTTAAGGCAATTCAGAGTTGTCTTTGCGATTATACAAAAGAAATCGATCCTGGCATTAAATTTGTATTGCTGATGCATCCAAAAGAAGCACGAAAGCAACGAACAGGAACCGGATATATTCCAAAAATCAGTATAAAGGGGACAGAGATAATTGTTGGATTAGATTTTTCAAAAGACGAAAGACTTCAGCAGTTGTTAAAAGATCCTCAGTATTATCCAGTTATGATGTATCCTGGAGAAGATGCATGGACAGCAAAAAAAGAAGGATTTAAAGAAGCCGTAGGTGATAAAACTCTTTTAGTAATCATTCTGGATGCTACATGGTTCTGTTCACGCAAAATGATTGAACATAATCCATTTTTACTTGAGCTTCCAAGAGTTTCTTTTGCAGGTTCTTATGAATCTATTTTTACATTTAAGCACGAACCTCGCCCTGAATATATTTCTACAGTAGAAAGCTGTTACTATTTTATAAAAGAACTTCAAAGCTGCAAAATGGTTGATGAAAACATTGATCCGGAACCAATGCTCAATGCTTTTAAGAAAATGATTGTGGACCAGCTAAAAGCCGAAAATGAAAGAGTTTTAGGAATTCGCCCCGGAGTTCATGAGTATGATGCAAAATACAACAAACTCAAAGAAATTCCTGATTTTAAAATCATCAAATATACTAATTAAAGATTATTTATAAGGCTTAACTGCAGTATTTGTAAATTCACCATTAATAAAGCCAATCATAGCTTCCATAGTATATTCACAACGCCAGCTGTAGCCCAAAAGAATTGTATCGGCCCAGGTAAGTTTTTCTGAAATTACAGGAGACATTGTAGAAACAATGATTACCTTTTTTCCAGAATTTCGCAAACCTTGAGCAATACGGGCATGCTTTTCGTTAGAAACACACATAATGATTGTGTCGTAACTTCTTGCCATATAACTTAAGTTTGCAGAATAGGTTGAAGTATCTTCGATGCTTACAGAATCATAAGGAAAATAGAACTGACCAGCATCTTTATAGCGTGCCTTTCCAGAATCAAAAAAGCCTGTTAATGAACCTGCAAGAAGAACTTTACCAGCTGCTTCCTTTGTTAATGGAACAGAACCTTCTTTTTCTACAGTAATTGAACGACAAGCCTGTTCAAGGAAGAATTTTTCACCTTCTTTGTCTGGCACATTTGCTTTTACAGAGTCAGCAGTGGGATATAAAGGAGCCGCATTATCGCTCTTAAAATAATCCAGTTTTGCCTTTATTACTCTGTATGCCGCAGCCTTTACCTGATTTTTAAATGTTTCGTTACTTCCAATTAAATCCAGGTTATTTGTCCACATATTTTCGCTAAGATGCGCAGTTGTTGAAGAAAGAATAATGTCGTTTCCTGCTTCGATAGCAAGTTTTACCGCATTAGATAAAGTTCCTGCATAATCTGTAGCACCCATCATCATCATGTCGTCAGTAATAATAAGACCTTCATAGCCTAATTCATTACGAAGCAAATCTGTCAAAAAATATTTTGAAAGGGAAGCAGGGGCTCCTGAACGATCAATTTTTGGAAAACTCAAGTGACCTGTCATTAAAGCAGGAACCTTTTCCTTAATCAAATATATATATGGAACCAATTCCCGTTCATAGAAAGTCTGTTTGCTAATATTGATTACAGGCAAACGACCATGAGAGTCTGCATCTGTGTCACCATGACCTGGAAAATGTTTTACAGTTGGAATAACCCCTGCAGCCTGTGAACCAGAAGCAAAGGCAACACCAAAAATACCAACTTTATCAGGATTCTCACCAAAAGAACGAGTTCCAATAATTGAAGACTGATGATCTGTAAAAAGGTCAATTGTTGGAGCAAAGTTCATATTTATACCAAGAGCCTTAATTTCACGACTGATGTAATATGCACTATACCAGGCATCCATAGGATAACCAGAAGCCCCAATCGCCATATTTCCAGGAGTGATTGCAGTATCGCCTTTTACATGACGAATCCATCCACCTTCCTGATCAGTTGCTACAAAAAGAGGAATTTTAAATCGGCTGTTTTCGTTGGCTCGTTTTTGTAAAGAAGAAACAGAAGTTGCAACCTGATAAATATCATCAGTATTCCATCCAAAAACTTTTACACTTCCTAAACCTCTGTCTATCCAGCTGTATAAAAGGGAACTTGGTTTTGCACCTGCCCAACCAAACATAAGAACTTGAGAAAAAAGTTCTTCATCAGTCATACGGTCCACAATTGTCTGAGCCAGAACATCAGAAGGATAATCACTCCAGAAATCTATATCATCAGGAAGAGATGTCTGAGAAAAAACATTATTAATAGAAAAAACTAAGATAAAAAGTGAACAAAAAAAATTTTTTTTAATTTTCATAAGATAAACCTACTCGCCTTTTATAAATTTATATGCACTATGAGCTGCAATGGCACCATCAGAAACAGCAGTAACTACCTGACGGAAAGATTTAGAACGAACATCACCGGCAGCAAAAAATCCTGGAATTATAGTTGCCATATTTTCATCAGTTTTAATATAGCCAGCTTCATCTTTTGGCAGCATATCTACAAGTTCAACCTTTGGAATCATACCTGCAAAAATAAAAACTGCATCACATTTTAACTCAGAAGTTTCGCCGGTTTTTACATTTTCTATAGAAATACTTTCTACACGGCCACTTCCATTAATTGATTTTACAACAGAATCATAAACCGGCTTTACACCACCAGCAAGCATTTTATCAACAACTGCTTTTTGAGCTCTAAATGTATCTCTTCGGTGAATAATAGTAACATCACTACTTAAAGAATTTAAATAAATTGCTTCTGAACAGGCTGAATCTCCACCGCCAACAACAACAATTTTTTTATTGCGGAAAAATGGACCATCACAAACTGCACAATAAGAAACTCCACGACCTGTTAATTCTTTTTCACCAGGAACTTCCAGATTTCTATGAATGGCGCCAGTTGCAAGACAAATTGTTTTGGAATGAAATTCTTCTTTTGAAGTTTTTAAAACAAAAAAATCGCCTTTTTTATCGATGGAAAGAACTTCCTGAGAAACAAGTTCAGCTCCAAAAACTTTTGCCTGTTCCACCATTCCATTCATAAAATCAGAACCGTTTACAACAGGAAATACTCCAGGATAATTTTCTAAATCAGCAATCTGTATAACCTGACCACCAGGAGCAACTGCTTCAACAACAACAGTTTTAAGTCCGCTTCTTGCTCCATACTGAGCACAAGCCAATCCTGCAGGACCAGAGCCAATAATTACTAAATCAAATTCCCGAATTTCCATATAAATATATTGTAATAAAATATGTAAGAAAAATAAAGAACGGATAAATGAGGCAAATCACTCAATCTATTTTCCAAGAACAAAAATGCATGGAATTTTGCCAAGTTCCGGAACTTTTTCTTTTTTCCACTGTTCAACTGTGCGGGTTTTAATAAATTCTTCAGGACAAGTAATTCCAGCAGCAATGCAAAGTTTTGTCTGAGGACGTAAAGCACCAAGAATAGTTTCTATCATTTTTGCATTACGATAAGGAGTTTCTATAAAAGATTGAGTCTGATCATCATTCCAGACTTTATTTTCAAGTTTTTTAAGAGCTTTAATTCTCTGAGGAACTTCAACTGGCAAATATCCATTAAAAGCAAAACTTTGACCATTAAAACCACTTCCCATTACAGACATAATTATAGAAGAAGGACCAACTAAAGGAACTACTTTGTACTTACGGCTTTGAGCAATTGCAACCACATCTGCCCCAGGATCCGCAATGGCAGGACATCCAGCTTCCGAAATAATACCAATGCTCTGTCCCTTTTTTAATGGTTCCAGATATTCACCAATAATTTTGCGGTCTGTATGACGATTTAATTCATAAAAAGTAAGTTCATCAATATCTATGGATTTTTCGACTTTTTTAAGAAAGCGTCTGGCAGAACGGATATTTTCAACAATAAAATGTTTGATTTCAACAATAACGTCGTGATTATAAGAAGGCAAAACCTGATTTATTTCTGTTTCGCCTAATGTTACAGGTATTAAATAAAGTGCAGTTTCCATAGGCACAGTTTACCATATAAGTGTTACTCTGTCCCTGACGTCACTGTACAATTTTTCTAAAATTTGCAAATAATTGCTCTGTCCCCATTTTCAGGAGCAAAAAAAAATGAGGCAGAAAGATTATTTAAATTCTTCTGACTCATCTTAAAACCGACTTTCCAGCCTTCGCTAAGCGCTCATCCTCCTCAGAGCTTCATACTTCAGCTCTTGCGGTGGACTAAAGGGCTTCCAGGTCGGGCTAAGTTTTTTTCAGTTACATTTTGTAAATATGATAATACACAGGTTCTAAGTTCATAGAAGCTTCAGTTTTATTATCTAAATCCATTTCTACAATAATTTTAGTTTTTTCACCACTACTTGAAACAATACAATCAGCAACATATCCAGAATCAGTTTTAGTAACTGTATAAGTTCCCTTCATAGAAAGACCAGTATAACCATACTCATAACCAAAAACGACTTTATTGCCATCGTAAAATTCAATAATCTTAGTAGAAGAATCTCCTGCTACAAGTGTCCATTTAGAATTAGCAAAAGGATCTTTTGCACTTCCAGGCCTTATTTTCTCACCTGAAATACTTCCATTATGAGAGCAGGCAGAAAAAAACAGCATAGCCAAAACCATTAAATAAATAAAACTTCTTTTCATTTTGTTTCCTCCAAAAATATTTTTTAAAGGATAAAACAAAATATAAAATAACTGGTCCTAAAATTAAGACATTATTCAAGTGCATTCCCAATTATAGATAGGTTTCTTTTTTCCAATTCAGTATTAATATCATTTATATTACAATTACCATTCATTATAAAATACTTAATAATCAAGTCCTTCTTATTACAATCAGATAAAGCAAAACCGCTGGTAAAAAGCATTTGATTAAATTTCTGAATATCTGGTTCACTTCCTAGTAAAAGAGATACTAAATCATACTTTTTCTTTTGTTGCTTTACCGACATCAATTGAGGATATGTCATTATTTTATGATATTCCTGTTTTGATATTTGACTTTTTTTATACAAATCAGAAGGTTTAATATTTTGCAAATCTAAATATTCGTTTATAAATTCATATAATTTTCTGCTCATGTATTTATCTATAAAATCATCTAAAGGTAATTTAGCATTTTTTTCTAAATCATCATAAAACTCCTTTTTCTCATTTTTATCAACATGAAAACTAAGTGCACTTTTTATTGCCTCCACCCATTTATTTTCTATATTGTCCATTTCAACATTATCATCATAATTATAAAAAACGATTTTTCTTTTATTAACTAACCATTCAATTAAGTCCAAGGAAAATAATAGTGTTTCCCATACAGAGTCAGTATCAAAACAAAAGTCAGGAAAAAGTTTTTCGAAAAAAACTAAAGGTATCGCTATAGAATCAATATCATTTCCTATAGCCGAAAAAACACACTCTCTTAAAGTTTGAATAAAATATTCTTGAGTTTCAAAATGTAAAGCATAATTTTTATTAAAAGAAAAAACGAGTTCATAAAATAATTTTTCTATAGAACAAAAACTACTTCCATCATTCCAAATATTTATTTTAGAGCTTCGTATTGAATCTTTAGTCTCATCTTCAGCAGGGGCCTCGAATTTAACCATAATTACGCATTGAGTATCCAATTTAAGAGGATCATCAGTTTTTTCAAAAAAAACTCTTCTCACCTTTCGGCTCCTTAATTTTAGTCTTCTAAAAATTCCATGTTATGTTATATGGGAGTATTTATTTCCCATTCATTTTAGTTTATTAAAAAAAATAAATGGTATCAAATTTGCGACTTTTTTACCTGTATATATAATTTAATAAAAAAAACTTATTTTTTCAGTTAATTATATTGACATTTTTTCTACCAAATTATATATTGATACTCACATTTGGAGCGATACCAAAGCGGTCGTACTGGGGCGGTCTTGAAAACCGTTGTAGCGCAAGTTACCGGGGGTTCGAATCCCTCTCGCTCCGATTTCCGCTGGAGGTGTGGTAGAGCGGTAATACAACGGATTGCTAATCCGTCAGTTCCGAAAGGGCTGGGCAGGTTCAACTCCTGTCGCCTCCGAAACTAAAGCACACACCGAACAGTGTAAAATTTAGTATGAGATTGTAGCTCAGCTGGATTAGAGCATCACCCTGCGGAGGTGAGGGTCGCACGTTCGAATCGTGTCAGTCTCAAAGAATAAAGCTTGTCGATTAAGACAAGCTTTTTTTTATGCCTTTTCAATATTTTATTAGTACATGGAGAAACTTATGATTCAAGATATTTTTCCTAAAAAACTAAATAATCATTTTGATCCTGAAATCACTCCCACCCCAGCAGATACAGTTTTAATTTTTCAGCAATCAAAAGTTCTTGTTCGAAAAAATGATAAACAGGAAATTGAATTTCCTTCAGTTCAAAATGCAGGAACAAAAATAAAATACACTTTTTTGTTTTCAATTGATGAAGAAAAGTTTTTCTTAGGTGAAGGCCAGGTAGAAATTCCAGACTTTGATTTTACAGAAATTCGAGAATTAAGAAATAACAATTCTGGACCTTTATATAAAATAATGACAGCTTACACCGGAAAACATTTAGACGACTGGTACAGAGACACAAAATTCTGCGGACGTTGCGGAAATAAAATGGAACATTCTAAAAAAGAGAGGGCAATGCTCTGTCCCCATTGTAACAACACAGTTTATCCTAGAATTATGCCAGCTGTAATTGTAGGAATTATTAATAATGATAAAATTCTTCTTACAAAATACAAAACAGGATATGCACATTACGCCCTTGTTGCAGGTTTTACAGAAATTGGAGAAACCGCTGAAGAAACTGTTAGCCGGGAAGTAATGGAAGAAACAGGATTGAAGGTAAAAAATATAAAATATTACAAGTCTCAACCCTGGGGAATTGCCAACGATCTTTTACTGGGGTTTTATTGTCAGGTTGATGGGGACACAGCAATTCATATGGATGAAAATGAATTGAAATTTGCTGAATGGATTCAAAGAGAAGAAATTCAATTACAGCCAGATAGTTTTAGTCTTACAAATGAAATGATGAAAAATTTTAAAGATGGAAACAATATTTGGGATTAATGGAAATTGGGGACAGAGTAAATTATGCAGAATTTGCAAGAATCCTGATTTTTAAATAATAAAATATATACTTAACTAGATTTTTTTCATAAAATAAATAGTTGTTAAAAAAAGGGAGTTTAAATAATGAAAAAGAATTATTTTAGATTTTTATCACTTTTATTTATTTTTGCACTAGCTGTTTTTATACCTCTTTCTTGTGGTATTAAAGATTTATATGCAGGTGGTACAATCCATATTAAGTTACCTGGAAATCCACAGGTTAGCAGAGAAGCTCTTGATTCAGCAGATTATGGTATTCATCATTATAAAATAACTATTACTGAAATAGATTCTGCTACAAATGAAGCAACTACATCAGTTAGAACTTACGATAATTTAATACCTGGCAGTACTGTAACAATTAATATTAAAAAAGCAGGCGATTATATTTTTGAAATGGCCGCTTATCAGGTTTCTGATGGTAAAACATTTGAAATTGGTACAGGACATATTATTTCTCCAGATGGAAGCGTTCCAACAGCTGCAGCTAATCGCATTAATGTTGAAAATGGAATGAATGCTACAATTGTTGTTAAATTTGAAGCTATTAATAAAGTTGAATGCCATGAAATTAATGAAGGTGAAGCAGGAACAATAAATCTTCCTATAGTTATTGCAGATCAATTATTCAATGCTATAAACTCTATTAGATCAAAAGACATTCCTACAAAGATTTATGTCAGCGGGGCTTTAAGTTCAACAGAAGAATTATCTAATATTAATATTACAGATAAAAATGTTTGGATTGAATCTGCAAATAATGACTCTTCCTTAAAAAATATTGCTTTTACAATAGGAAAAAATGGTAAACTTAAAATTGGTAATACTATTTCATTAGAAAATGATATAGACGCAACATTATTCACTCTTAAAAAGAATGGTCAGTTAGATTTACAGGCAAAAAGTTTTACAAACAGTTTTACTGGTGATAGTCAAGAACCTGCTATAGTAGTTATAACCGAAAGTGACACTGGATTGAACACTGTTTTAAATGTTGAAAATACAGAATTTTTAAATTACCCTTGCAATGTTATTAAAATCGGTGAAACAAGTATTTCAGACCTTAAAAAAACAACAGGTAAAAATTCATTTAAAAATATTAAATTTACTAATTGTACTACTAATTTAGATCAAAATTCCGCTGGAATTTATAATATCTTCACAGGATCTGACATTTATCTAAGTGGAGAAGACAACTTGATTCAATCAATTTATCTGGATAATGATCAGGATCAAGGTAAATATTATGTTGGGTGGCATGTTTTCCCAAAGATTCACGTAACAAATGATTTTAAATCAAAATATGATAACTCTTTGGATAAAGCTATAAATCCAACTATAATTGGCTGCTTTACTCCAAAGAACAATTTCCAATCTATAATACCTGGTACAGAAAACTATGATACTATGGATACCAAACAGTTAATTATTGTTGATGATAATATTTCCAGAAATCAATTACTGGCTATGGGAATTAATAAAAGTCTGAAAATTCATGAAGGAAATGGTGTAATTATTGGATATGATGGAGCTGTATATCGTTCTTTAACAGAGGCAATCAATGCTGAATTCGGCATATCAGGTGGCTTCACTCCAAATCGTTGTCTTATTAATAACTCTATCATTGATACTGTTAATTTAGGTGCATCTTTTACTGCACAAATCACTATTAATAATTATGCTTGCGGTTCGAATATAGATTCTCCTATAAAAATAGTTAATAATCATAAATACCAGTCTTATTTTAAATATTCTGCTGTGCCACTTTTTAATATTACTAGAAATATTACAGAATTAAATGATTATGAGTTTATTATTGATGGTTACGATGTTCACTATGACCAAGAATCTGGAGAAAAATCAGAAGAAAAAGGTATTATTATACAACCATCTACTCCAGATGTAGAGATTAAAAAAAATAGTGATGATCCAAATGCATTAATAAATATTAATAACAGTTTTACAAGAGCTTATATTGGTAATGTTTTAGTTAATCATGCTATTACATATAACACATATCCAACTGCAGGAATTCGATTTGCTGGCAATAAACTTACACTGGAAGATGTTATATTTAAAAATCAAGATGATACTAACGGGACAAAAATCGGCGGTTATTCTCTTAATATTTGTAGTAATCAGGTCTCTCAGCAAGTTTTGGAATTAGTTGGAGAAACAATAATTGACGAAATTTGTATTGACAGTGCCAGTTTTGGATCTAGTTATAGCACTAATCTTATTATTGATATAACTAAATTATCTATGGAACAGGATAAATTATTTTCAATCTTTATAGGTGATGACGTAGAATTAAAAAATAATCAGATTATTATTGCCGGCACAAACACTGATAATCACGATAAGATTATTATTAATTCAAATACTTATGAACTTGATAATACAGGGGTGATTAGAAGAAAAAATTAATTTTTTTCTGTTTTACTCTGTCCCCTTTTGACAGATTAGGCTATGGAACCCCTGCAAAGCAGTCCACCGCAGACAAAAACTGATTTTTTATAAAAATCTGTTTTTGTTGAGGAGGATGAGCGCCAGCGAAGGGTGGAACAGCCGACGGCTTTAGCCGGAATCTCCTAAAAAAAAAGCCTGGCTCAATTAAGAACCAGGCTTTTTACTATAATCTATTCTTTTTATTTATCACTGCCATTTGAATTAATGCCACCGATTGCTACAACTTCGAAAGTTTTTTCTGCATCGTTTGCATAACCTGACAAGATAAGCATTTTATTTTTACGAGCCTTAATAACGGCTGTCATATCTTCATCTGAAACAATCACTTTGTAAGCAGGAGCTTTTTTTACTTCAAAAGTAATTTCACCTTTTCTAGAAACTTTAACTTTTCCAGTAAGTGTTACAATTTCCTGTTTCTGTTCCTGAACTACTGCTGTTGTTTCTGCATCTTTAACTGGTGCTGCAAAAACTGCTGAACCTGCTGCCATTGATACTAATAATGCTGCTGCTAAAACCTTAATACTCTTTTTCATAATATACTCCTTGTTGCGATTAATCGCTTTTTATTTTCGTTTGTTTTATGTGGCTGAACTGTAACTCAACCTTACATTTATTAATATACAATATTGCAACTTGGGAAACATGAAAAATAACTAAGAGAAAAGTAAGAAGTTTCTTAAATTTTGTTTTTTTATAATGGGAAATTGGGGACAGAGTAAATCTTCCATTTTCGAAAAAATAAGCAGTTTGGAGAAGAGTGTGACAATGGGGACAGAGCAAATTGACTGAAAATAGATAAAACCCTTAGTTTTCCAATTCAAGATCAGTTAATGGAAATGTGCAGCAAGGATGAATAAACCCGAATTTTACATCTGCTTTACGTCGATAATCCATTCCCTTTGGAATATAAACTTTTCCACTTTTTAAGAAAGTATGACACCAGCCGCATTCGCCACTACGACAGCGGGAAGGGACAGAGACATTATTCTGTTCTAATATTTGAAGAATTGTATCATCAGGTTTTCCATATACAACTTGTTTTTTATCGTGAACAGTAATGGTAATTTTTACTCTGTCCCCTTCTGCCAATTTTTCTAATTTATTTGAATCTGGATAATCTGCTTGATTTGTTGCTCCATGAATCTCTCCAAATAATTCGTGACGAATAAACTTTGGCAGAATATTCATTTTTTTCAATTCAGCATCAACAAAGTTTGTCATAATTTGAGGACCACAAATAAATACTGAATATTCTGTTTTTGGTGCATATTTTTGGATTATTTCCTGATTAATGAATCCTTTTTCGCAATCTTCATGATTTTCATCACTTAGAACATGAACAACTTTAATTCTGTCACATTTTTGCTGCAACTCGTTCAGTTCATCTCTAAACAAAATCTGTTCAAAATTGCGGCTTCCATACAAAAGAATCAGACTAAAATCTTCAGATCCTTCGGCAATTGCTTTTGCCATTGATAAAAACGGTGTTATTCCGCTTCCACCAGCAATTCCTATAACTGTGGCAGCATCACGTAGAGCTACATAATCAAAATTTCCTTGTGGAGATGAAACTTTTAGCTCTGTCCCCACTTGCCAGTTATCTGCAATATAGTTTGAAACAAGACCTTCAGAAACGGATTTTACTGTAATTTCATATTTACCTTGAATTGCTTCTTTTAGAGAAGAACAAATAGAATATGGGCGGGAAAATGTACGACCATTAATTTCGACTTCTACGGAAATATATTGGCCTGCTGAAAAATAGGCAAGTGACTCTGTCCCCTTCTGCAGGTTTGGAACCAATGTGTAAGTTTTTGTATTATTTGCTCTGTCCCTAATTTCCGAAATCTTTACATATTGAACCTGAGGATGCAATTTTTTAGCTAATGTATTAACTGGGAAATCAGCTGGTATTGGAGTTTTAGATGCCTGAGCAAAACGAGTTTTTCTTTCCTTCATAATTGAAAAAAACTTTATTGCACTTAAGGATTTGATTTTATTTTTGCTCATTTTACTCTGTCCCCTTTTTTCTTTTTTTCATATCTTTCAGTGTTCTTTCAACAGCTGTAATTCCAGACTCGTAAGTTACATTAAAACCAAGTCCTTTTTCTGTATGTGCTCCACAAAATCGAAGCCCCTTTATTGTCAATTCTTTTTCTACATTCATTGTTTTTGTAAACATTCCATCCCAATTACACAATTGATAGCCATAAGGACTTCCATTTGGTGTATTTATGTAACGGGCAAATGTAACAGGAGTTGCAACCTCAATTTCTTCGATGTAAGGTTTTATTGAAATTCCCAGAGCTTTTTCGGATTTTGAAATTACTTTCTCTGCTAATTCCAGTTTTTTCTTTTTATATTCTTCTGGTTTAATCTGTCCCCATTCATCACCGTACACAGGGCATGTAAATGATACGTGACAGGTTCCTTTAGGTGAACAATCAGGAATAACAACATTTAGACAATTGGCAATTATTAATCCATCTCCGCCTAATCCATAACAAGCTTCCATCTGTCGTTTTGAATCAGGATATTCCTGAATAAATGTTGTATAATCTGTAAATCCAATTTCTTCTGCAGATTTATTAAGTCCAAGATAAACAGCAAAAAAAGACAGCCCTATTGTTCTTGCATTTGCTTTCTGATTTTCAAAAACCGGCACTTCATTTTTATCAATCAACTTTCCAAAAACTGTATCAGGATAACAATTACAAATGACATGATCTGCAAAAATTTCTTCCTCATTAACAACAACCCCATAAACAGCTTTGTTTTTTACAAGAATTTTTGTTACTTCGGAATTATACCAGATTTCACCACCATATCTTCTGATTGCTTCATCCAGGGACAGAGATAATTCAAAAGAAAACTTTGCTGCTATACCAGCGCCATAATGTACATATAAATAATCAATTAAAGGAAGTGTAAAGGCATTTAAGGTATCTGTTGCTTCTCCCATGTATGGCCAGTAGGTTGAAAGTAAATACTGTGCCTTTTTAGGAATTCCTAATAAATCCATAAACTCATCGGTAGAATTAGAAGTTAATCGTAAAACATCAAATATTGCAGGAATATCCTTAAATTTAATCTTTTTTGAAACAAGAATATTTACAGTTTCCCGAGCCTTTTTTGCATAATCAAAAAATAATGAAACACTTTCTCTGCTTCCTGGAACCTGCTTTTCAATTTCATCACAAAATCTTTCTACTTCAGAGGGAAGAAGGATATCGTATTTTAATTCAGGTGTATCTAAAACTGCACGAAAAGTATGATCTTCATTAATCCAATCAACTTTTGCTCCTATTCCTGAAAAATAGGCTCTAACAGCTCCAGGATTTGACTCTGTCCCCACTTCTGCCATTTCATGAAGAGATGCTTCAAATTCAAATCGACCTCGTCTAAAACTGGTTGCAGAGCCCCCAGGAATATTATGTTTTTCCAGAATAAGAGTTCTTAAACCAGCTTTTGATGCATATGCACCAGCCATTAAACCTCCGTTTCCTGCCCCTACAACAATAAGATCATATTTTTTCATAAAGCCACCTGATTATCGATTACTAAATTATATGCTTAGTTATTTCATAAAGCAAATTTTCAATTTTACTCTGTCCCCTTTTGGGAGTATAATATTTTTACAAAACATCTCTGTCCCTTTATGGCAAAAAATCAGGAGTAAAAGTATGGCTAATTTTTCTGTTGCCGCTATTTTTTCAAATCATTGCGTTTTGCAACGAAATAAGAACATTTCAATCTTCGGAACATCAGATTCTAATCAAATAATTTCAGTCGAATTATTTAATTCTAAAAATGAATTGCTCACTTCAAATCAATCCAGAGCTTATAACAATCGCTGGACAGTTCAATTATTGCCACAAACAGCTCAAAAAAATTGTACATTAAAAGTTAAATGCAATAATGAAGAAATAACATTTAATGATGTTGCTATTGGTGAAGTTTGGATTGCAGGGGGACAGAGCAACATGGAATTTGAACTGCAAAACTGCACAGAAGGTCCAGATGAATTAAAAATTCAAAATAATCCTAATATCAGATTTTATTATACAAACAAAATTGCATGGAAAGATGAGGCATTTTATCAGGCTGAAAAAAATACTAGCTGGCAAACCTGGGATTCAGAATGGAAAAAAGCCTGGTCAGCTGTTGGTTATTTTTTTGGAAAAAAATTAGCTGATGAACTAGATGTTACAGTAGGAATTATTGGTTGCAACTGGGGCGGAACTTCAGCTTCAGCATGGATGAATAAAGAATCTTTAGAAAAAGATGATGAATTAAGAACTTATTTATTAGAACAAGAAGAAGCAACAAAAGGAAAAACCATACAGGAACAATGTGACGAATATGACAAATATGTTGTAGAAAATGATGAATGGCAGAAGAAATGCAACGAATTATATGCCACAGTTCCAGGAATTGAATGGGAAGAAATCCAGAAACGAATTGGGCCTTGTGCATGGCCAGGACCTAAATCCTGCAAAAATCCATACAGACCAACAGGATTATATGAATGTATGTTACAGAGAATTATGCCTTATACAAATAAAGGTGTAATCTGGTATCAGGGTGAAAGTGATGATCACAAACCTCAAATGTATCAGAAACTTTTTTCTAAGATGATTCAGCTTTGGCGAGAAGATTGGAATGATGCGGATATGCCTTTTATTTTCGTACAACTTCCAGAACATCGATACAAACAGGATAAAGATTTTAAGCACTGGTGTTTCATTCGCGAAGCACAATTAAAAACTTCACAGAATGTAAAAAATGCTTTTATGACCTGCGCATTAGATCTTGGGCAGTATAATGACATTCATCCAAAAGCAAAAAAACAACTTGGTGAAAGAATGGCTCTTTCAGCATTAGGTAATGTATACAAAATTTTATCCGCAAAAGAAGTTACAGGTCCTGTTTTCAAAGACGCAATATCACAAGATGGTAAGTTGATACTCACTTTTTCAAATGCAGAAGATGGTTTCCAGGTTAAAAGCGATGACGAAGAATTAAATTACTATAAAGAAATGGAAAAAAATCAAAACAACTCTGTCCCTGAAGATTTCACCGGGTTTGAAGTTGCTGGAATTGATGGAATTTATTATCCAGCCACATTTGCTTTTTCAGGAACTGATGGAAAACAAAACATTATCACATTATTCAGCAAAAAAGTACCAGAACCTGTATTTGGAAGATATGCCTGGTATAACTATGGTCCAGTAACAATTTTTGGGAAGAATGGAATACCTCTGTCCCCATTTAGAACAAGTCCAAAAGATTCTATTACAACAACTGAACACGCTGAAATTCAACAAATAATGACAGTATAAATATTAAATCCACTCTGTCCCCTTTTGACAGATTTCATTCCAATTAGGATAAATCAATTAGGGACAGAGTAGATTTCAAAAAAAACACCCATTTTCAGGAGATGAAATGAATTACGATATACTTATTTCAAAAGCTGTAGAAATGCTGAAATTTTCTTACGTTCCATATTCACATTTTCATGTTGGTGCTGCACTCTTAACTACCAGTGGTAAAGTTTACGGAGGATGTAATATTGAAAATGGAGCCTATGGACCAAGTATTTGTGCAGAAAGAACCGCAATTTTTAAGGCTATTAGCGAGGGTGACAAAGATTTTGAAGCAATTGTTATTGTTGGAGGCCCTGAAAACGATAAAACAGGTGAAATTGAGTTAAATGAACTCTGTCCCCCTTGTGGAGTTTGTCGCCAAGTAATGAGCGAATTCTGCAACAAAGACTTCAAAATCATTCTTGCCAAAAATCCATCGGATTACCAAATCTTTACATTGGAAGATTTACTGCCATTAAGTTTCAAATTGGATAAATAAACAGTTTGGGAAAAAGGGGACAGAGTAAATCTGTTTATTATCTTTTATTTACAAAGAAGAAGCAAGCCTTCAACTATAGCTTTATGTTCTTCCGGTGCAATTCTTGCATATAAAGAATCAGGATTATCTCCCTCAAGTACAGGAACTTTTTTCTGAATGAGGATTCTTCCGCCATCACATTCACCATTTACAAGATGAATTGTACAACCACTCTCCTTTTCTCCAGCTGCAATAACAGCTTCATGAACATGATGTCCCCACATTCCAACCCCACCAAACTTTGGAAGTAATGCAGGATGCAAATTTATAATTTTATCAGAATATTTATCAATAATTTTACCTGCAAGAACAGTTAACCATCCTGCTTGAACGATTATATCTACAGACTTTTCTTCACATAATTTCAAAACTGCATCAGAAACAGCAATACGTTTTTCATCTCGAGAAGCAGCCATAGCAGTTTCTTTTCCCATTACAGAATATGGACTTGTTATTGCCGTTGGAATACCTGCATTTGATGCTCTTTCCAAAGCATAAGCATCTTTATGATCAGAAATAACAATTACAATTTCATAAGGACAATTTTCATTCTGTTCTCTTTCATAATCAATTAAAGCCTGGAGATTTGTTCCTCCTCCACTAACCAATACTGCAACTTTCATTTTTTTCATACACTACTCCTGAGGAAAATCATCTCTGTCCCCATTTATCAGAAATTAAAAAAGGCACAAGCAAAATTCCTCTCACCTGCGCCCTTTTACATAAAATCAAATTAAAAACTTAGTCTTGGAATAAAACCTGTTCTTTCTGAGAAGAAGCTTCTCCTTCAGCATATTCAACACGACCAATTTTATAAGCCTTCATATCAGGACAATAATCCTTGTGATATTTTGAAGCATTATTGTTAAACATTTCGATAATAGAATCAGCTTCTTTTGAATTAACCGCAAGAACAAAACCAATACCCATATTGAAAGTATTGTAAATTGAATTCAAATCAGCACCACGTTTAATCAATTCACCAAATACAGGTGGAATATCCCAGCTTCCACGATTAATCACAGAAATCAACTGTTTTTTTCCATCCTTTGCTTTAGGATACATACGAGGAATGTTTTCATAGAAACCTCCACCAGTAACATGAACCATTCCATGAATTGCTTTACGATATTTTTCAAGAACTTCCATAACAGGTTTTACATAAATACGAGTTGGAGTTAAAAGAACTTCACCAATAGTTTTGCCAGTATCCTTTCCATCAAGAATAAATGGATCATTAAAATCCTTTACAAGTTTACGAACAAGGCTAAATCCATTTGAATGAACACCAGTTGAAGAAAGACCAATAAGAACATCACCTTCTTTAATTGCTTCACCAGTAATCATTTCATCTTTTTCACCAACACCAACACCAAAACCTGCCAAATCATATTTACCATCATCATAGAAATCAGGCATTTCAGCTGTTTCACCACCAAGAAGTGCACAACCAGTATCAACACAACCGTCAGCAACACCTTTTACAAGATCAGCAGCAACATCAGCATCAAGTTTTCCACAAGCAACATAATCAAGGAAGAACAAAGTCTGAACACCAGAACAAAGAATATCATTAACACTCATTGCAACACAGTCAATTCCAACAGTGTCATATTTATTCATCTTGAAAGCAATATCAAGCTTAGTACCAACACCATCAGTTCCACTTACAATAACAGGATTTTTAACACCCTTTGGAACTTCAAACATACCATTAAAACTGCCCAATCCTGTCAAAAGACCTGGAATTGCAGTTCTTTTTGCATGTTCCTTGTACTTATTTACAGCGCGGTAACCTTCTTCTACGTCTACACCAGATTCTTTGTAAGATGCCATACTTGCTCCTAAAAAATATTCTTCATTTTGACTAAGGAGGGAGAAGTCTCTCCCTACGCTCGCACAATGTTGCTCGCTACCCTTTCCAGCGGGGCACATCATATAAAAATACAGCCCCGCAACGCCCTGAGATTTTTATATTATAGAGAAAAAACTAATATTTGAAAACTAGGTAAATATAGGAATATGAATTATAAAACAAAAGATGAAAAAAGGGACAGAGCAAAATTTCCAATAGAATGGAAATTTTGCTCTGTCCCTTTTTTTCTAATTAACAAAAAATTAAAACTTAATATCAATTCCAGAAACTTCAGCATCTTTAGCCAATTTTTCTCTGAACGATTTAAGTTTTTCTGCAAGAACAGCATCATTCAATGCTAAAATCTGCAAAGTTAAATATGCTGCATTTTTAGAACTATTAATTCCAACAGTTGCAACAGGTATTTGAGGAGGCATCTGCACTATTGATAATAAGGCATCCATTCCGCCTAATCCATTTGATTTATCAGATACACATTCTAAAGGAACTCCAATTACAGGAAGTGTAGTCATTCCTGCAATAACACCTGGAAGTGCTGCAGCGAGTCCTGCACCTGCTATAATCACCTTACATCCATCATCTTCAACCTGTTTTACAACTTGTTTTAACAATGTTCCTGCTCTGTGAGCAGAAATAATGTAGGCTTTATAATCCACGCCAAATTCTTCAAGAATATCAGCGGCCTTTTTCATAGTGTCTTTATCAGACTTTGACCCAAAAAAAATTGCTACTTTCATAATTGGAGTTATATCATAAATTAAATATTTTGTCTTTTGCTCTGTCCCCAATTGCAGACTAGTTTTTCTGCAATTGGGGACAGAGCAATTTTTTCACTATTTTTTATTTTTTTCCAAAAAAAGTGTATTTTTTATTCAAGTAGCAACCATTTATTAGATAGAAACTAATAAATAGGAGCTTCAAATGAGAATGCCAAGACAAAGATCTGCATCAGGTTTTTACCATTCAATGGTACAAGGAATTAACAAACAGGATATCTTCTATGATAACGATGACAGGTATTTTTTTATATCATTATTAACAAAATACTCTATAAAATATCAAATTAAGCTTAATACCTACGTATTAATGGATAATCATATACACCTGCTCCTTCATGATAATGAAAACAAAATCTCAAATTTTATGCAAACAGTAACATCCGTCTATGCAAGAGTATTTAACAAAAAATATGATAGAATTGGACATCTTTTCAATGACCGTTTTACAAGCAAACCAGTAGAAGATACAAATTATCTTCAAGAATGTTTTAGTTATATACTAAACAATCCAGAAAAAGCCGGCATTGCTAAAATGAATGAATATAAATGGAGTAGTTATCATGCTTACAAAGCAAAAAAGACCTTTATTGAAAAACAAGTTTTAATTGATTCTTTCGGTTCTGTAAAAAAACTATATGAATATCTTCACGAAAAGCAGCCAACTGGAAATTTCATAAAACCTAGAGAAATTCCTTCAGAAAAGAAACAGAATACAATCAAAGAAATATGCAAAGTTTTTAACTTAAAATCACCTGTTATTCCTTCGAATATCCCAAAAGACATTCTGAAAATAAAAATCAAGAAATTACTAGAATCTGGTATATCAAAAAACAGCTTAGTACACATCACCGGTATATCAAAGCATATTGTAAATCAATGCTAGAAACTTTTATTTCTGAGAAAGCTTAAAAATACCTGTTTCAGGTTCAAACACAACACCTTCTCCATCTGATTGCTGAGGATATTTATTAATAAGGAAATATCGTTCTAATAGTGATATATAATAAGCAGCAACTCCATCATCTGGATTTTCTTTAAAAAATAACTTAAATTGACTGTAAGCAGATGAATAATCCCGTTTTTCAAATAAATCCATAGCTTCTTCCCAGAGTTTTATATCTTTTAATAGTTTTTCATCAGAAAATTCTTTTTTATCAATCAGTTCATATAATCTAATAGGATTTTCGATATTAATTACTCTGACCCTATCTAACCGTCTAAACACAAATTCTTCATGAAGCTCATTTTTTGTTGCCTCACTAATAATTATTCCACCTGTATGATATTGTTTATTTACACCTTCCAGACGAGATGCAATATTTACATTTGTCCCCATCATTGTGTAGTTCTTCATCTGATTTGACCCAAAGAAGCCAGCCATCATATCACCTGTATTGATTCCAATTCGTGTAAATAATTTTCTACCATTCTTTACAAGCTTTTTAAACGAATTATACAAATCATCAGACATATCATTAGGTTTTGAGGTTGATGCAATAGCATAAATTTCTTCATTCATCTGAATCTCACGTTTTTTCATCATTATTGCGGCAGAACAAGCTCTATCAGCATGATTTTCTATTTCAACAGG
>JAZQOB010000137.1:0-13669 GCA_045627625.1 Treponema sp.
TAACTGGATGATTGAAATACAGCCTACAGTTCCAGAAAGCTTCAAATTTGGAAAGGCCCTTGATTATGCTATTAAAGCCTGGCCACATCTTATGAACTATCTTGATTGCCCTGAAATCTATTTGGATAATTCAATCGCAGAGCGTTCAATTCGTCCGTATGTTTTATCAAGAAAAAATTTCTTATTTTGTGGTTCTGAAGACGGCGCACGCTCAACATGTCTGTTGTTTTCTCTTATAGAATGTGCTATAATAAATGACATCAATCCTGAAGAATATCTTTCTTCAATCTTTGAACTGGCCGCAGACACAACTGACTGGACAGATTCAAAATGGTCTAAACTTCTTCCTTGGAATATCAAATTGATTAAGAGATCTGATGTTTCAACGGTTCTAATAGCCTGATAGGGCGAAAAATTGACGCTTACATGTGGTATAGATTAAAACCTAAATATTTAGGTTAGTAGACAGAATAGAGATTATACCTAGTAAATTAGTAGGTTATTTATATTTTTAGTATACCTCTATTTATTTTTTTATGCAACAGAAACAATTCTGATTTACAAAAATGACTATAATAGTATGAGCAAAATTATTCATACTATTAAAAAGATTTTGGATTGGCTGGATGACCATGCAAGTCTCATTGCAATCATAGTTGAACTTATCCTGTGGATTTCAGATAAATAAGTTCAAAATATAACCTCTCTAAATTGCAAAAATCCTGTACTGAGTATCAGTAAAAAGTTAAATAATGCAATCTAGAGAGGTCTACAAGTTTAACGACTTACAGAAGTTCTGGAAGATTGATGCAGTCTTTTAATTTTATCCTCAGCTTTAAGCTGTGTTTTCATAACTTCGATATTTGCATTCATCATCTTTGCAAATACTGTTGCCTGGCTGCCTTCTGTTCCAGAAAACCATTTATTGATTTCTTCCTGATGGCTTTTACTCCAATAATGATTTTTCAGAATATCATCAAACTGACAGAGACTTTCTCTTAAATCTTTATTGTTCTTATCGTAACTGCCATATTTTGTAATGTTATCTATCAGATTTTCCATTGATTCAATATAGGCCCTTGTCTGAATATCAGCTCCTGGAATACTTCTTCTGCAGAAAAGTTTTTCTGAATTCCTGTTCTGCTTTACATAATCAAACAAAATCTGACCTGCCATTTCTTCCTGAATTCTTTTTAAGCTTGCATATTTTTCTTTCTGATTCATTCCTGAAAATAATGAATACATTTCCTTTGTTTTCAATTCTGCCTGTATTTTTGTTTTTTTAAGAAGCTCATCCTTTTTTTTCTGAACTTCTTTTTCTTTATTCCTGAATAACTTAAATACCTTTAATGGAGAATATTCAACAATAAAAGCTGCCTTTTCCTTAATCCAGCTCCAGATGGAAGAACTTTTTGATTCCTTATGCAGCTGTGTTTTAAACTGCTCAACGGCCCTTCTCTGACTTTCCGAATCAACAAATTCTCCTGAAGCATTCAGCTGACATTTATTTATGAACTGATCCAGCTTCTGTTCCTTCAATTTCTTTTTTAGTTCGGAATCTTTTTTCTGCCAGTCCTCATAAATAAATTTATTTTCTGCAAAGCTGTTTATTCGTTTTTCTTCAGGTTCCATTATTGTTTCTTCAAAAGAAAGAAGTTCATCATAATCCTGAATCCCCTGGATCTTTTCAGCATATATATTCATTTCACCATTTTCATCATTCCAGAAATCAAACTGATTTTTATAATAGTCATTCTGCTGCTGCATATAATTCACCTCCTGGTTATGCAAATAGTTTTGAAAATCCGCCATGCGTGATTTTGGGTTCTAGGGGTATCCCCTAGCGCATACATTCCCATCGGGAATGTGTATTGCGCCCTTGTCATTTTTTCTTCAAAAAAACTCCAAGCGAGTTTCCCAATTCCTAAACGCTTAGGTTTTGTACTAACTCACCTGGAGAAGAATTATCAGCGTCCTAATCCACTGGCCTCTTCAGCTGTTTCTTTCTTTTTCTTGGTATCCTGGCAGGCAATGAACTTTACTACCTGACCATAACCTTTTGCTTCCATAAGAAGATTAAGATCTTCAGTATGACGGCTTGTGAATCTTGTTTTTGCTGCAAGATCCTTTAAGAAAGGTAAAGCATATTCAGAATTGAAAAGTTCACCTGCAACCAGATACATTGCATGATTTACTTTCTTTCTGTTCTTTTCTGCCTGAACCTTTTCATACTCTGCTTTCTCTCTCAACTCAATGGCCATTTTTGTTTTGAGATAGTCTTCATACTTTTTGTAGTATGCCTTTGTTTCTTCCTGTGAAAGAGCCTTCAACTCTTTCTGTGTTAAAATCTTAAACTGTTCCATAAATTAATTACCCTCCATAGGTTTTGATTTTTCTTTTTTGATTTTCTTATCGACTGCGGCCTGGACCTGCTGGGAGTACAGTTCCATCCGTTTGTCATACTCTTCCTGAGCTTTTGTTCTGGCCTCTGCCATCTGATCATCAAGATACTTCTTCGCCTCAGCTTTCTTGTTTTTCAGATCTTCATCAGCCTGTTTCTTGGTATCAGAAAGATATTTGTCAGCTTCTTTTTGCTGCTGCTTCAAATAATCCGCAGCTTCTTTTTGTGCCGTTTTTAATGGTTCTGCAATTTCTTTTTCATACTTTTCTGAATAGAATTTTTCAAACACATCTTCACATGTTTTATTCATCAATATTTGATGAATCATAATTCCACCGAGAAAAGCAATCATAGTTAAAATCATTGCAGAAATAGCAAAAGTATCATGTACTGTCCTTCTATAAAGCTTTCTCATTTCAACTGCTGTATTTCCAAGTTTTATTGCTGCTTGTTCATTACTTTGAGTCTGCTTTTTTAAGGAATCTTTTACAGTTGTTTCGATAACATGTTCCAGATCCATTTTTACGGATGCCATATTGATTGCATCTTTTACAGCTGTCTGACAAATCTCTTTTAATTCCTTGCATGAATCTGCCGTTCCCTGAAAATCAATAAGAAGGTTCTGCAATTTCAACAAGGAATCATTCACAGATTGCTGGCCTTGTTGCAGTAAGGCTATTTTGTCTTTCTTGAATTCTGCCTGGTTGTTTAGGAATACACCCTTTAAACCTTCAGAGAAATCTGTCTGGAATGCTTTAATTTCATTAAGGATAACTTCCCTATCCTTAGGACTCATTTGAGAAACTTCAGATTTTTCATTCAGAAGTTTTTCAATTTTATTCTCAATATCAACAAGTCTTCCAACTTTTGTATTGATACTAAAAATCTGTTCTTCGATATCACTATTCAATTTTTAAACCTCCTCTATCATCCCATGGAATATCCATCATTATCATTGGATATTTCATTTTCCTTCTTCCTGAACTTGCATTCTTTACATTCAGGAATTTCAATAATTCCACAAAGCATACAACGGACTTTTGGCCCATGCTGATTTGCAGATCCACCACTAGAAGAAACATGTGCTGCAGGTGCCTGGACTCTCGGTGCCGGCATTTCAGTTTTTCTTTCTGGCTGAATTGCTGGTGCAGGAGCTGCGGCAACCTTTACTGCAGATGATGTCTTTTTTACTTCACTACCCTTCATTTCCACTGTCTGATTATTACCAGGTTTATCTGGCTGTTTTTCAGTCCATGAAGAAAAGTCATGTTTTGAAGTTACATTAGGTTTGTTTCTGTTCTTTACTTTTGCAGTTTCTTTTTCATTCTTATTGATACGTGCTAATTCATCCTGAACAGTTTTTAGTTCCCTTTTTGTTCTGTTGATTCTTCTTCGCCTTTTTCGATCACTGTTTGTCTTCACAGGTCCTTTATGTTCCTGTGGAGCATCCAGTTCTTTTCCTGTTTTTTGTTTTGCTTCTTCATTTCGAATTTCAAAACTTCTGAAATCGACTTCAGGCAATCCCATCTCTCTCAATCGCTGATTCATAACTTCACCGATTTTAAGTTTTGTTTCTGCCATCCATTCTTTAGAATTGCGGTCCCTGTCTTTTTTTGATTTGAAAGTTCCTTTTTCAAAATCCCAGGCTCTCTCGGTAATCAAAATATGAAGATGGATATTATCATTGTTCAGAATGATTCTGTTTCCATTTTCATCAAGAAGAAAATTTCCATCCTCATCCATGGCCGCTTCCTTATGAGGTTCATGCATGTTCCAGTCCACGCAATATTGATCCTCAAGGCCACTGGCTTTTAACTCCCTGGAAACAAGCTTTGCAATATCTTTTGAAAGCTGTATGTTTTCTTCCAGTGAAAGTTCCTTTGGCAAAGCAACAAGTATCTCTTTACAGAGCCTTGCATCAATTCTTTTTTCAAAAGTTTCTACTGCATTCCAGAGTTCTTCCCTTGTAAAATGAACTCTATCAGGAAGTATCAGTCCTCCATCAATGTGGCCGGATTTAGCTTTATAGTTGTGATCCTTATCATGCCGTTCATCATGAAGCTTCTCACATGCTCTATAAGCTGCACTGGCCACTGCAGACTGGCCTTTCAACCTACTGATGGGATTAGCACGCACAAATGCTATAGCCATATGCACCTCCTACCGGCCACCAGGAAGGAAGTATCAATCCAGAATATTTTTCTTCTGGAAAATAAAAAAACTTATTGTTCGTCTTTTTTATTTTCATCTTCCCTCCTCGTGTTAGTACATTCACCAAGAAATTTCTCAATTGAATCTCTCGCAAAATAAACTCGCCTGCCTATTTCGATTCGTTCCAATTTTTTTGATATTGATGCATCAAAATTTGCAAGTGAAACATTCAGTACAGAAGCAGTTTCCCTTCTTGTTAATAATGTCTTTTCTGGAAATTCCAGAATTTTTATTTTGTCCATTTAGCCCTCCAGACAAAAAAAATGGGATAAGCAAAAAAGAGCTTATTAGCTCTCTTCATGCTTATCCCATTCTATTCAGGCTTACTCGGTAGAAGTTCTACTACTTTTCTACTACCAGCTCTCTTCTTATTTGCTCCATAGCTTTTCGCATCTTATTTCCCAGATTCTTAACATTTGGATTCCATGCAGACTTAGATTCTGTTAAATTATTCTTTCCTGCTTTTGAAGTATCACAATTAAATAATATATCTAATTCGTGTTTCATCTCTACATAAAATGGAAAACCTGCTCCTTTATAATCTGTAAAAAAATCTTCTTCCCGAAGTAAGTTTACAATACAATACTTAGGAAAATCCTTAGTAAAAGTTATTATATCCTTACCAAATAAAAAATAATCCTTTCTTATACAATATTTGACTAATTCTCCAAATTCTTCTGATGCATTTTTTAAATCCTTAAATGTATCATTTCTCTCTAATTCTGCTATTTGTCGATTTACTGCTTCTTCGGTAAAGTATGAGCTCATAAAATCCATTTCTTCATTTAATTTCTGAAAAAATAAATCTGCATTAAAAAGTCTTATAATTTTTCTTACTTTATTTATCTTTATTGTATAAATTAAATCAAAGATACTTGTTCCTATCATAAGAAATGACACAAACCAAAATGCACCAATATAAAGCCAAGTGGAACTACTAACTCCAGATATAGATTTTGCCTTAATTATAATTATTAAGTTAAATATGAAATTTATTAGAGCTACTAATAGACCCCATTCTATGAAAACTTTTCTTTCTTCTCTGAATACTTTTTTTTGAATTTTTGTATTATCAACAAATTCTTTTATAAAAAAATCTTTTAATGTTTCTCCTGAATTCTCATCAACTTCTTCATCAAAATAATACTGTCTTAATGCTTTTTCTATTGAATCATTCCACAAAGGACTTCTTTCTAATAACTTAAAATTAAAACATTTTGCAATGTTTGCCTTATAAATATTGAAATCATTGGAATATTCATTTTTACCAAAATTCTTTTTTGGATACTTAAAAACATTATATGTAAACAAAAGAATCAATCGTGTTGCAGTCTCAACACCAGCACTATCTCTATAATTTTTCCATTGAAAATTAATTAAACTCATACCTTGCGACAAACCTCACCTACTTTCTACTGTTGCTTTTCTTTGAACTTATTGAACATTGGATAGAAGTCAAAATCCACAGTTCCTTTGCTTCCGTTTCTGTTCTTTAAGATTTTCAATTGAACTGCAACTGACCTTCTGTTTTTTGCATCCTCAGCCGCCTTATCAGATACGCTTTGAGCCTTTGCTTTATCACCTGCAGCTTCCACCATATCCTTATACTGAAGTCCTATAAGAACATCACTTGAATATTCGATTGCTCCTGATTCCTTGAAGCTGGCCATATTTACCACTGAGGTATAATTATCACGGTTGAAAGAACTGATTCCTATTACAGTTGTATTGAAATCGCGGCTGATTATTTTCAATGCCTTTACATTCTTGTCTGTAACCTGTTTATCTGTCAGGAACTGCTGATCTTTTGGCGGATCAATAATCTGCAGATAATCTATCAATACGATTGGAGCCTCTCCTGTAACTTTTGTATGAAGCTCTACCCTCTTCCTGATAGACTGAACCGTAATTTCTTCACTTGCCTCATAAACATAAAGATGATCACAAAATGACTTATAGATTTCAGTTGCAGATGCAATCAGCCTCTTTTCAGTTTCATTATATTTTTCATACAGACTGCCAGTCAGAATTCCTCGTGTTGTTTTTGCATTAGTATTGCTTCTTGTAAGCTTCACATCTTCAATGCTTGTAATGCGGCTTATACTTTTTGCAATAAGTTCATTTCGAGACATCTCCAAAGAGAAAATAAGAACATCCTTTCCCTGCTGTGCAATCTGATCCGCAATCTGCAGACACATAGTTGTCTTTCCAAGAGAACTGATAGCCCCAACAATATAAAGTCCAGGAAACAAACCTCCATCAAGTTCCTTATCCAATATTGGAAAACCTGTAGGAACATAACTTCGTGTCTTTGAATCCTCAATGCACTGCATAAAGTCTGGCATTCTGTGAAGAACACTATCTTTTCTTAATTCAGCGACAAGAGCTTCCTGTCTCAATTCCTTTGATCTGTATGAAAGTCTTTTTTCTTCTTCTACCTTCGGAGCAAACTCAAAGAATTCTGCACATAAAGCTTCATTTGCATCCTTATGGCCGCTATAAAGATTTTCAACATCTGCAAAATGAATGATAAGACCTTTTTCTTCCAGCTGCTCCCTTCTCTCTTCAATTTTCTTCTGAGCCTTGTTTCCGGCCTCACTTCCGCCTTTATCGTTATCCAACGCAAAAATTAAAGGCTGCTTAGGTAACACACTTTCAACGTAATCCAGGAGTTTTTCTGTCATGCTCAAGGATCCAAGGCCGACAGCTTCGCCTCCTACCTGAATAATGCTCATTGCATCTATTTCCCCCTCAACAATAAAAACAGGCTGAGATGGATTTTCTAATGCACTAATATTGAATATCTTCGTATTTCCGACTTTCTGCTTTGAATATCTCTTATCTACACTTTCATCTACAGCCCTGGCCAGATAACTTCCATCACCTGTAGGAATGATAAGACGTGCTGTTTTTGGAGCTTTAGGAACTTTTGGATGGGACCAGGATTCACAATAACCAATATTAAATCTCTCGATGACATCTTCACCAAGCCCTCTTTTCTGCCAGTAATCTGTTTTATTTACATCAGAATGGCATTTCTTAAAAAAGTCCTTATAATCAGCTTCTTTTTCTTCTACAGCATTTTCAATTTTTGATTTATTTTCATTCTTCCTAAAGTCTTTGTTTTCATCCAATGTAATTCCGCATTCTCTGCAGGCATTTTCTACAACAGCCTTAGTATCACTTTCATTTATGCCATCTCTTATTGCCAGGATATCAATATAACTTTTGCTGCTGAAACATCCGGCCCAACAAGTAAAGTGATTCGGACTTTTAGGGTTTTCTGTGATTCCAGTCCCTTTTGCTCCAGATCCGCTTCCACAAATAGGACAAATATATCCCTTCTTAGAAGCATCTGGCTTCAAATAGTCAGTTGCATGTTCATTTATATATTTAATGGATTCATTGAATTGCATGTTTCCCCTCCAATTCAAGCGTTTTTCGTTTATAGGGATTATAGCATGAGCCACTTTTCAAGAAGTGGCTCAAATGCTACTTAATAAGTCTTAATAGTCTTATTAAGTCTTAGGGAATTTGATCACTGTGTAATATAGAAGAAAAGTGAAAAATTTATTTTTTTGCGCCGAAGTTCACCTACTTTTGCGACAAACTAGACCTACTTCTGCGACAAACCTCACCTACCTTTGCGACAAATTCCACCTACTTTTTATATATCTTAAGGGGAAAATCACACAGTTTGCGACAAATCAGACCTACTTTTTTGAGATAAACTTTATTTTCTTGCGACAATCAGGACCTATTACTGCGACAAACCTCACCTACTTTTTTAAGTCTTCAATAAGCTTTGTAGTATTTTCCCTTAATGGATAATCCTTAATTACGAAGTGAACATAAAGCTGTTTCCAGTCATTATATCCTACAGACCATGCATGTAATTCTTCATTAGGGATCATCTGTTTGTCGGCCTTCATAAAATACCATTCAGAAAGGAATCCAATCTGCTGCAATTCATCAAGAGTATTTTCAAGAGGCTGGATACATCTTTCTCGGTAATGTCTTCCCTTTCCTTTTTCTTCTTCCAAAGTTGGAATATTAGGAGTAAATTTCAGAAGGTTTTCAATATTGATGCTGTCTTCATTTGTTTTTCCCTGATTCATATTAAAAAGTTCTGCAAGTCTTTTTCCAATATAATAAGTATTAGGGTTTTTTGAAGAAAGAAGGATTTTCAAAGGATACTGCATTATCTGGTTATGGGTTAAATAACGAGCAAAGGAAAGAGCAATATGAATTTTTGCAGTATCTCTAATCTGGCCGTGAGGTTTTTCATCAATGAAACGAATATCCTGAACTTCTTCAACCTCTTTTTTTCCTACATGGCGAATAATCTTTGCAGTTGTTGAAGCATTGAAAAGAGCTTCAAGATCTTTTTTCATTTGCTTTACAGTTTGATTCTTATCCTGCAGGCCGCAGAACTTCATGTATTTATAAACATCTAATTCCAGATCAAGATAGCCTGATAGTTTTTCATCAGAAGCACCATAAGGAAGGATTCCAGTGAGAACAAGTGTAATGGTATCAAGAAGCTTTGCAGAAGAAAGTGTGAGTTCGTTTTTATCAGCATTTTCAAGAACAACCTTACCTCCTCCCAATTCTTCAACAGGGAAAAGCCAGGCTTGAGTTTCAGGATCAACTTCATGTTTTGACTTTTTACTGATAGCAGTAACGGAGTTTGTTATCTGCCCTTGATAAAATGAAGCAAAATCACTGCTGAGTTCGTCAGCTTTAAGAGATGATTCAATATCAGTATTTTTTACGACTTTTTCTTTTTTCATTTGCTACCCAAATACTTGCTTGTCATTATGTTTGATAATTCAAGCACAAATGTTTTTATATCTTCAGGAGTCAGAAAGTCCAATTCTTCAATGGTGATTTTTTCTCCAGTTTCACTGTCAGGGATATCCTCGTTAGTAGGATAAAGTTTGTTGTAATCAATTGGTATGTATATTTCGTTGAATGTTTTTCTTTCCTTGTTTGTCAGACAGTCCTGAATTTTTTCATAGTTAAGGTTTAAATTATTTATATATCCATGGAAAGGAACCTGTTGTCTCATTATTTCTTCTAGAAATTCAAGATCATATCTCTTAAGAATATTACTGAAAACAAATTCAAGAGAGTAAAAATATGAAAGATCTTTGATAATTATTTTTCTTGAAAGTTTATATCCTTCTGTAATTTCTTCGATATATTCTTTGTCAAAAGTATTAAATAAAGTTTCCTGGAATGAAGCAGAATCTAAATTGGAAATAATATCAGCTTTTTCTTCATCTGAAATATTTAGGTTCATTATTTTCTTTTCAGTCTGTTTATCGTGGTAAATTGTCTCAAGCAGTGTATTAAGTTTGAGTATATGATGATTCAGCTGTTCGTTATAGAAGCGGCTGAGTTTTTCAATATCCATTACCATATATTGAAATTTTGAATAGAAAGTAAACTCTTTATATTCTTTTGGAACAACAGATATTTTTTTCAGGATTGTATTGAATTTATCCTGACTGACAGGAAATTTTACAGAAGATTCAAATCGAGAATTTAAAATATCATTTTTAGTAGAATAAAGATAAAGCAGGCCGGCATCTTTTCCAGTCCATTTCTTTATCTTTAACAGTTCTTCTAGTGACTTTGGCATTTATTAGTCCTAATTTTTAATAACATTAAAGTTTTTGAACAGAGATGGCACCGATTGTAACGCTTCCGTTATCAACCTGTTGTTCAAGATATTTTACTGCAGCAATAAGGCCGTCTGTCATTGTAAGACCATGGCTCGCAAAGAAAGATTTCCAGTCATTTTTAATATATGCAGGAATGCTCAAGTTTACAGCTGTTTTTTTAGCCTGTTCTTCTGTGAGAAGTGTTTTTGCTTTAGGAGCAGGAGTTTCAACTGTTTTTTCTACTACAGGAGCAACAACGGCTGAAGGTTCCTGAGCTGGAATGATTGTTTCTGTAGAATCCTGAGAAACAGGAGTTTTACTTAATGTACTTAAAAGGTCACCAACAACTTTAGGTGGTTCCATAGGTTTCTTTTTGCTAGATGCCATGCTTATTTCTCCATATTTTTTAGTACTGGAATGAAAAGTGCAACAAGTTGTTGCACTTTTCATGTTTATTTCAAGCTTTCTGCTAATTCATCAATAACTTTTAATGTTTCAGGTTTAGTGCCTGTAAAATCCTGGATAGAAACACTGTTCTGCTGAGCTTTGCGGAAGCTTAGGTCCTGAGGAACAATGAAAAGTTTATATCCATTTGCTTCCAAAGGTTTATATGCTTCAATCAATTCACGGCACTGAGCATAAGAGTTATTGTTTTCGTTAAGAACGATTTTATTGAAGTCAGGTTTTCCATTTTCGGAAACTCCGTGACATCCATCATAAGTTTTTCTAAGGTTTGAAAGGTTAGTGTTGAATGTATCAAGACCATCTGCAGAGAAACGGTCCAGTTTCAAAACTGTAACTATTTCATCACATGAAAGACAGCAGTTTTCTTCGAGGCCGCTCCATGCAGGAGACGAATCGTAAATTAGATAGTCAAAATACTGTTCGAGATCTTTTTTCAGCTGTACAAAACGGAAAGGTTCTTTTCGAGCTTTATTTTCATTGTATTCATTAAGATCGCCGCCTTTTGCAGCAGTAGGGAGAATGAAAAGGTTAGGGGTAGAAGTCTGCTGCAGAACGTCTTTGAGTTCACATCTTCCATAGAGGAAATCTGCAAGTTCATATGACATTTCTTCAATGTTGGCCCAGCTTGTCATTGATCCCTGGCTATCAAGGTCAATTGCACAGACTCTGCCAAATTTTGCCATGCTTACAGCAACACTGTATGAAATGGATGTTTTTCCAACACCGCCTTTTCTGTTTACAAAAGAAATTACTTTCATTATAGATCCTCCCAAATATCTATTAAAGATATCATAAATATTATACAAAGAAATCTTTGAAAAATCAACATAAAATAAATATTTCTTTAATACATAAAGATAAAATCATTATAACAACTTTATAAAATCTTTATGTAATCTTTATAAAAACTACATAAAATAAAGGACGCAAATAACGGGCTTTTAAGGGGGGTGTTTGAGAAAATTTGAGTAATTATACGTCCGAATGCCTTAGAAGCGATTCTAGGGCCTGTTTTAGAATTTCTGCAGAAAATCGCCTATTTTCAGGAACTGTCTCCTATTTTAGGAGGAAAAATAGGAGACAGTTCTATGTTACTGCAAAATTTGTACTTCCTAGAAAAAAGTTTGCAGTAAGTGCAATATTTAGAAATATATGATATAATTGTACTGCAAAGTAAGTTCTTAAAAGAAAATATTTTGCAGTAGGAGCTTTTAATTGATTAAACGTGAGGCATATTTGAATCGAATTATTTCAAAAAAAGAAAATGGCCTGATTAAAATCATTACAGGTATAAGACGCTGTGGAAAATCTTATCTTCTTTTTGAACTTTATAAAAACTATTTGAATTCACAGGGAATAGATGACTCTCATATTATCCAGATTCCACTTGATGAAAAGGGGTTTGAAGACTTTAGAAATCCAAACAAACTTTACGAATACGTTCTGCAAAAAATAAATGAGACTGATAAATTCTATATATTCATCGATGAAATCCAGCTTTGTTATCGTATAAAAAAAGATGGAGTAGATGAATCATCAGTTCCAGAAGAGGACCGAGATCTTCTTTATACAACATTTTATGACATTTTGAATGATTTGATGGCCAGAAAGAACCTGGATATCTATGTTACTGGAAGTAATTCAAGGCTGCTTTCAAAGGATGTTGCTACAAACTTCCGTGATCGTGGATGTGAAATACAGGTCTATCCATTAACTTTCAATGAATATTATGAGTATTCAGGACTTGAAAAAGCTGATGCATGGGAAGAATACATGACGTATGGAGGAATGCCTCTTGCTGTCCTTGAAAAAAATGAAACTGAGAGGGCAGAGTATTTGAAGAATCTTTTTACAAAGATTTATATAGCAGATATTAAGGAAAGATATAAATTGAAGGATGAAGCTCCATTGAGCAGTCTGATTGATGTAATCCTCTCATCAGTTGGCTCTCTTACTAATCCTCATAAGCTTAACAATACTCTGACTTCCGTGCAGCAGCTTAAGTTGTCGGATCATACGGTTAAGAATTATCTGGAATATCTTGAAGACTCATTCATAATTAAAAAAGCAAATAGATTTGATGTAAAAGGAAAATCATATCTTGATTTCCCTTTGAAGTATTATGCTGTGGATATTGGATTGAGAAATGCAAGACTGAATTTCAGACAGCAGGAAAGAAGTCATATTATGGAAAACATAATTTTTAATGAACTTATTTCCAGAGGATATTCAGTTGATGTTGGGGTAGTGCAGGTCTCTACAACAATAAATGGTGTGCAGAAAAAAAATAATCTAGAAATTGATTTTATTGTAAATCAAGGATTCAACAAGATTTACATTCAGTCTGCATTCAGTATCGATGATCCTGAAAAGAAGAATCAGGAAACAAAATCACTGCTAAATAGTGGAGATTTTTTTAAAAAGATTGTTGTTGTGGGTGGAAACCAGAAACGATACCAGGATGAAAATGGAATTACAATTATAGGAGTTATTCCATTTTTATTGGAAAAGGATAGTGTAGAGAAATAACTCGCTTGCAGGCTTTGAGCTTTAGGCGAAAAGACTACAAGGGCGCAATACACATTAGCCAAGGCTAACGTATGCGCTAGGGGATACCCCTAGAACCCAAAATCACGCATAGCGGATTTTCAAGAAACAATATAAAATTTTACGGTGTCATTCGTTGACATCATAGTTTTTTTGATGACCGTTTCTACAGAATAAATCTTGCCCGAAACAGCCATTTTGATTCAGAAGATGATGAAGATAAAAAAGTTCTTGAATTTTGTAAAAAGTTAAAAAATGAACTTAATAGCATGGATAAGAACGAAGTTTTTAATACTAGTCTATTAGATTTTGTAGAATCACTTGATCCAGAAGAGGAAGATATTCTCTTTTATGACTTGGCAGTACCATTTTATGA